>JABTUS010000002.1:300000-550567 GCA_015075305.1 Opitutaceae bacterium | reverse complement strand
ATTTTCTCCCCACACCAACCTGGCAAGCTTCAACGGAGCCGCGCACTCGAGTGCGCGGAGACAACTCTTTCCTAACTGCCTGAAGGGGTGTGGCAATTCAATACGAAATCGAGCGGTGCCTTCATGGGGGTTGGTCAGGTTCGGGTGCATTCGAACGGGCGGGCCCTAAAGCATTGGCTTTCAATCTTCGAGTGGGGGTCAGGATGTCCGCATCATCCTGCCGCTCGCGTGGGACTTTCAAAGAACAAGAATCGGGTGTTGGTTGAAGACGCGCGCGGAAACCGTGTCTTAGAGGCATGTTTCTAGGCGACGAAGCAGGGGGGATCGAGGCGAATGTAGGCCTGACCGATGGCCGTGATCACCCGTTCGCCGCGACTTTCCGAGGGGCCGAGCGCGATGAAGAGGATCTGGTCCTTGTCCCGGTCGATCAGGCCTCTCAGTCGGCTTTCAAAATCGATCTTCTCCGCCGCCGTGAGGTCGCACTCAAACACCGAGAGCTGGAGGTGCAGCCCGTAATCCTTGCAGGCCTTGAAGACTTTTCGCAGGCGCTTGGGGTCGCAGATGTCGTAAGTGACAATGTAGTTGGTGCGGCTCACGGGTCGCCTCCTTGCTCAGCGGGTGGTGAATGGCAGGTAGCGCTCAATCTCGCCTGTCAGTGTTCGCGCAAGCAGGCGGAACTGGAGTTCGATGGCGCGTCGGTAGCTGACTTTGTAGTCGAAAAGCGGATGGGTGATCGTATCGCTCATCCGTTTCTCATAAGCCTGAAAGAATCGCCGCCTTCCCAGCGGGGTGAGATTCACGGCGTCTCCCGCCTGTACGAAATCGGAGGGACCCAGCATGCGCGTGTTGATGGCGCTCAGCACTGCGGAGTCGGAAATGAGGGGACGAAACTCCTCCATCACGTCCAGTGCGAGCGCGGGCCGGCCGTGGCGCGGGCGGTGATACAGTCCGATGTAGGGATCGAAGCCCACGGCCAGCGCCGCCACGGTGCAGTCGCGAGAGAGCAGACTGTAGGCGAGGGAGAGGAGCGCGTTGACGGGATCCCGGGGCGGCCTTCGGCTGCGGGTCTTGAAGTCGAATCGGAAAAGGGCCTGGGTCCCGAGTTGTCTCTCGGATTCATCGTCCTCGAGACCAGGGATTTCGTCGTCGTCGTGGCCGGCCTTGATCATGCCGTGAAAATTCCGGAAGTACACCAATGCCGCCGCGCCCTCGATTCCGAGCAGCGTGGCGTGGCTGGGGGCGGACAGCGCCGCGCTTTGGGCGTACTTGAGCGCCCGCAAGGCCAGGGGCGGCGGCTCGACATGGTTGCGCATGAGGAGCGTGCGCTGATTGCGGATCTTTCCGTAGATGAAGAGGCGGGCAAGAATCAGTGAATGCTGTGGCTCTGCGGCGCGGGCGAATTGCTTGATTCGCGTGAAGACATTCGTGAGGCCATGGCCGCGGGTGAGTCCGTAGAACCAGCCTCCCATGGAGAAATAGGACACGGGGATTTCCGCCTCGCAGAGCGTCTGGATGAGCGCGGTCGAAATCTGCGCTGAACCGAAGATGGCGACATGATGCAGATCCTTGATGCGAAATTCGGAGATGGCTTCGCCCTTCTCCTTCACCACGACGGTTTCCCCCTTCTTGGTCACGCTGACTCCCGGCGTGTTGACGTACAGGACCTTGGTGTCGACATCGGGGGCGACCAGCCGGCGTACCTCGCCCTCGATGGCCGGGCGGGGCAGGCGTGGCTCGGGGAGCTGCTCCCAGACCGCGTCGTCGGTGCTGAAGGAATCGGCGAGTTGCGCAACTCTGGAGTCGTCGAGCGCGAGAGCGCCGTCGCCCAGACCCGGAAGCGCAAGCTGCAGCTCCGCGGCAGGCAGTTCGTCGTCCGGCGCCATTTGATGCAGGAAGTGCGTTTCGTCCGGCATGCAGACGGGCGAGAGCGAGCATCGCGGGCATTTGGGGGAATGGTCGAGGGGGGGAGGAATCGGACCGCCCGCGCAGATCCGCGCGGAAACGATGGAGCGGCGGATCCAGTCCTCGTCGTCGGGAGTCAGTTCAAATCGAACCCGCTGCCGGGTCTGTCGATAGTATACGACACCCTCGCTGCACGAGTAGCCGTTTTCGCGCAGCAGCAGGATCTGGAGTCCGAGCTGCATGCGATCGGGGTCCCACAGCGAGTTGCCGGATTCGCCCTCGCGAGGCGCGCCGGTTTTGTATTCGACGGGGCAGACCGAGCGGACACCTCCGGGTGAAGTGCCGGTGTCGCCCTCGACCGTGACTTCGATGAGATCGAGCTTGGCGACAACGCCCAGGGTTTCCGATCCCAGCATGACCGAGCGGGCGTGGATCACCTCCGACGCCAAATCCGGCGCGGTGGGGCTGGCCTGGTCTTGAACCGGCGCAGGCTCCCCTTCGCTGGCATCAGCAACGTTGCTGTCGGAGTCCGCTTTGTCGGTGCTGCCGCCGGCCTTCTTGGATTTGGGCAGTTCCCCCTTTCCGCCATCGACGCGACGATGCTCGGAGGCGCCCTTCTTCGTGTCCGCATTGTGCAGAAAAACGCCCTCGACGTGCTCGTAGTAGAAGAGCCGCGGGCAGTAGACGAACTCGTTGAGCATCCGGGCCGGCAGGAGGTCGTGAGTGACGTCGGACGAGTGGCTCATGACCGCCGCGGGCTAGGGATCCAGAATATGAGACTTGAGATCCGGATGAGCGGCGGGTTCAGGGCCTCATCCGAAGTCCTCAGGATACTGCTCGGGCGGGGTGCCGCTGGTGGAGACGATCTTCTTGAAGGATCGTTTGGCGGTGGATTCCTTGATGGCGGTGCAGGTCACGAGAAAGTACCAGTCTGTGCCGAATTCGCAGTGGTAGATCATTTTCCGTCGCGGCCGGAAAACATCCGCAATGCTGGTTTCCTGCACGCCAAGACTGCCGTCATCGACCTCATCCATGTCGGCGAGAAGCGAGTAGCGTTCCTTGCTGCGGAAGGGCTGCTTGAGGTTGTCGCAGAACTCGAAAGAGTCGTCGAATTCGAACTCGAAACGAACCGCCTTGTTTATGAGCAGGGCGAGGGAGTAGAGCGAAATCTCGCCGCCGACGAGAAGTTCAGCAGAGAAGTCGTCGTGCTCGACCAGGAAGTGAAATTCCCGCATGGGCAGAGTTTGTGGGGGTATCGCGATGCAGGCAAGCGTGGGCTGTTGCAGCAGAAAAGTGTGTTAGCCCGACTTCCGCTACTGGCGATTTCTTCGAAGGTCCATGCGTTGATTGTAAGAACGTTGCGAGAAAAGGTCGCCACTACACAGTCCTGAAGTTTGGAAAACGCCTCCAATCTCGTAGTGAGAGGTGACTCCCGTGAAGATGCGACGACACTACGGAAATAGTATCAGATTGCTAAAATTTTTGAAGGGTTGGTCGCCACTACACGCACTTTTCAAAATGCGGTTACGATGTACCAGCAACTTGGACATCAGGTTCCCCCGAAAATTCTTGTTTTCGAGTTCCAGTAGCGGAAGTCGGGTTAGTCCCCAGAGGAGAGGGGATGGGCCGTGGTAAAATGCTCTAGACTGCTACGGCGGGAGTAAAGTTACGGAACTTTCCTTGCGTGAAGCGCTCGCAGCGGTAGAGGCGGAAGATGCCGCGTGGCTGGAGCTGACTGTGGTCTGGCTTCTCTTTTTGATTTTCGGCCAGGGCGATGACACTTCGGGCTGTGGAGAGATCAATGGGGGGATGCCAAAGCGGCCAAGTCCAAGTAACGGCTCTCTCGATTTCCGAGAAACCAATGGTGCGTAGGCCAGATTGGCGGGGATGGACCGGATGGAGTGGCAGGCCTGCGACAGCGAGGGCACCTGCTCCAATCATGCCGCCTTGCGTCTTTCGCAGGGGATCGCCGCTGGGATCGCGCCAACGAAGGGCGTAGCGGACATCGTCGAGCGGATCCCAGCGGAGGCTGAGAGCTTCAGTGGGGTCGTCGTAGGCCCATGGGGCGAAAAGCGTCTTGTTGATGTGTTCCGGCGTGAGCGTGCTCAGCTGGTTTGCCATGATACCGAGAAAGTGCTGGTGGCCTGCGCCGCGCACCGTGCGGAAAGCAGTGTCTTCGGCTTGGCCATCATCGTCCTGACAAGCGCTGCTGCAGAGGGCGGAAAGCGTGGCAACGTGAAATGGCTGCTGGTGGGCTGTGGCTTGGGCACGCAGCTCCCAATTGCGCCATTCGGAGACTTTGAATTTCGTGTCGGCACCGTAGTTAAGGTGTGGAGCGGCATATTCGAGCCAGCGCTGACGCAGGTTTTCGAGTTCTGCATCGAGAGCAGTTTCGCGGTTTTTAAGATCGAACCTGGTGAGGCTTTTGTCCTTTCTCAGTTGCTTGCGACTGGTCTCGATCTGTTCAGAACGGGTGTAGAGTAGTTTGCGAGCGGTAATGCCTGCGGCGGGATTGGACGGACCGCCGATGAGAGCGGCATAAATGTAATCTACGAGGTCGACTTCACTGACAGCGCGTGTGGTGTGAAGAATAGCCTTCTGAGTACGGGGATTCCAAGAAAGCTTAGGCGTCAAGTCGGCATGATGGTGAGCGAGGAGGCGAAGAGTGCCGAGGGCCGCCAAGTAACCAACGCTGTTGCTGCCTTCGAGGCCAACGAGTTGAAGGGTGTGGGCATTCATGCTGGCGGAGCTATTGTGATTGGCACGCTGGCGCTTATCTGTTGATCCGCTGTGCGGAAAAGCGCTTCGAGCCAAGCGAGACCCCAAGGGCCGAAGCGGGCTTGGAGTCGCCAAAAGCGCTCGCTGATGCCGCTGTCGAGGCTCTCAAGGCTGGTGGCAGCGGTGTAGGTGAGCCGATGCTCGCCGCAGGGAAAGGTGACAGTGAGGCTGCTTCCTTCAGAGTCATCAATAACCGGGGCGAAAGGTCGACAATGGCCGTGGTGGCTGGCGATCAGGTGGAAGACAAGATCTTGCTCGTCGATGTCCTGCCACAAAGCTTTGACGCTTTCAGCCAGGCGAATACTGAGGAGTTCATGACGCCCTCCTTTGGGATAGCCTGCAGCTTTACGCTGGGCTTCGGCCTGACGTCGGTTTGAAGGTAAGCGGGCAGACTTGGCTAGGAACTCGTTTGCCGCGGGGATGTATCCGGGTGAGCTTGCAATCAGCATGGCTTGAAATCGTGGGTCGGCCTTGCCGGCATCGTGCAGGACTCCGGCTAGGTGAAATGCACGGATTATGGACTCAGGTAATCCGGCGGCAGTGGCGTGCTGGGTGGCGCGAGCAGCGACGGCTTGGCTGTGTGTGCTGAGAAGGACAGGCTGAGTACTGCGGGAGCTGCTGAAGCTGTCCTCGGCGACTGGATCTTCTTCTGACTCGGCTGTGAGTCGGTATCGGGAGGTGCTCCGAAGGACAAAACCAGCACTAGGCAAGGGCTGATGGATTGCTCGCTCAAGCCGCCGCTGATCGCTGATCTCCTTGTGCAGGGCGGCGCAGGTGTGCATGAGCCAGGAGTGCTCCTGGCTTTCCTGGGCGCAGGTTTGCAGATTCCTTAGTATGGTTTGGAGCCGGACTTTGGCCATGCCGAGTTCTTCGAGATGAGGTCCGATTGACTCAGCTTCCAGCCAAGGTTGCAGAAGGTTTTTCCAATCTAGTTCGTCAGTAGCGCCAGTGGCTGGTATGGGCCAGTGAGCGATCAGTGCCTTGTGAAACCTCAATGTTGGACGGGCTCGAACGATGTGCTGAACGCGGTCGCCGATGTCCAGGTAAGAGCTTGGACTGTCCTTGCCGGCGATGTCTGGGCCGAGCCAGAAGCGGGCGCTGCGATAGTCGCTGAAGATGAGGGTGTCACCTCGCCTTAGTCGACCAAGATGATCGCTGCTAGTGAGGATGAAGCTTTGATCCTCCGGCTCGGACTTCTCCGTGGATAGGCCGCGCCAGCAGATGGCAAATAGCGAAACCTCGGAGTCTGGCTGTTTGATATCTGGTTCAGAGGAAGAGTCATCGCTTTCCAACGCGAGAACCTTGGCTGTTTGTTCGGAATTCGAACTGGCGAGCCACTGCCGCAGCGCCCAGAGCGGGACGCTTAGGCATTCGGCTGAGGCAGGAGGGCAAAGCGAGAGGTGGTCGAAGAGAGCATCTTCTTTGTCCGACTCTGCGATATCGAGACGCCAGCAGAGGCTGATCTCGGGAGCGCTTGTATTCTTGCCGTGAAGAAAGAGGCTAGGCTCAGGCTCGCAATGGGGTTTGGGAGCAGTTTGGCTCCAAGCTTCGAGGTGGGATGGGAGCATCACCGGCGCATCGCGAGGCTCCAAACGGAGTTTGGCGGCTGCGGTGGATTCAAGAGCGGCTAGATGAGGCTGAAGGGCTTCGATACCGAAGTCGAGTTGGTCAGGTGGGAAAGTGTTTAGCCAAGCCCAGGTTTCGAAGAGCGCGCGGCCATAGACTGGATCAAGATTCTTTTCATCGCTCGGCGCGGTGATCTGATCGGCGCGAATCACGATGGTGCCACGAGCCTGAATTGTGCGCCCACCACGATTGAGACGGCCGAAGCGTTGACGAAGCGAGTCGAGGCTGGCGCATTCACTGACGATGCCGTCGAAGTCCATGTCAGCGCCTACTTCGAGGCACTGGGTGGCAACGATGAATACAGGGGGGCGATCTGGGTTTTTGGCTGCACCATTGGTGCTCAAACTATAGTCCGTCTCAGCCTTGGCGACAATGCGATCTCGGTCATATGGTCGCATCCGGCCGGTGAGGAGGAGGTGAGGTGTCCCCTTGAGCAGCTCGGCGACCTTCTGGGCGGTGGCGACGCGGTTGACGACAATGGCGATGGTGCGGCGGTCGTCGGTCTGGAGCTTCTTGGCTTCTTTAACGAGCTTGTCGGCCAATTTACCTACAAAGTCAGTTGGTCTTGTGCCGTCAGCGACGGAGAGGATTGTTGGTTTGGTAGCGGACCAGCGTGCGCCTAGGAGCTTGTGATTGCGGTCAGGGTCTAGTTCGGTGTCAGTAGCTGGAAAGCGGTCGGTGCAAGCCTCTGGTGGCGTGGCTGACATGACGACGAAGCGGAATGGCGCAGGAATTGCCTGTTGGGCATGGCTGCGATAGTGAGAAATGGCGTTGGCGGTCTGGAGGAAGGGTTCGGCGATATGGGCTTCATCCAAGAGGACAAGCGTGTCATTGCCGACGAGTCCGGCGTGGATGGGCCAAGCACCCGAACTTGCTCCGTAGGCGCGGAAAAGGAGGCGTGATCCGAGCTGATCTACGGTCGAACAGAGAACGAGAGGTTGCAGTGGGTTGGTGCTCCAAACTTGATCACGGTATACTCCACCGCGAAGCGCGACTATTCGGATGGCAGCTTCGGCTGAGTCTCCGGCGAGCATGAACAAGCGCCTAGACACATCCTGGATGATTGGATTGGAATTCTTCGCGAGAGCATCAGCGATCTTCTTTGCCCGGGCGCTGGCCTCATCGACAATAATGCGGCGATCCACGACGAAGGCGATGCGGCGCGGTGCCGTGCGGCTCTCTGGAGGGAGGTCTGCTTGCACAGCAAGAGCAAAGAGAGCGATATCGATGCAAGACGTCTTGCCGCTGGCAGTAGGCAGGGTAATCGCCTGGGGCCAGCCTTTGCGAGCGTCCAGCACCCGTCGTAAGAGTCGATTTTGCCAAGGAAAGGGATCGTTGCCATGCACGGCATGGAAGAACTCGCTGAACTTGTCTGCGTTTAGCGTACTCATGAGAAAGCTTCCATGAGTGGGCGAAACAGACCATAGCCTCGATATCGACCTGCGCCGAGCATGAGGGGTCCCGAGACCGCCTCCGTGAATGTGATAGCGACATGGCTGTGGTGGATGTTGCCGCCGGATTTGCGTTGAAGACAGGGAAAGCCGCGATTCGATGGACTGCCCTGATGTGCGGAGACGGGCATGATGTTTACAGAGCGGATTATGTTTCGTGGTAGGCCGATGTGTTCACAGGCTTGGATCACCATGGATTCAATATCATCGAAGGCGGCGTCACCTTTTCCCTTGGGGTGCCGGTCAAATGACATGGGTGTGACAGTGGCCCATCGTTTGCTGGGTTGAGTCCAAGGCTTCGGGAGCAACGTCTGCGGACGCGCTTCCTCAGCGAGTTCGAGCTGCATGTCACCAATTTTTCCCAGCGTGAGATTGATGATACGAGACTCGACACCGTCGAAAAGGATGGAGTGGAGCAATGTCGTTTGCAGGTCAGAGGGCAATGCGAGGGCGAAGCCCATGATGCGGCCATCGCCGTGAGAGTGACCGACATTTGCCAGAGGCATGAAAGCGACATGCACGCGTTCTGTTGGCTGTCCTGACTGGCTGTGGCCGGAGAGCCATTCGGGTGCGGGCTGCTCGGGACACAAGGCCATGAGAGTGTCGCGCAAGGCGCGTGTGAGCTGGACGGTGCTTTCCAGTCCGAAGCGACGGCCACCAGTCTGGCGGAGGATGACGAGATCGGCGGAAAATACAGTGCGGTAGTTTGGATCGGGCGGCTCAGCTTTGGCGTCCAGTTCGTATGGGGCCCACATGGAGGGCTTAGGGCGGAGGTTTTGAACAAAAAGGCGCTCGAGTTCGTCGAAACGGCCGGCACTTGGAATGCGAAGACGACTAGCGGCAAGCTTAGTGGAGCCTGGTTTCCAACGCGGCAGGTTTTCCGCTTGATCGGGCACGTTGTCTGAGAGCCAGCACTCGACTAGTGATGAGGAGTGGCCGAGATAGGTGACTTGGCGGCAAAGATCGGCTAGTGCGCTGCGATTGTCGAGGGATGGATCAGTTTGCCAGACAAAGGCAACGATGGTAGAGTCTGTTCCATCGGGCGCGGGCAGTGGGCGCACTACGGGAAAGAAGCGTGGCTGCTTGCCGCGTTTCTCAGGAAGTACTGTAAGGCCATCTTCGACAACACTGTCCGAGGTCTTGTCGTCGACCTTCTTGGGCGTACTGGCGTCGTTGGTTGGCACAAAGACGGTGACGACATCGCGGCGATGGACTTCGGTGGCAGCATGTAGGCTGGGCGCTGGTTGCTGCTCCAGCCAGCGAAGCGCGGCTTCAGCCGAAGTTGAACGATGCGATTCACCCCAAGCAGCGACGAGGGCCATGAAGAGGCGGTCGGGATGGGGTGGCCATTCAGCCAGTTCGTAGCTGCTCGGATGCGTTGCCACCGCTCGCCCCACGAGGTAGCGAACGCATATGGTAGTCATGATTCGGCAGAGGTTTTTGCAGAGAGAGCCTGACTGCGGCGGATGAGTTCAACGAGTTGGGCAGAGGCCTGGAGAAAGATTTCTTCTTCATGCCAAGGGAGCTTCGCGTTGGTGGCCTCTTTGAGAGCTACTTTGAAGAGATCCAAGGCTTGCTGCCGATTCAATGTGTATAACTTGGCAGATTTGTCGGGTTTGCTCGGCTGGCCCGGTGTGAGAATCTCCCACACTGGCGATTCTGTGGCATGAAGCTGGCAACGAGACCTGAGGTCGGAGTTCTGCTCGGCAGCAAGAACAGCGGCACAGAGACCGAGCGCTGCTAGAAGCGTGCGGGCCTTGTCGTCGGTAGCTGCATCGGAAGCTTTGCCAGCTTCGAGTGGAAAGCAAAGTCGACGGAGTGCGGTGAGAGACAGCACGACCGTTTGCTCGGCTGTCTCAAAGATGACGCCACCGTCAGCGATAGACGGCACGACGTTGCCGTGGTTGGCTTCGGATGGTTTGCCATCTTTGCCCAAGAGCACAGGTTTACCCTTTTCCTTAAGCGCTTCTTTCTCCTCCAAGGTCCACCCACCATTTGGAGCCGCGTAGATAAGGGCGGAGTCTTTCCTGATTTCCGCAGGATCTATGCGGCTGCTGGTTTTCTTTCCAAGCTGTACAGTGTGCGCTACTAGCTCCGAGACCAAAGCACGGGCAAATTTTACGCCAAGTCCGCCTCTTGGCCCCGTGCTGTCCCACAACCCAAGAACGAGTGCGGTGGGGCAGTACTTTAGAAGCGGGGTAGCATTCTTGAGATCGACGCTGTCCAAGCACTTGCCAGCCTCAGAATCTCGGAACTTCACGCCTTCCTTGGTGACGCTGTCACGCAGCAACGCATCGGCGATGCGATGAGGTGCCTCAAGACTCGAAACGCTGAACTGCTTCAGGAGCCCGTTGCCTTCGATTCTCGTAGTGATGACCGGCAGCGAAATCTGGCCGCGACGTTTCGCCTCCAAGAGTGCGAGTTCCATGCGGTTCGCTTGCGCTTGCACAGAGTCAAGCAGTACACGAGATGCGGTGGCAGCGTCTTTATTGTGCCCTTCCAAGGCGTATTTTCCGCCCTCGTAGGTTGGCGGGAAAACCTTCGTACCGTTGCCACCCGCAGGCTCGTAGTTAATGCGGGCTCGAATGGCGGTGGAGCCGTCGGTCACAGCGGTTTTGAGGATGTCCAAGGTAAGGACGGTGGGAATTGTGCTCATGCTTAGTTTTTTTGGGTTGATTGCGGGAAGAATTGCGGCCTTCGCTCGCTCTGTTGACGACAACTTTTGAGTGTTGATTGCGGGTGGAAATCAGATCGCAGATCTGAAAATTGAGTGGTTTGGGCGACGCAATTCCAAGGCTGGGTTAGGATCGCCGCCAGGTCTGTTGAATCTGGATTGGAAACATGAGTACGGTTCAGGCAATAGAAGGGGCGATTCAGCGGTTGCCGGATTCGGAGGTCCTGGCACCCGTGGATCGCTTGCGCGAGCGATATGAAGGGGCTTGGGGTTGGCAGATCGCAGCGGATGCGGCTGCGGGGCGGTTGGATTTTCTGGTGGCCGAAGCTCAGGATGAGATACAGCAGGCGAAAACGAAGCCGCTGGATGTATTTCTCGGGGAGCACTACGTTCTGGCGAGCCTATTGGGCTTTGCGTGGGACTGTCCGGGAGGTGGCTCGCAAGAATTACTGATTGTGGGTGCGCGATCCGAATCAACCATCGCTTCATTGCAGGTGAGTCGGAAAACTTTGATCGATTCGTGTGGAGATTGGTCACCGCGCATTGGCGATCGAAACGGCCGAGTCTGGCACGAATTGACACCAGATCGCCACAGAAGTCCAGGTGCAGGCGGAGGATCAGATCCTCGTCCAACGGACATTCCGAAAAAACTCCGGCCTCAAGCAGTTGCTGAAGACGCAGCACCCGCTCCGCGAGAAGGGGAGCTAGTTGCGCGTAGCTGAGAACCCCCCGGCTGGTTTCAATCCAGCGGGTGGCGTCGCGCGGGCGTGTTGTGTCTCCAGCCATTGGTTGTCAACCGGTTCGCCCTCGAACGCCATGCTGGCGGCAACCTGACGTGGGATGGCTGCCCAGCGGAGGGTGCGTTTCTGCTCGGGAGGTAGAGAGCGCCAGCGAGAGATAACCTCTGCGTAATTCACATAGGAAGGAAGAGCGTCTTTCACTTCGGGTGGCAAACGGGGAAAGTGTGCTGTTTGGCCGGGAGTCTGCGAACCAGCAGGAAGCAATAGGGCTCAATCTAGTGTCGAGAATCAGGGGCATTGGCAGATTGCTAACATGATTTGACTTGTCGGCAAGATCTTTTCCCTTCTTAAAAACTTCCCAGACTACTTCTATGAATAAGTATTCCAGACATGGCTCCGTTGAAGTATGGATGTCGTATGGGACGTTGCCTGAGCTTCAGGCATTTCCGCGCTCGAAAGAGCGCGGCTCCTTTGGGTTTTGCGCTGCTTTACGCGGCTTCGATTGGAGTCCGAACGACCCCCGTCTGCACGCCATTCGGAAGGTACACAGACCGCCGCTTTATCTGGCCATCGATTTCCGCGACCAACTCGACGGCGATCGGAGGGAGTTGCACAGACTCCGTTACGATCATGAAGTCCGGTCCGACTTGAGCCACGGCGAAGCGGCGTTGCCCGGCAATCGCGTACATCTTCACTGTTGTGGAATGTCCGGTCGCAACCACGGTGCCGAGTAAAGATGACATTGTTCGAAATCGATTTGCCGCCTACGCAGGCCGGCGGAGCTTTCTTGCTCGGCGCTTCCTCGGTAGCGGCAAGGATGGTGTCGTGCACGAGGTTGAAAGCAATGACTTTCCAGCCTTCCTGGCGGTAAAAACTTTCCATCGGGCCGAACAATTCCGAAGAGAACGCGATGTCTACGTGCGACTGCGCGAAGAGCGCGTTTGGCAGATTGAGGGGCACAATATTCCACAACTGGTCGGCTATGATGACGAGTTGATGACAATCGAGATGACCATGGTGACCGCGCCGTTCATCTTGGACTTCGCTGATGCCTGGCTCGACGAAGCCCCCGAATTTTCCGAGGAAGTTTGGGCTGATTGGAACCGAAAAGTGGAAGAGGATTTTGAACAACGAGCCGGAGAAGTGAGACGCCTGTTGGAGGTCCTTCGGTTACATGGGGTCATATTGCTCGATGTCCACCCGGGAAACATCCGCTTCAAGTAATCTGTGTGTGTTTTCGGCTGCGTTCGCGACGAATAGATCAAAGACAGTCGTATTCCAAGTTCGCCTTCATGTTCCTTCAGAGGGTATCCACCTCGCTCATCCTCGCCACGAGAAAGGTGCGTTCGGCGTCGCGGAGGTGGCAGTAGCCGGAGAGGTAGTGGCCGGGGAAACCGGCGACGGTGTAGAGGTGGCCGGGCGTGACGACGCGTGGGTCGCCGAGTGCGCTGCCGCCGAAATAGGAAAATTGCACGCGCTGGTTCTTCCGGAGAGCTTCAATCAGCAGGGAGAGCTCGGGTTGATCGCTTTCCCACACGGGCTGGCGGGGCGCGCGGCGCCAGCGCTCCAGGGTGTCGGGGCCGTCGCGCCAGGGCTCGATGGGAAGGGGCTTGGTTTCGGTCGCCTTCAAATTGGCGACGACGCAGGTCGCCGTCGCAAGGGGAACGAGTCCGATGAAGTTGAGGAAGGAACGGCGGTGCATGGGAGGTCGAGGTGCGGGCACGGATCGCGCCCTGTGTCGGGGGACGATAGCACACGCACAGGGACACCGAGTGGCCCACCCAGAATGTATTTCGTTCTTCCTATGCGTGCTTCCGAACCAGCGCGGCTGCCTCCTCCGCCACCGCCGCGCGGAGTTCCGGCGGAGCGAGGACTTCGACGTGGCGTCCATTGGCGAGGACGCGTCGCCGGATGTCGACGAGGTTGTTGAGCCGAAGCTGGACGTTTATGCCACCGTCGGGTCGGTCGACGATCGTTTGGGAAAAATGCCAGGGGTGTTCGCGCACATAGGGTGCCGCGATGGCGGTGAAGCTGAGACGGACATCAATCTCCGTTTCTCCGGTGAACCGCCCGAGGCTTCCCTTAAGGTGATCGCGAATCTGCTGGCGGGCGGGAGGCGTGAAATGCCTGCCGGTGGGCTCGAGTCCTTGGATGCGATCGAGCAGAAAGCTTCGCCAGGCGGCTTTCCCCTCGTCATGCGCGATCAGCATCCAGCGGTGATCGAGGCAGGCGAGATGCAGCGGGCGGATCGTACGCGTGTCCGGCCGGAATGCGGACGGCTTTCGGTAGTGGAGTCTGATCTCGCGCCGGTTCAGAATGCAGTCGAGGAGGTCGGCAAACCAGCGCGAGCCGCTCTCCGTTTGAAACGATGCGTCCGGTGTGAAGAGGCAGTCCCGCATCGAATCGGCTGGCATGGACAACGCCTCGCCCGCGAAGCGTGCAACCTTGCCGAGCGCCTGGGTGAGGACCTGCCCCAGTGGAGATTCGCCCCAGGCGGCGAACGTGTGTCCGGCGAGCACGATCGCGAGAGTTTCATTCGCGTTCAAGCGCAGGCCGGTCAGAAGATCGAACGGTTCGCTGTAGCGATAGGTCCGGGCTGTGGAGTCCCACACTATGGGGGCGCGGTGAAAGTCGCGGAGCCGCTCGATGTCGCGCTTGATGGTGCGTTCGGAAATTTCGAGTTCGCGCGCGAGCGAGGCGACGGTGAAGCGTTTGCCGTCGGATAGTTTCCTGTGGAGATGGAAAATGCGAGTGGTGGCCGCGGGGCCGCCGTGGGAGCGCGAGCGTTCGTGAGTGGATCGGGGCGGAGGGATTGGGGCGTTCTCAGCGCGGGATTTCATTGGGTTCTTTGTGCGCGAAAGCTGGGGCATGAGCGAGGGTGGTGGAGGTTGGCTGGGGAAGTTGGGAGATTCGGAAGCGAGCCGACGAACCGGTCACGACGGAGCGTGCCCCTCCAGGTGGGGAAAGATTTTGTGGGTATCCCAATGGGGAAAGACTCCGCGCAACTTCCGATGGAGATGACATGTAGCCGACAGGCGGCTGAAAAGCAGCCAACCTGTCGGCGTTATGAATAATAACATACATAAAATAGATGGTGAGCGTGTCGCTGTCGAGATGGCGATGACGGTTAAGTTGGGGCTGGATCTGCACGCCAGGGATGTGGTGGTCTGCCGTCAGAATGACGGGCAGCAGCCGAAGCCAGTGTGCAGAATGTCGCACAAAGAGTTGCTGGATCTGGTTGCGGGGCTGATCGCCGCAGGACACCGTGTGGAGAGTTGCTACGAGGCCGGACCGTGCGGATACGGGTTGCATCGCAAGTTGATCCAGATGGGAGCGCGCAATCGGGTGATCGTGCCTCGGAAATGGGACGCGGAAGGCAGGCGTGTGAAGACTGATCGCAGGGATGCCCGGGAGATCTGTGATGCGCTGGACCGATACCTGCGAGGCAACACCACTGCCTTTTCGGTGGTGTACGTTCCGACGGAGGAACAGGAAGAGGCTCGAGCGTTGGGTCGGCAGCGGGGAATGCTGGTGAAGGAGCGCCAGCGCTGTGTGGTGCGGGGTCACGGCTTGATGCTGACCGCCGGTGTGCAGGCGGATCCAGACTGGTGGCATCCCAAGGCCTGGAGCGAGCTGGCGAAGACATTGCCGCCGGAGCTGCGCGCACGGATAGAGACCTGGCAGCGTCAAGCGCTGCATTTTGAATCCGAGATAGAAGCGTGGACCAAGCGGGTTGAGAGTATGGGCGAGAAACAGATTCTGGTGAAAGGACTGGGTCTGCTCACGAACACACTGCTGGGAATGGAGGTGTGCGATTGGGCCCGCTTTGGCGGTCGTCGAAAGGTGGGAGGGTACAGCGGATTGTGCCCGAGTGAGTACTCGACGGGGACACGTCGCCGTCAGGGCAGCATCTCCAAGCACGGAAACCCTCGAATGCGTCACCTGCTCGTCGAGGCCGCCTGGCGTCTGCTGCGCTGGCAGCCCGACTACCCTCCGCTGAAAAAACTGCGCCAGGCGCTCGGCGCCCGTGCACGCAAACGAGCCGTGGTCGCAGTCGCGCGACGGCTCGCAATCGATTTATGGCGCATCCACACCGGTCGCTGCACGCCCGAACAGCTGGGCCTGAAAGTGGGTTGAGCGCCTAAATGGGACTTTGGTGGCGGGGGCGGAGTGTGTTCGTCATGCCCCTTGGGTGAACCCCGTCTTGGAGATCGAACCGCTTTGTCTCCGCCACTACTCTTTCCGCATAAGTCATCTTAACGGCGCACATCACGCGCTTTGGATAGCAGGTTGGACCGTCAGTTGCGCTGACGTGTCAGCGGCGGAGAACGTCCCCGGCGCCACAATCCCAATTCCCTTTTTTCAACGCACGTCCACAGCGTGCGAAGGGCGTAGCTTTTTTCGCTTGCCCATTACGGCTTCATAGCAGGGGCATGCTTTGTCATGCCCTGGGGGCGAGCGTCGCGACACAGCGCCGGTGGAAATGCCGTTTGGTGTCTGATCAGAAATTTGAGGATTTCAGGCGTGAGATCGATTCCCGAACCGGTCACGACGGAGCGTGCCCCTCCAATAGTGAAGAATCGTGCGGTGCATGACGGCGCTGGTGGAAATGCCGTTTGGTGTAATATTTCAAGTTTGAGCTTTCTGATCGTAAGAGCTGCTGGACAGGTCCCTGAGAAGATCCTCGGCGACGGCTTCCTCGTGTACGGCACGGGCTTCGCTTCGCAGGGCGTCTGACAGCGCCGGGTCCCAGGGGCATGCGGGGATCGATTCCGGGGAGATCGGCTTTCCTTTGGGCGCGGCTTGGTAGTCGGCCGTGCAGTATCGCCACGGGCTCGCTCCGAGGTCGGCTATGACGCGGCGGGCGATGGTCAGGCCTCCGCCGTCGAAATCTCCATGATAGCGCAATCTGGCGCCGGCGGTGGTCAGTTGGCGGAGCAGCGTTTTTGCGGGCGTCGCAAACTGGCCGTTGACGCACACAAGGGGAGCGGACCGTGAACCCAGTCGTTCTGCGGCAAGCGCCACGATGGTGGGATTTTCGCAGACAAAGATTTCCCTGCCTGCGAGCGCGGGATCGGTTGCGAGCGGCCAGCGGAGGAGGTGTCGCAGACTGAGGTAGGCCGGTTCGGCGTCGGCCAGCGCCGAACGCAGCAGGCGCGCCGTCGGCGTGTCTCCCGCCGCAGGCAGATTGAAGAGCAGAACGGGCGTGCTGAGTTCGTCGCAAAGCACGCCGACAGCGGCCCAGGCCTCGCGGCGGCCTTCCGCATCGTCGGCGAATTCCTGCACGCCGCCCAGCCTCGCGGCCGCCCTCACCGCGAGCGTGGCCAGGGGCGAGCCGGCGTCGAGGGCGTGGGCATCGCCGTAGAGCTTCGCCGCAAGACCGGAAAGCGGATCGCCCTGCGCCGGAAGAGCGGCGATCATGCGGGCGATTTCCGAAAGGAGAAGGGCGGCCTCAGTGGGTTTCGGCGCAAGGCGCTTCAATGTTCCCTGGGCGAAAAGATCCTCGAGCCAGGCGGTCATGGCAGGCCAGGAGGCGAATGCGACGCGTGCATCCGCATGCGTTTCCGCCCAAGCCTGGAGCATGCGACGCTTCAGGTCCTTGTGTGCAACAACCGGACCTTCCAGAAGTTCAACGGCCTCCTGAAGCGAGGCGCAGATGCCCGCGACCGCGAGCGTCTCGGCGAGAAGGTCGATGTCCACTCGCAGCGAATTGCCGCGGGTTGCGGCTCGTCCGAGGAGAGTGTCCAGCGCCAGGCGCTCCTGGGTGGTCGCATCGCCGAGTGTCAGCGATCCGCTCAAAGGGCGGCCGAGCTCGAGCCTTCGGCGAAGGGCGGCGACCAGTCTCGCGAGCGCGGGATCGCCGAGGGTGGCGCGCAGGCGGGGCAGATCGGCGGACATGGGGGATTCGATCGGCGCGGTCAGTTGGGTTGGGCGTGGTCCACCTGCTGGCGCTCGCGGCCGTTCCACAGCCAGCGTGTGGCGGCGACGGCGTCGAAGCCGGGGAGCGTGGTGAGGTGATAGATGGCGAGCGCGGGCACGGTCGTGTAGCAGCCCCACTCGAGTTCGCTGGTCATGATGACGTCGAGATCGAACTGCGAAAGCACGCCGAGACACTGGGCGCGCATCGTGGGGTCGATGCCGGCAAAGGCCTCGTCGAGCATCACGAGCCGCGGGGCGGTCGGCGCGGCGCCACTGTAGTGCGCGGCCGCCGCGGCAAAGCGGGGGAGCGTGAGAGCGAGGGCCTTTTCACCGCCGGATCCGGTGCCGTAGGTGATCCTGTTCAGACGCCTCCACTGGCCCTCCTGCTGGCGTTCGATCACAAAACGATGCCAGCGGCGGTAGTCGAGCGCGCGGGCGAGATGGTCGCGCCAGGAACCAGATTCGTCGGCGGCCTGTTCGGCGGCGATGCGGTTCTGAAGAAAGCTCGAGACGGCGGTGCGTTCGGCCGGCGTCCAGAGCTCTCCGCGACGAAGCAGGATCGGGCGAATCTCGTGAAAGCGGATTTCGGTGTCGGCCTCCCATTGAAACCGGAAGCGCACGCCTGTGCTTGTGGGGCGCTTGTGCATCTCGTCGTTCGCGGCCGATCTCCAGCTTTCGGCGGAGCGAATCAGCTTCTGGAGTTCGACCGCCGCCTCTGCGAGCAGGTGATTCTCAATGATCTCCCGCTCGCGCTCCTGGAGCAGGCGTCCGCGCGCCTCGATCTCGGCGGAGAAGGCGGCCTGAAGTTCGGTCATGCTGTGCGGGCGCGTCTGAAAGTGACACCGCACGAGCACGAGTTCATCGAGCTGGTGGGTGTCGGGCTGGTGTCCGTGGGGGATGAGACGGTCGCGCAGCTCCTGGACATGACCGAGAATTTGGTCCTGCCGCTGGCGCCACATCTCCGGCGCCAGCGAAGCGTCTTCGAGAGCGGCGTCGAGCGTGCGCGCGAGCTCGACGGCGTGATTCACGCTCCAGGGCTCGTCATCGTCCGCGAGCGTGACCGACGGAGCGGCCTCGGCGATGAGACGATGGTCGGCGAGCGCGCGCAGGCGTGCGACGGCCGTGCGGCGGAGCTCCTCCTGGTTCTCGCGCTTTTCGCTCGCGGCGAGCCACTGCTCCTTCGCGGCGCTCTGCTCACCGGTGCGAACCGCACGCTGGGTCTGGTTCTCCTCGATTTCCCGCCTGAGGAGCGCGACCGCGGCCCGTGCCACGGCGAGGCGCTCCAGCACCTGGGCGACCGTGTGGCCGTGGGTGTCACGAAGCGTTTCAAAGCGGCCCCGGGCGGAGGCTTCGTCGCCCGCCGCGCCTTCACGTCTGGCGCGGCAATTCGAATGAGCCTCGGCTGCGGCGGCATCCTGCTCGCGCGCGAGTACGAGCCGGGCGAGCTCCGATTCGGCGTGGTGGAGCGTGGGCCAGAGGGAGGCGAGCGCGGTGGTGTAGCCCTGTGTTGTTTCAGCGAGGAGATCTAGCCGTTCGATCCAGGCGGAAAGCTGGAGATCCGCGGCATCGGTGGTGAGCTTGTCCAACGTTGCGGTGTGGTCGGCGCGGCGCTGATCGACGATGCGCGACGCCTTTTCCTCCGCGAGCATGCTGCCGGTGAGCAGTCGCGTGGCGGTTTCCAAGGCGTAGCCTGCGCGGCGAAGCGGCTCGTCGTCGGGCGACGCGGCGAACTCAGCCTCGGCGCCGGCGCGATCCTGGATGAGTTTTTCCTGGGATGCGCGGGCCTCGTTGAGCAGGGACTCCGCGGCGCTGCGCTCTGAGGAAAGCTGTGCAATCTGGCGACGCCGGGCCGTGGCGCGGGTCGCTTCGCCGATGTAGTCTGCCTCGGTCTTGGACCAGCGGCCTGCGAGGGGACCGAGCCGCCAGGATCCATGGGTTGAAACCCAGTTTTCACCGGCATCGGGAGCCGCGCCAATGCTGCGGAAAAGACGTTCGAGGGCTGCGGGTGAAAGCTGGCTGGCGGCGGGCGATTCGGGATCGATCGCGGGGATCAGCACATCACCGAGTGAGCGGGAGAGGGAGGGAACTGCATCATCGGGTTGAACGAGGAAACTGTCTTCATCGGGTGCAAGCAGGCGCCCGTCAGGAAGGACCCACGCATCGAGCAGGCCGGATGCCTGGAGGGCAGCCTCGAGACAGGCGCGTTCAGGTGAGGAGAGCTCCGGGCGAAAGTCGCAGACCTGCCAAAGTGGAGCGCCGGGGCGGCCCTGACGTTCTCCGCGCCGCATGGGCGGCGGTGGTGGCGGCTGGGTTTCCCCCTGTTCGAGACGTCGGATCTCCGCGGAAATTTCATCGATGCGCGCGGTATGCGCCGCGATGTTGAGCCCGATGGCGTGAGCCTGGGACGCGAAGCCGTCGCGCGCTGCGACTGCTGCGGATTCGGCGGCGCGACGAAAAGGCGTGGGTCCCTCCCGGCGGTCCAGCCATTCCGAGAATGCCTCGGCGAGGTCGGCGGCGGGGACGGGGCGGAGATGAATCAGCGTCGAAAGCCAGGCACGGTAGGCATCGGCGAATGCGGCTGCGTCGGTGGCAAGGGTTTCACGGGCGGTGTGCTCATCGTCTCGCGCGGCGGTGGTTGCGGCTTGGGTTTCGCGCAGTGTCTGCTGGGCGGCGGCGAGGGCGGTTTCGACCGTGCGGAGGAGTCGCTCGCCTTCGCGCAGTCGCTTCAATGCCTCGCCGCGGCGGGCGAGGACCTTTTCGAGAGCGGACCTGGAGGAAGAATCAAACTTGAGGCTGGCGATATCCGAAGTCGATGCAGGCAGGTGTCGAAGATGCGGTTCAGTGAGATCCGCGGCGCGCGCGGCGGTTTCCGCAACACCGAGGGCGCGGGCGCAGGCCTGCGATTGCCGGGCGTGGGCCTCCTCCGCCTGACGGAGACGACTGGCAGCGACATCCGCCGCCTGGCGCGCGGCGGTTTCATCAGCTTCAGCCTGTCGAAGCGCCTTTGCGGCGGATGAGGCGAGTTCCTCCGCGAGGCGGATTTCCGCGGCGGTCTTCATCTCGGGGCTTTCCGCGAGCGTGCGCTCGTGGCTTTCTGCCTCGGCGGAGCGGGTTTGAAGTTCGTTCAGTTCGGCGGCAAGTGCAGTCAGTGCGGCGGCGGCTTCATCGTGCCGGATCTGTGCAGTGCGCGCGGCGCGCTGGGCTTCTTCGTAGGCGGAGTGGGTGCGTCGCAGTTCGGCGGCGCGCTGGCGAACCGCGATGCGAAGGTAGCGGACGTATTCTCGGAGAAATGCGGCGACGGCTTCGCGGGCGGCGACAAAATCGCGAAGCGTCTCCTTGTCGGACTGGAGTCCGCGGAAGGACTCGGCCACTTCATCGACGATCGAGACGGAGAGTGTGGGAAGGGCGTCACTCAGCGCCTCCGGCAGCTCATTCTCGTCGAGCTTGCGGGTCAGTTGGGGACGCCGCAGCCGCAGGAGCAGCTCGATCAGCGCGCCATAGCGCGGACCCAGGCCGAAGAGGGCCTCGTCCACAGCGCGGCGGTACTCCTCAACCTTTTGGAAAAGTTTTCCATGGGCGCCCAGTTGTTCGGCGAGGCGGTCGCGGCCAAGCGGAATGCGCTGTTCATTGAGCAGGCTGACGTCGCGGCCGATGCGGCGCGTGGTGATGAAAAACCAGCGCGCCTGCAGGCCCGTGTGGCCTTCTACGGCGCGCAGGCCGCAGCCCAGGGTGAGAAAATGTTCCGCACCGTCCGCTGAGCGCCGCCCGAACTCGATCCAGGTGTACCCGGTCCGGTCCTTGTGGCGGCCCATGAGAAGATTCCACTCGATGCGTTTGGCGGCGTCCCCGTCGGGTTCGACGCGGGCGGGGCTCACCTCGCCATCGAGAAGGAAGGGAAGCTGCAGGGCGAGGACGCGGGATTTTCCGCTGCCATTGTTTCCCCGCAGAAGCAGGCGGCCGTCGGCATAGTGGAACTCCTCCTCATCGTACCGGTAGAGGTTGAGCACTCCGCTGCGCAGCGGCTGCCAGCGCTCGCGGCTGGGAGAGGGGAATGAGGAAATGACGAGAGAGGGTGACAAGGCAGGAGGCCGAGGCGTGAAATTGGAAGTCAGGGATCAGAAGCCAGGCCAAGTTCGAGGTTTTCTTCGGTGGAGGGGGACAGGTCGGTGCCAGCGCGGAGTGCAAAGCGGCCGATGGCGGGAAGTGCGCGGATGGAATCGCCGATGCGTTCGATGAGTGCAAGGCCTTCGAGCCGGTCGAGCACGAGTTCGGTGAAGGGAATTTCGGCGCCGCGCAGCCCGATCTCCTTTTTCCAGTGGTGGCGATGCTGGCGGATGAGGCGGGCGGTCTTTTGTCGCACGGTTTCGAGCGTGAGAGGTGAGGATTCGCCGTCGCGAAGACGATCCGCAAGCCAGGTCGCGAGGAGCAGGACGAGGTGTCCTTCCGTGCCTTCTTCCGGCAGGCCGGCGTCGGTGCAGTGGCCATTGAGATCCGTCAGCGCGAGCCCTTCGGCGCGCACCTCCGGATGGAGTTCTGTGGCTGAGCACAGCGCATCGAGAAGAAACGTCCGCTGGCGGTCGAGGTAGGCGCGGGCTTCGTCGTCGAGTTCGGCATAGTACAGGGCGGGATCGTCGACAAGACGGGCGGCGAGCGCCGCGCGAATCGCCCGGTTGCGCGCCTCGGGGCTTTCAGGAAGCTCCGAGGCATGGAGCGCGTGCAGGCGCGCGTCGAAATCGTCGGTGGCAGTGGTCAGCGAGGGACTGCGCCGCGAGCCGAGGAGGAGCGAGAGCACGGGGCGGCTGACGTTGTAGAGAACGTCCGAGGTGCGATCGCGGAGATGGTGCTCCTCGTCTCCCTGAATGCGGCGGAGCGCACCGAGATCGACCAGGAGACGCAGCGCGTGCACCAGGTCGCGGCGCCCCGACTGTTCGTCGCGCGACCAGAGGAAACCCGCGCGGGCGAACGCGGGGTCGGCGGAGAGCGCGATTTCGATCTGCTCGGCGAGACGTCCGAGCGTGATCTGGCGGTCGCCGCGCTCGAGAACGGCGAGGGCGAGGCAGAACAGAACGTAGCGCGTGCGGTTGAAGGGTTCGCCGCTCCTCGGATCCCGCGCGGGGCGGGTGGCGTCGGTGGATGCGGCTGGGCGTTTGCGCAACCGGGCGGCCTCCGCGGTGACGACGAGAGGCCAGTCGAGGTGGTGGGCGAACCAGTCGGTGAGCCATTCGCGGTGCCGGCGTACGAGCACAAATGCCGGTGCGTGCTCCCCCTCGGGAATCAACAGCGGGCGCTGCAGCAGTGTCCGCACGGCGGTGCGGCGCTCCTCCTCGACGAGCGGCTCCGCCTCTTCGCGCAGACGGGCCAGCCGGGCGCGCCGGGACAGGGAACTTGAGAGCTGAGGCATCATTCCCTTGAGCCGGAAAGCGTCGGTTCGATCGCGATCCAATGGTCGCGTCCGTTGAAGGCGCCGCTGGCGGTGTTCAGCGTGACGAACGGACCGTCGGGCAGGGGATCCAGGCGGATGCGGAGCGTGCCGTCGGCGGATTCGACGTCGATCGGCCCGGATTCGTCCCGGCGCTGGGTGAGTGCGTGTCCGAGGAGGTCGAGAAATAGCCGGAAGGCATCGTCACCGAGCGGACCGAGGTCGGCCAGTCGGCGACGTCCGCCCTCGATCAGTTCGCGGCGTGCGCGCGCGATCTGCGCGGCCTGCTCCAGGGCGAGATGCCGCAGGTGGGCCTTTTCGGCGGTGCGGTCGATCACGGCGGGAGGCGCACCCCGGGGCGCGTTGTACCCCCGGGCGCGCAGGCGAGGCGAGAGCCAGACCGGGGCGCCTTCGAGCCAGCTTGTGCGTGGCGTTTCCGCACGCGCGCCGCGTTCGGCGAGCGTTTCGGCGTTGATGCGAAGGTGCCGGGCAGGTGCCAGCGCGAAGGCGACGCGCCAGAGGCGGTGGCAGGCGGGATCGTCAGGCGCTTCCGCGAACCAGCGCGCGAGCATGGAGAAATCCGCGGCGCGGTCGGCCCGGTTGGCGCGGCGCTCGTTGATCTGTGAGACGGCGGCGAGCAGCGCTGGTATGGCCGAGCGCGCACGGGCGCGGAGCAGTTCCGCCTGGGACGGTGATTCCCCGGGTATGAACCAGCGGCGAAGGCCCTCCCACGCCTCCCTCCAGCGGTTCTCCGCCTGTTCCAGTGCGCCGGGCGCGGGGTCGAGGGCGTCGACGAGTTCACGCCTGGCGGCGGCGGTGAAGGCGAGCGCGATGCCGCACTGGTCGAGTTGGTCGAGCAACTCCGCGATGCGGCCCGTGGCGATGACAAGTTCGCCGATGAATTTCTCGAGGTAGTCGATCAGCTTTTCCTTGTAGGCGAGGAATGCGTCCTCGCCGATGCCGTGCAGTTCAAGGGTGCCCTGGAGGCCGCGCATGAAGGACTGGGCGCGCAGGGTGAGCTGCTCGAAACGGGCGACGAGCGAGGAGAGGACCTGGTGGATTTTGGCGTCGTCGGGAGGAGTATCGGCGAGCAGCGGGAGAAGTGCGTCGAGAAGCTCGCCGATGTCCTGGAGGGCGGCGGTTTGGAGTTCGCCCGGTCGATGCAGGTAGGCGTCAAAGGTGGCGAGCGCCTGCTCGGCCGCTTCACCGGCGGCGCTCAGCTGGTACAGGCGCCGGCGCTGGTAGAACTCCTCGATCGTCGCCGCATCGGCATTGTCGGCGGTGTCGTCGAGATTTCCCCAGGTGCGAAGCTGATCGAGGGCGTCGTCGAGCGCCGCTGGACTGGCGACCATTTCCGGCGGAAGTGTCGGGAGAATCTCCGATGGGCGCAGCGAGATGACGAAACGCGCGCGCTCTGCGACAAAACGGGTGAGGATGGCCCGGTAGAGCGGGGTGTTCTCGACGTTGAGGTGCGCGAAAACCGCGAAGGGCGTTGAGGAGCCGGCAGGCACGAAGGGAGGGAGGGAGCAGTTTGGATGTCAGGGACTGCGGTCAGAGGGCGGGAAGAGGCGGGTTGGGCGAGATTTGGGATTTCGGAAGCGAGCCGACGAACCGGTCACGACAAAGCGTGCCCCTCCAGATGGGGGAAGAGTGCGTGTCGTTCCAGATGGGGAGAGATTCCGTCCAATTCGAGATCTCCGATCCCCTCTCGCCTAGACAGATTCCTCGATAACCGGATTGGTGAGGGCGCCGATGGCGTCGACTTCGATCGTCACAGTGTCGCCTGCTTTCAGCCACACGGGATTGGGCTTGGCCGCCATGCCGACTCCGTGGGGCGTGCCTGTCAGGATGACGGTGCCGGGGACGAGCGTCGTGCTGCCACTGAGGAATTCGATGATCGTGGGAATGTCGAAAATCATGTCGCCGGTGTTCCAGTCCTGAACGGTCCTGCCGTTGAGAATCGTGCGGATCTTCAGCTTCGACGGATCGGTGATTTCGTCGGTTGTCACCAGACACGGGCCGAGGGGAGAGAACGTGTCGAATGTCTTTCCACGGCACCATTGTCCGCCGCCGAACTTCAACTGCCAGTCGCGGGCGGAGACGTCGTTGGCGCACGTGTAGCCGAGCACGTAGTCGAGTGCGCTGGCGCGCGAGACGTTCTTGCAGGTGCGGCCGATGACCACGGCGAGCTCGCATTCGTAGTCGACCTCGTGACTCGCCAGCTTGCGCGGTATCTCGATGGGCGCATTCGGGTGCTGCAGGGTGTTGACGCCCTTGTAGAAAAGCACCGGATAGGTCGGCGCTTTCATGCCGCTTTCGGCCGCATGGTGCCGGTAGTTGAGTCCGACGCCGAGAATCTGCGTGGGCACAATAGGCGCGAGCAGCCTGTCGACGACGGCGACTTCGGATGTGATTTCGCGTGTGCCATAGGGATCGCCCTTGATGACTTGATGCCGGCCGGGCGCGGTTTCGGCGGCGTAGCGAATTGTGCCGGATTTGTCGGAGTAGCGTATGATTTTCATGGGAAATCTGCGGGAGGATTATTGGATCGGACCCTTGGTCTGCAGGTAGGCGATGAGATCGGCTGCATCGGGCTCGCTGAGTGAAGAGAGCAGACCGGGAGGCATCAGCGAGACGTCGAGTCGCCGCAGAGTTTTGATCTGGTCGCGCGCGACGGAGACGCTTTCCGCCTGGTTGATGAGCGTGATGGCGGACGGCGTTTCGCGTTGGATGATGCCCGCGTTCATGCGGCCGTCCTTGGTCTCGATGGTGACCAACTGGTAGTCGCGGCCGATGTCTGCGTTGGGATCGACGATGTTGCGGAGCAGGTAGTCGAGATCGGCGCGGTTGGATCCTGTGAGCTCCGGGCCCACGGAGCGGCCGTCCGTGTACAACTGGTGGCAGAGGGCGCAGGTGTTGTTGAAGATCTGTCGTCCGCGCTTGAGATCGGCGGCTGCGAGACGTGCAGGCGTGAGTTCCCTCTTCCAGACTTGAATTTCGTCAGTTGCGCTCTGTGCAGTCTCGTGGCTCACGCCCCAGACTTCCGCGAGAAGCCGGTCGAGGTCAGCGTCCTTGTGAAAACGAATCTGCCGCGCGAGCGAGGCGTCGAGGTCGCTTTTCGGAACCGTGCCCGCCTTGACGGCCTCGAGCAGGCTGTGTGCGTAGGCGGGGCGTGCGGCGAGCAGGGAGAGGGCGGCGCGCTTTTCCTCAGCGGTGAACGACGAGTAGAATTTGAAGATTGCCTCGGGCGTCGTGGGCGCGTCGTAGGCGGAGAGTCCGCGCAGGGCGAGGAGTCTGAGGCCTGGTTCGGCGAGCACGCTCTGGTAGGTTGGCGCGAGCTGGAAGTTCAGGGTTTCGTTCATCAGCCGAAGTGCGGCCTGCCGCGCGACGAGCGGCGCAAAGCTGTCACGGGCCACCCATGTCTTTTTCCAACCGATGCTCGAATCGCCAAAACGGACGGCCAGGATGTCGGACTGGGCGATGAGGTCGGGGTTCGCACTCATGCCAATGGTCGCATAGGCCTTGGCCCAGGATGGCGGGGGTGAGAGCTTCGATCGGCCCTCGGTGCTGGTCAGCATGCTGGCGAGAAGTTCATGCTGGTAGTCGGGGTCGCTCGCGGTGGAGAGGGCCTCGGCAAAGGTTTCGAGTCCGCCAGCGGCGGACACGCCGGATTTGTCGGCATTTTGTGCATCCGCCAGCGCTGCGGCGCGCCGGGTGAAGTAGGAGCGCAGCGCGGTGAGCGGAGTGGCGGCGGCGAGTTTGGAGGCGCGCGCTGAATCGACTGCGACCAGCGGTTCGGCAGCGTACCAGTAGAGCAGGGGCAGGTTGGTGTCGTCGGCGTCATCGCCGTGGCTGAGCAGCCCCTCAACGACCTCCCAACGGGCGGCGACGGGAATGCGCTGCGCAGCGGAGGCGAGGAATCGGCGGACAACGGGCGAGGCTTCGGATTTCGCCATGGCACCGAAGGCGGAGATGAGGGTGGGCGACGGTGTCTTGTCTTCGCACATCAACTGGATGGTCCAGCCGCGCACGTAGGCTTCGGAGGATTTGAGAAACTCGAGGGCAAGCGTGCCGGTGAGTCCGCGCGTGGCGTGAAGTGTCCAGAGCGCGCGCAGTTTGCGGGTGACGTCGGGGTTGTCGCGAATGATCGCGAGCAGCGCCGCGTGCACGGCGGGATCCGGTCCGCGTTCCTGCAGGATGATCCGCGAGCGGCGAACGAACCATTCGTTCTTGTGAAGTTGATTTCTGACGAGCTCGGCGCTGGAGAGTTTGGCGAGATCCACCTTCACCGGCGCAGGGGTTCCATAGCTGATCTTGTAGATGCGACCGTTCGTGCGATCCTGCGGCTGCTGCTGGTGGCAGGCGCGCGCGTCGTACCAGTCGCTGTTGAAGATCGATCCATCCGGGCCGATTTCAAGTCGCAGGCCGCGGAACCAGAAGTCGTTTGCGCGCATGAAATCGGGTGCGTGCGAACCGATGTACCCGGACCCGGTGGGGGTGAGCTTGTCGTGATTGATGCGGCTGCCCAGGACATTGTGCGTGAACAGTGCGCCGCGGTATTCGTCCGGAAAGTTGTCGCCGAGATAGATGAGCGTGCCGGCATGCGCGTGGCCGCCGCCCGCGGCTTCAGTCCCACCGGCGCCGAATCGCGATTTGCTCCAGTCCACGCCGCGATCGTAATGGAGATGGTCAGCGATCGTCTTGATTTCGCCGTAAACGTACGGATTGAAGTGAGGACCGGATTGGCGCTGATAGTATCCTCCCTGGATCACATGAAAGAGGTGCGGGATGACGCAGGCGGTGACGAAGGAGTCGCCGAGGTCATTGAAATCCAGCCCCCATTGGTTGCTCATTCCCTCGGCGAAGACCTCGAAGACTTTTTTTGTGGGATGGTAGCGCCAGACGCACGCGTTGAGCGGGATGCGCTCGTTGTCGTGGGCTCCTGGCTTGCCGACGTTGGAACTGGTGAAGACCCCTTGGTTCCCGTAGAGCCAGCCATCGGGGCCCCAGATGAGGCTGTTCAAGGTTTCATGCGTGTCCTGCGCTCCCCAGCCGTCGAGCATGACCTGCGGCGGCCCGTCCGGGATGTCATCGCGATTCCGATCGGGAATGAAGAGAAGGTAGGGAGGCGAGCCGACCCAGACGCCGCCGTGCCCGACGGCGATGCCGCTGCCGAAGTTGATCTGGTCGTAGAAAACCTTCGAGGTGTCGTGACGACCGTCGCCATCGGTGTCCTCAAGAATCAGGATGCGGTCGTGGCCGTAGGGCGACCAGTTGGGGTAGGCGTAGTTTTCAAGCACCCAGAGCCTGCCCCGTTCGTCGATGGTGAACGCGATTGGCTGGTGCACGGCGGGCTCACTGGCGTAGGGCGTGGCGTGAAACCCGGGAGGCAGCGTCATTGTCCTTGCGGCGACCTCGGCTGTCAGCCCCGTACCTGTCCCCACGGGGAACTCGCCCTGCTGGGCGCGCAGGCTTGAGAACGCCAGCAGGGCGATCAGCGAAAGGGACAGGTTGTTGGAAGTGTGAATACGCGACGGACGACGGATCATGGTGGCGGGGAGGGGTTGCGAGCGGTGATGAACGAGAAAGTGGGACACTGAGAAGGAATATCAGGGCGTGGCACCGTTGAAGCGCGACCAGGTTTCGTCGAGTGGATCGCCCTTCGAGCTGCGGCCGCGATGACGCCAGGTGTCGCCGGTGACCTCGCCCGAAAACTCCAGTCTTGCCCCGACGCGGGAATTATCGCGGGAAAAAAACTCGATTTGCTCGACGTACTTGCCGTCATTAAATGTGTAGGTGCCGCCTCCGGTGCCGGAAAACTCACCGGTTTCGACATTGATGGCGACCCATTGGAACCAGGTGCCCGAGAGGATCTTCAAGGTCCGGCGGGCGCGAAGCGGCATTTCGGAAAACTTGCCGTTGGAGTGGCGCCCGGTGATCCGCCAGGTGCCGGCCTGCGGGCCGTGGCCGTTGTCAATGCGGATCCATTTCTGAGTGACGCCGCTGGAGTCGGTGACAGTCAGGTTCTTGCCGGAGACGGCGATCTTCGCGGAGGCGGGTTTGCCGACATCCGACTTGTCCTTGGAGTCGAACTGGAGGCGAACTTCAACGTCGTCGCCATGGACGACATACGAGCCGCCCCGGGTGCGAACGAAGGCGTGTTTTTCGTGTTCGAACCATGTCTGCGACCAGTAGTCGGGTGCTATGATCAGCACTTGTTCGATGGGTCCGGACGCGTGCCAGGCACCGACCAACGGGGATTGACTTGCGGCACCTCGGGCAAAGCTGACGGAAAATACGCCCGCCAGCGCCAGGAAGCATATCAGGGGTTTGGGTTTCATAGCTGAAAATACCGTGGCAACGCGGTGGCCTTGAGCAAGCTTGGAGGCCAGCCATTGAAGGAAAATGGGTGTTACCTTGTGTAAATTAGAGCGTTGTATTGGGGCACTGAGGCCAATTCCGCAGGGACAGACTGATTGCGAGGTTCAGAATATCGCCGAAATTCCGGATAATATTTCTATACGCTTTCATGGAAATTTCAGAAGTACGATCGAAGTCATGTGCAGAAAACTGGCGTATGAAGCTTTCGAGGCGGGGTGGATTGACATTGAAACTGAGTCTCATCATCTATCCCGGAGCCTGCTCATGTCTTCCGGCGAAAAAGTAAAACCCGATGATTTCCGATTGCCGTTGTGCCAGCTTCCGGCGGGCGAGTGCGGTCGGGTTTACGAATTGGTTGGAGAGGGAACCTTCAAGCAGCGCATCCGTGAGCTCGGATTTGGGGAGTCGTCGCTTGTGACAAAAATTTCGGGTCGGTCCCCGGTGATCTGCTGCGTGAATGGCACTCGTATTGCGCTGAATCACGGTGCTGCGAGCCAGATTCTGGTGGAGCGGTGCGTGAATCGCGCCTGATTGGAGCGGGATATGGCTGAGAAGATTCCTCTTTCCGGGCTTGCTGTCGGCGCCACCGCCGTGCTCCGCGAGTTTCCCCGGACGGGACCGGCATTCCTGCGCATGCGGGAGATGGGACTCCTGCCGGGCACCTTGGTGAAGCTGTTGAGGACGGCGCCATTGGGCGATCCCTTGGAGATTGAGATTCGCGGGTATCGACTGACCCTGCGACGCAGCGAGGCGGACGTCGTCCTCGTGGAGCCGGGAGCGAAATGAGCCTGGGTTCCCCTGACGCTCCTGGAGGGCCGGTCCGGGGCATTTCCGCGCCTGCCCGCCATGTGCCGACCTATGCCTTGGTTGGAAACCCCAACTGCGGCAAGTCGACCCTGTTCAATGCACTGACCGGGCTCAAGCAGAAGGTCGGCAACTATCCGGGAGTCACGGTTGAAAAGAAGGTCGGAACCGCCTATTCGCAGCATGGCCAGCCCATCACCATCATCGATCTGCCGGGCGCGTATTCGCTCGCGGCGCGTTCGCCCGACGAGGCGGTGACGCGCGACGTGCTGCTGGGGCGCCGCGCGGACACGGTGGCTCCGGATCGCATTCTCTGCATAGTCGATGCGACCAATCTCGAGCGCAATCTGTACCTGGTTCACCAGATTCTCGACCTGGGGCGGCCGGTCATCCTCGTGCTGAACATGATGGATCTCGCCACCAAGGCGGGTCTCCAGATCAGCGTTGGCCGGCTCGAGAACGAACTCGGCATACCGGTCATCCCGTGCGAAGCGTCGCATGGCAGGGGCCTGATCGAGCTCAAGGTTGCCATGAGCCGCGTGGACCTGCCGCTGCCGCGTCACAGCTGGACCATACCGGCGCCGATTGCGCCGGCGGTTTCCGAGCTCCAGGCGTCCCTGGTCGACCACAGCCGCAAGACGGCGCTCACGGCACGCGCGGAGGCGCTGCTGCTGCTGACTGATCAGGACACGGTGAGGGTGGCGGGATCGACGCCGCTGGACGCCCGGACTCTGGCCATCCTGAACACCTGGCAGAAACGCTGGGAAACCGAGGGCACCGACTGGGCGGGGTCGCTGGTGAGTTCGCGCTACGAGGCGATCGGCCGCCTGTGCGCCGAGGTTGTGCGCGCTGGCTACGCGGACCGTTCGGCGGCGAACGTCAGCGACCGTATTGACGAAGTGGTTACACCCGCTCTGGGGATGGGCCATTCTTGGCGCGATCATGGTCGCGCTTTTTGTCAGCATCTTCACCCTTGCGGAGTATCCGATGACGTGGATCGACGACCATGTGGCGTCGCTCGCGGACTGGGTGAAGGGCGTCATGCCCGCGGGCGATCTGCGGGATCTCATCACGGACGGCGCGATCGCCGGCGTGGGCGGCGTCGTGGTTTTTCTGCCGCAGATTCTCATCCTGTTCTTTTTCATCGGGCTCCTGGAGAGCACCGGGTACATGGCGCGCGCGGCATTCATCATGGACCGCCTGATGAGCCGCGTGGGGCTCAACGGAAAGAGCTTCATCCCGCTCCTCAGCTCGCATGCCTGCGCGATTCCCGGCATCATGGCGACGCGCACGATCGAGGATCCCAAGGACAGGCTGGTGACGATCCTTGTGGCGCCGTTGATGAGCTGTTCGGCGCGTCTGCCCGTCTATCTTCTGATGATCGCCGCGCTCGTGCCCAATGACCGCGTGCCGGTGATGACGAAGGTCGGCATCATGTTCGGGCTCTATGTTGTCGGCTATTTCGGCGTGTTCGGATTCGCCTGGCTGTTCAAGCGCACGCTCTTCAGGGGCAAACCTCCGGTGATGATCATGGAGCTGCCGCCGTACCGGCTGCCGCGCATGCGCGACGTGATCCTTCACATGGTCGAGCGCGCGGGCCTCTTCCTGAAGCGCGCGGGCACGCTGATCCTGGCGATTTCGATCATGCTCTGGTTCCTTTCGGCGTATCCAAAATCCCATGACGGAGCGACGCCCCAGGAGCAGATGACCCACAGCTTTGCCGGCAGGGCGGGGCACGCGCTCGAGCCGCTGATCAAGCCCCTGGGCTTCGACTGGCAGATCGGCATCGGGCTGGTCGCATCGTTTGCGGCGCGCGAGGTGTTTGTCTCGACGATGGGCGTGGTCTTCAATGCGCAGGACGACGGCACGGAGTCGACCCCGCTGCGCCGGGCCCTGGTGGCGGCGAAATGGCCGGACGGCCGGCAGCTCTTCACGCCGCTCACCTGTGTTTCGCTGATGCTTTTCTACGTGTTTGCGATGCAGTGCATCAGCACGCTGGTCATCGTGAGACGCGAAACAAACTCCTGGCGCTGGCCGCTTTTCCAGCTAGGTTACATGACGTCGACCGCATGGATCGTGAGTTTCGTGGTCTTCCAAGGAGGCCGCGCGCTCGGATTTTAGCCGTTGACCGTCAATCGAACCATTTCGCCGCCGATGTCGCCCGTTCAAACCATCCTTTCGCAGGTTCCCGCCGAGGCAGCCATGCAGTCCTGGCTGGCGCTGGCGGTGGTGGCGGTTTGCGCGGTGTGGCTGACCCTGCGGCTGTTCGGCAAGGCGCGGAAGGGCTCGGATTGCGGCGGTGGCGGGTGTGGCGCGGTGTCGAAGGACGTCCGCAAACTGCAAGTGCACCTCAAAAAGCGGTCCCATCGAGGAGCTTTCAGGTAGGGATTCACGAGGCATGTGCGGGAGAATCCGGCCCTGCCTTGATGTGAATCAATAAAAGTTTCCGCCCACCACCGGTAGTGGATTGACGAGACGCGGACCACATTCCGTAGTGTGCGCCTGCGGATGCAATTGTCGGCATAATCAGCTTGCAAGGTGCGCTCCGCATACCCTCGTTCTCCCGTGGCTTTTCCGTTTTTTCGTTCGTTTTCCAATCAGGTTCTGCCGCTGGCGGGAGGGCTTTGAGCGGGGCGCGTGATGACGGACCTAGCCCGACAATTCCCCTGACAACCGGCTTCCGTTCCATGGGAGCCTCAACGTTCATCCGTCCGTCATATTTTCACCATGAATTCCGCCGTCCTGACTGAAACCGAAACCGAATCCAACGAAACCCCTCCCATCGCGCCTCAGCCGCCAAGGGCGTCGCGCCTGCTCAATCGCGCCATCCCTGCGGCCGAGCGGCTGGTGGTCAAGCGGGACGGCACGCGGGTGCGGTTTGACCAGAACAAGGTGGCCCGTGCGATCGCACTCGCGTTTTTTGAGGAGCGCACCGGAAACACGGCCAACCCTTATCGCGACGATCCGCTCGCGTGCTACGGACTGGAGAGCGCGGCGTTTGCCGAGGTCACGCGCATCGCGACCGCGGTCACCCAGATGCTCGAGCTTTTCTACCGCGACGGCCGCCATCCCACGATCGAGCAGGTGCAGGATGCGGTTGAGAAGGCCATCGCTGCGGCGGGGCACTGGGAGGTCGCGCGTTCGTACATGCTTTACCGGGCGCGGCGGGCGGAGCGCCGGCTTGCCCATTATGCGGACAGCGGCTTGTCCGACTACATCGCCATGGCGAAGTACGCGCGGTATCGCCCCGAGCTTGGACGACGGGAGATTTTCTCCGAGGGGGTCGAACGGGTGCGCGACATGCATCTGGAGTTCTTTGCCGGGAAGCTGGATCAGCGCCTGGCTGCCGAACTGCCCGCGGAGATTTCTGAGATTGCCGGCGCGGGGGCCGCGCTGCTGCGCGAAACCTGGGGCGGGGTGGATCTCAGGGGGGTGATAACCGACGCCTTCGGGATGGTGGCTGAGAAGAAGGTGCTGCCGAGCATGCGCTCGATGCAGTTTGGTGGCCAGGCGATCCTGAAAAACCACAGCCGCATGTTCAACTGCAGCTTCTCGAACGTCGACCGCGTGGAGTTTTTCCGCGAATATTTCTTCCTGCTGCTCAGCGGCTGCGGCGTGGGCTTCTCGGTGCAGCGCCACCACATCGCGCTGCTCCCGGATCTGCCAAAGCGGCCTGCGGAGAACGAACTGCCCGTCGTGCATCACCATGTTGTTGACACGATCGAAGGGTGGTCGGATGCGCTGCATGCGCTGCTGACCTCGTATTTCGAGGGAGCGAAGGTCGAGTTCGACTTCTCGTCGATCCGGCCGCGCGGTGCGCCGCTGAAAACTTCGGGCGGAAAGGCGCCGGGTCACCTGCCGCTGAAGAAGGCGCTGATCCACGTCGAGCGGATCCTCGATGCGTCCAACGGCCGCGCGCTCCGGCCGATCGAGGTTTACGACATCTGCATGTACATCGCCAAGGCGGTGCTGGCGGGCGGCATCCGCCGCTCGGCGACGATCTGTCTTTTTTCCCCCGATGACGAGGAGATGACGAATGCGAAGACGGGCAGCTGGTTCGAGCAGAACCCGCAGCGCTCCGCCTCGAACAATTCAGCGGTGCTGTCGCGCGACCAGCGCAGCGAGGAGTATTTCAAGAGGCTCTTCAAGGCGCAGAAGGAGTTTGGCGAGCCCGGTTTCTATTTCTGCGATCATCCCGACGCGGGCTGCAATCCCTGCGCCGAGATCAGCCTGCTGCCGATCGTGGACTGGGATCTCAGCCCGGAGGAGCGCTCAGCGCTTTTCCACCACGGCTATCAGGGCGATCTGCCGGGTGCGTCGCGGCTGTCGGGTTTTCAGCACTGCAATCTGACCACGATCAATGGCAATGCGGCCACCACGGAGAAGGCGTTTTATGAGGCCTGCCTCGCGGCCACCGCCATTGGCACCCTGCAGGCGGCGTACACCGACATGCCCTACCTTGGCCCGGTCACGCGGCTGATCAATGAGCACGATGCTCTGCTCGGCGTCTCGATCTGTGGATTCATGGACAATCCGGCGGTGCTATTCGATCCGCGCATACTCGAACAGGGCGCGCGACTCTGCCGTGCGGCAAACCGCCTCATCGCGGGGCTCATCGGCATCCGCCACGCGGCCAAGATCTGCACGACCAAACCCGAGGGCACGGCGTCGCTCATCCTCAACGCAGCCTCGGGCATCCATCCACATCATTCGAGGCGGTACTTTCGCCGCGTGCAGGCCAACCGCATGGAGCCCGTCTACCGGCATTTCAAGGCGACCAACCCGCAGATGACCGAGACGTCGGTGTACAACCCGGCGACGGATGACGTGATCACGTTTCCGGTGGAGGCACCGAGGAAGGCGATCCTGCGCAAGGATCTGACTGCGGTGCAGTTTCTCGAGCTGGTTAAGCTGGTGCAGCAGCACTGGGTCATCGCGGGAGCGAACCCGGATTCACGCTCGCCGAGCTTGAATCACAACGTGTCCAACACCTGCACGGTGCATGAGGACGAGTGGAACCAGGTGTCGGAGTACATCTGGACCAACCGCGAATTCTTCACGGGCATCTCACTGCTTCAGGATGCCGGGGACAAGGCCTATGCGCAGGCGCCTCGCGAGGAGGTCACCGTGGAGAACGATGTTCACCGGTGGAATTCGCTCCGCCCGCACCGCGTCGACTACACGGAGATGCGCGAGGCGACGGATGAGACGGAGCTCAAGATGGCCCCCGCCTGCGTCGGCGGCGCCTGCGAGATCGTCTAGCCCAATCGGCCCCGCCGCCTTCGCAATATTTCGCTGGAGACGGACGCACCGTCACAATACTTCCCCGCAGGGGCATGCTCCCTCACAACATTTCACTGGAGGGACACGCTTCGTCACAATATTCACCTGGAGGGGCACGCTTCGTCGTGCCCAGGGAGCGTCGAACGCAAGACGCCGCCGGACCAATTCCATCCCCCGCATCGTCCGACTTGATCACAATTGTCGATGCACACGGCCACGCCCCGCTCTTCCGACTGTCACTGCGCACCACATTGCAGCAGCCCGCCGAATTCACTGTGCCGCAAGTGTCACTGCGGACCACCATCTTCAATTGAGCGGTTTCAAGTCAATAATGCGAAAGGTGAGGTTTGACCCTTTTTGTCTCGGAAGACAAAGTTTGCGCATCGAACAATATCGTCTGCCGGGAAGATGGCTTCACAACCTGCTTTCGGGTCGCCTTCGTTGTCGGGGCCCCAAAAATTTCACTCGCGTTTTCGCTTTCGGCCGCCACATAGGCTGAGCTCTCTTGTGAACACCCCGGGCGCATCGGACACCCCTTCGATCCAACAGCAGACGCAATGGTTTGCCGAGCAGGTGCATCCTCATGATGCAGCCCTCAAGCAGTACCTGCGTTCTTCCTTTCCCTCAGTCGTTGATGTCGAGGATGTGGTGCAGGAGTCGTATCTGCGGATCTGGCATCGACAAATGCTGCAGCCCCTCGTTTCCGCACGCAGTTTCCTCTACCGTGTCGCCCGCAATCTTGCTGTCGACAATCTCCGGCGCACAACGATCTCACCCATCATACCCGCGACAGAAAGCATCCGTCTGGGTGCGGCCGACGACAACCCTGATGCCGCCGAAACCGCGAGCGGGAAGGAGGAGGTTCAGCTTCTGCTCGATGCAATTGAGGCGCTGCCGCCGCGCTGCCGCGAAATTCTAGTGCTGCAAAAGCTCCATGGGCTGTCGCTCAAGGAAATCGCCGAGCGGCTCGGCATAACCGAAGGCACCGTGCAGATTCAAGGAGCGAAAGGCATGCGGCGCTGCGCTGAGTATCTGCGTGAGCGGGGATTGGGCCGAAGGGAGGTCGCATGAGGCCGGAAGAAGAGATAGGGTGGGAGGATGTCACGGATATCGCCTCCAGATGGCTGTTTCGACGAGGTGCGGGACTTTCAGCTGCTGAGGTTTCCGAATTGGAAGCGTGGAAAGCGGCGGATCCGCGGCATGCACGCGCGTACGCCGACCTTGAGCGCGATTGGTCCATTCTTGAACGTCCGCTCAACGACGGTCGTGCACAGGCTGTGCTTGATCAGTTCGGCGCGCGCGTCCGGTGCCGTCGACGCCGCCGGGTTGCCTGGGCAGCGGCGGCGTGTTTCACTTTCCTGGGCGTGAGTGCACTGTGGTGGACGGCGCCCTCGCCCATGCCCAGCCAGCAGCGGGTCGCCATTGTTGCTCCAACCACACGCACGCTTCCGGACGGGAGCGTCGTCGAACTTAGACCTGGCGCTGAGATTGCGGTGGATTTCAGTGGCGCCACCCGGGCTGTCACGCTGATGTCCGGTGAGGCGCATTTTCAGGTTGCCCACGATGCAAAGCCCTTTGTCGTCGCTGCCCGAGGTGTCGAGTTCCGCGCGGTCGGCACCGCGTTTTCCGTGGAGCTGGCGGAGGAATCCGTTGCTCTTTTGGTCACCCAGGGCACGGTGGCGGTTGAGAAAACCGCAACGTCCGCAGCTTCTCACACGCCGGCAGTCATGTCGGAGCCGGTTGACAGGCTGGCGACAGTCGATGCCGGCAACCGGATCGTGGTTCCTTCCAACACCCCTGCTGTGCAGCATTCACTTGTCGCCGTTCCCGTGCCCAGGGAAGAAATCTCCGAACAACTGGCGTGGCGCGTCCCACGGATCGACTTCACTCATACTCCCTTGTCGGAAGCGATCAATCTGATGAACCAGCACAACCAGGCCTACATGCAAATGACACTCGATGACAGGGAGCTCGGCAGCCTGCTGGTGAGCGGTCTCTTTCGGGCCGATCGCGTCGACGCATTCGTGGGGCTATTGGAGACAAACTTCGGCATCGAGGCTGAAACCAAGGTAAACACCATCCATCTTCGGAGGAAGCGTTAAGAGGCATCGCAGCGGCGCAAAAAAGTGCGCAGTCGCATATGGGATTTTGCCGCCGAGTTCGTGGTGAAACCTCATGACCCAACACTATTCGCGGCTTGGATCCCTTCGGTCGCGGCTCCTACCTGCCTTCCTAATCAAACTGGCCCTTCTGGCATTCGCTCCCTGTCTTGCAGCTCTCGCGAGCGATGCACGACTGATCAAGTTTGAACTTCCGCAAGACACGGCCGAGGTTTCGCTCAAACGGTTTTCTTTACAGGCAAACCGCGAGGTCCTTTTCAGTGCAAGCATTGCCGAAGGCATCCGCACCAATGCCGTCAATGGCCGCATGACTTCCACCGAGGCGCTGAACCGCCTGCTTGACCGCACGGGCCTCGTTGCGGTGGCGGATGCAAAAACGGGAGCGTTTTCCGTCAAGAAGGATGAAGGAGCGGAACAAAAAAACGACCTGGGGGCGGCGAACAACCGCCCCGCTGAGCCAGCTTCCCGCGCAACCAGCGCAAGCGCGTCGGCGGGCACCGGCGCGATAACGGGGCGCGTCTACAAACCCGCAACCGGCGAATACGTCCGCAATGCCGAGGTCAGCGTCGCGGGCACAACTATCAGCACGGATTCTGACTCTTCCGGTTTTTACAGCTTGGATGACATTCCAGCGGGCAACGTCGTTGTGGTGGTCAAGGTAATCGGCTACGAGCCGGCGTCGGCGTCGGTCAGCCTGCTTCCAGGGCAGCGTGCGACCCGCGATTTTGATCTGCATGCACTCGGATCGGAAAGCAAGGAAGGTGGGGTGGTGAAGCTTGAGGCGTTCGAAGTGACGTCCGAGCGCGAGGGCAATGCCAAGGCGCTCCAGGATCAGAAACGCAGCATGAACATCAGCAATGTTGTCGGATCGGAAGTTTTCGGTGACACCGCCGAGGGCAATGTCGGGGAATTCCTGAAGTACCTGCCCGGAGTGGATCTCGAGTATGTGCAGAATGACGCGCGCGGTCCGAGGCTGCGAGGCATGGATCCAAGGTACGTGGGGTTCACCATGGATGGCATAAAGCTGGCGAGCGCCGACGCCTTTGGCCTCACAGTCGGCACCAACAACAGCGGCACCGACGACAGTCGCGCGTTCAGCTTCGAATCGGTCTCGTTCAGCTCGGTCGATTCGGTCGAGGTCTTCAAGACACTGAGCGCCGATCTTGATGCGGATGCGCCGGCGGGCGTGATCAATCTGCGTTCAAAGCGAGCCTTTGATCGCAAGGGGCGTCGGATCTTCTGGCAGGCGAATCTGACAGGCAATGGGGAAGATTTTTATTGGAAGAAGGGTTATGGCCCATTTGACGGAAAGCACCGCAAAATGCGTCTCGGCGGGATGCTTGAGTATTCGGATCAGTACTTTGGCAATCGCCTTGGAATCGTCGTAAATCTCAATCGTTCCGACGTGTACAGCGCGAACCGGCGCGTGGTCATGGGTGGCATCAATCGCGACACAACGGCCACCGATCAACGGCCGGCAGTTCCTCAGCGAATTGTTTTTGTATTCGCTCCCAGTCTGCGCATGCGCACTTCTGAGACGATCACCGTCGATTTCAAGGCGTCATCGAAATTCAATGTCGGGCTGGTTGCGACCTTCAGTCAATTCGAAGGGTGGATCGACGGAAGGCAGTTCACATTCCAGACGTCGTCGGACAACAACGCGGCCACGGGCCGGGGATCCGTCCTCGGTAACGACCCCATGGTGGAATTCACGACATCCCCGGCCAGCGGCTCGCAACTGGCAATGGCCGGCTCTGCCAATATCAAGCTGACGAATACAGTGACGCTGTCTCCGCGTTTCGATTTCAAACCGACACCCAATCTTTCCTTCGAGGGACGCTTCAGCTTTTCCCACGCAAAAAACGATTACGAAACACTCGCTCGCGGTGTCGTGGGTGCCCGGGTGGGTGCGATGACCAGAGCCAATAGCGGGCTTGTTTTCCGGGGCGAACGCCCGTCGCCAACATCGGCGCAATGGACAATCACCCAGGTTGCTGGCAAGGACTGGGGGGATATCGCCAGTTACGTGAACCCAAACTTCATCGCCGATGCGGACCTGCACCGGAATGATGTCGCCACGGGAGAACTCTCAGGACAGTGGCGGGTGCGGCGCGGACCGCTCAATTTTTTGAAGTTTGGCATCAAGCACCGCGAGGAGAAGACCAAGTACAGCGACGCAAGCACGTGGTCTGTCCAAAGCTATACGGGGCCGGCTGGAACCGTGACGCCATCGTGGGCCGGTTATGAATCGCCAACGTTGAATGACATGGGGACAATCGGCGCGAACATCTTCTCCACCTCCGGCAGGGCACCGGTCCATCCGGGGCGCCAGATTGTCGCCCAACTGTTCCGGGAACATCCCGAATACTTTACGCACACGGGCGCCACGGCGGCAAATTACTACACTTCCTTCATCGGTTCCGTCCGGGATCTCACTGAAGGGGTCGACGCGGCCTACCTGCTGGCCAACACCTCGATTGGGAAACTGCAGATTCAGCCCGGGCTGCGCATGGAGGAGACTTCCACGGAAACCGTGACATTCGATCAGCGGCCCCGCAGCGATGTCCTGGCGGCTGGCTACACCGTCGATGCGACCGGCCGCGCGAACACGATTGAGGGTTTGAAATACCAATATGAATCGCTGCCGAAGCTCAATCGCAAGGGCGGCTACCGCGATTGGTTTCCCAGCGTGGGCTTGAAGTACGACATTACGGAGAATCTTATCGCGCAAGCCGGCTTCAGCAAGGCCATCAGCCGTCCGTCGCTCTTTGCGCTCAGCGGTCCTGTGACAATCAACGAAGCAACGTCGACCATCAACGCGCCCAATCCCGGGTTGTTGCCGGAGCGATCGGACAACTACTCCGCACGGCTTGCCTATTACTTTGAGCGGGTGGGCACGCTGTCGGTGGGAATATTTCAGAATACGATAGAAAACTTTCGCGGCCTTTTCGAGTTCTCGGACCCCGGGAGCATAGCCGCGCTCGGCTTTGATCCGAACGAGTATGCCGGCTATACCGTCAACACACAGCGCAATGTCGCGGGTTCCCGCCGTTTCCGCGGCATGGAAATTGAGTACAGTCAGGCGTTGACCTTCCTGCCGGGTGCCCTGCGTGGCCTCAACATTTTCGCCAACTACACGCGCAACTACGCGTCCGTCCGCCGGGGTGGATTGGCGCCGCACAATGTCAGTGCTGGCGTTTCCTATGGTTACCGGCGTTTCAATGCCAATATCAGGGCCATCTGGATGCCCGATACTCCCTGGACCCAGAACATTCAGGAACGCTATCGAGAGGAGCGAATCATGACCGACCTTGGTGCCAGCTTCAAGATCAGCGATCGAATCACGCTCTCTGTCGGCGGACGCAACATCTTCAACACACCCTACCGGCTCCTTGAGAACCATCCTGAAGGCCGGCAGATTTACTGGCACGAAATCTACGGCTCAATGTGGACCTTCTCGATCAAGGGCAGCTTGTGATCCGCATTGGAGGTTCCGCCGGCGACGAAGCTGCTGGCGTGGGCAACTCCTCCCCCCACTGCTTCTGAGGTCAACGTCCAGCAAGGATGGGATTGCAGCCGTTGCCGGGGGGCGGCCATGCTGGGCCTCCCGGTCATGATGAAATTGTTATCCCTTGTCTTCCTTGGACTGAGTACCTTCACGTTCGCGGCTTCACCTGCGACCAAGCCGTTGCGCGCGCTGCTTGTCACTGGCGGTTGCTGCCACACCTACGAGACCCAGAAGGTCATTCTTTCCGAAGGGATCTCGGCCCGGGCCAATGTCGTTTGGACCATCGTCCAGGAGGGCACCACGCGGGAGCATCGGGCTTCGATCTATGAGAAACCCGACTGGTCGAAGGGCTACGATGTCGTTGTCCACAACGAATGCTACGGCTTCGTTGACGACGTGGCCTTCGTCGAGCGCATCACCGCACCCCACAAGGCGGGGCTGCCCGCCGTGATGATTCATTGCTCGTCGCACAGCTATCGCCGTGCGCAGACGGATGAATGGAGAAAGGTGATCGGGATCACGTCGATGAGCCACGAGAACCGGCGTGATCTGCTGGTGAAGTCCAACGGCACGAATCACCCGGTGATGATCGGCTTTCCAGACGAATGGGCGGACCCGCAGGATGAACTCTACAAGAACGAGAAAATCTGGCCGGGCGCCATTCCGCTGGCGCGCGCCTATGGGGTTGAGACCAAGAAGGAGCATGCTGTCATTTGGGTGAACACGTACGGCAAGGGACGCACGTTTGCGACCACGCTAGGCCATCTGGATTCGACGGTCAGCAGTCCGGTGTTCCTCGATCTGGTTTCGCGCGGGCTGCTCTGGGCTTGCGGCAAGCTCGACGACAGCGGCAAACCGAAGCCCGGGTACGGGCCTGAGGGAAGGTAGTTTGGACCCGGATCGGCGATTGCGCCGAAACCGAGCGGACTCAGTTGCTGAGCTCGAAGAAGACGCGAAGGCGTTTCATCACGTTGCCGCGAGCCGCCTCCACCTTCGCTGGTGGCATCGTTGCAATCGCCATCTTTTCGTTCGCCAGCTGGCGCTTCAAGAGGATGTCGCTCAGCCGCTCGAGCAGCGCGGGGTGGGAGGTGAGCAGTTGGGAAAGGGAATTCTTGGTGATCTCGATCGCGGTCACCTCGTCGCACGCGGTGACGGTGGCCGTTCTCTTTTCGCCTGTCAGGACGCACATTTCGCCGAGGCAGTCGCCGGCATTCAGAGTGGCGGCCGTGACGTTTTCCGCACCGCGGGCTATCGTCACCTCCACACGCCCCTTTACGAGGAGAAACATCGACGCCCCGTCCTCGCCTTGTCGCACGAGGGTTTCGGACGCGGCGAAAAGGGCGGTCCGGCCCGCGGAGAGCAATTCCTCGATCTGGGGATCGCTGAGAAAGTCAAAGGTGGGATTGGCGCGCAGCGCCTGGGCTGCGGTCACGTGCAGTGTCTTGTCCGATGCAGGTGATAGGGCGCGGTGGAGCGTGAGCTGGGGATAGGGAATTTCAAAGCCGGCGCGTTTGGCCGCGTACCAGCAGTGCACCCGCACGTCACTCATCACGGGGTCCATGAGGCCGTGGTCCTCGATCCAGACATTGATTTCGTAGATGATTGCGGAGTCGGCGAATTCCTTCAGGTAGACTACGGGTGCGGGATCCGCGCAGACGCCCGGCACGCTCGCAGCCGCCTGCTGAAGCACGCGCTGGGCCTGGGCGGGAGGGACGTCATAGTGGAGCCCGATCAGCGGCTTGACGGCGTGCCTGCGAGTGGGTTTCTCGAAATTCAGTATGGCCTGTTTGACGATGTTGCTGTTGGGCACGTCGATCATCACGTCGTCGTTCGTGATCAGGCGGGTCGTGCGCCAGGAGAGCTCGATGACCTTCGCGTGGGTTCCCTCGATCTGCAGCCAGTCACCTGGCGTGAATGACTTGTCGAAATGCAGCCCGATGCCCGCGATCAGGTTTCCGAGAAGGTCCTGCATGGCGAGGCCGAGGATGATCGCGATGACGCCCGAGCCCGCGAGCAGGCCTGGAACCTGGACCTTGTAGACAAACTGAAGGACCAGGATGACAGTGATCAGGATGACAACCAATCCGGTGGCATCGGGAAGAACCCGTGGCACATGGCCGGATTCGCCGGAGCCGGCACTGGTCCCGCGGAACCAGGCGACGCGATTGACGATTCGTGCGAGGGGAAATGCAGCCAGCAGGAGCGCCATGGCGCCGATCTGCTGAAGTGCTGTGGCGCGCCACGGTGATTCCCACCGGCTGAGGTGAATCCCCATGACAATGCCGGAAAGGAGTGAAAAGCCGTGGTACGTCCACCCGAAACGAAGTCCCCGGGCGCGGCGCAGGGCCTGCGCCATCGCGATGAGCACAAGGTAGGAAACCAGGCCGACTCCGACGATGACAAGGGAGTCGCGCAAGCCGGGGAGATTCTCGGTCATTGGGGATCTGGATGGGTGTGCGGACTGCGCGGCCTCCTGCTATTTCGCGGCTGGCGCCGGCAATGGATCATTGGGCAGGCGTTCGAGGCGCTCGTCGAGCGGTGGGTGCGTGGAGAAGACCTCCCGGGATGCGGCCGCGGTGTCCCTGCGAAGGCCGACCAGCACGGCGCGAAGCCCGCCCGGAGCAAAGCCGGTGGTGGAGGCGAGGTTGCGGCCCTGCTTGTCAGCGTCGAATTCCGTGCCTGGGTCGAAGCCCTTTTCGAGAATCTGTGAAGTGATGTGGGTGATGGCCTCGTCGAATCTCGCGAAATCGCTGCTCCTGTCGGCGACCAGTCCCGCGACGCCGCTCAGGAGTTCTCCGCGTGCGATGATTTTCAATGCATGACGGCGGTCGATATGCTCAATTTCATGCGCCAGCGCACCGGCGAGTTCGTCGTCGGAAACCAGTCGCTGGTAGAGTCCCCGCGTGATGAACACGCGTCCGCCGGGAGCGGAAAAGGCGTTGACGGCGTTGGAATCGAGCAGACCGAAAGTCCAGACCAGGTCCTGTCGGTCGGCGTAACGCGCGAGGGCGCGACCGACGAGGTTGACGCGCTGCGTGGCGGCATCGTCGCGCCACACCCCGCCGAAGCGGTTGACGATTTCGATGGCGACGGCGTCGCCGACGGCGAGTTCCTCTTCGAGTGAGAGACCGGAGGCTCCCTTGAGGACCTTGCCGGCGTGGGTGGCGGTTTGCCCGGCCTTTCGGATCTTGTCCCCGAGCTCGCCGAAATTGGGGAATGCAGCGCGTGCCGTCGATGCGCCGGAGAATGCGAGGGCGAACGCGAGGCAGAGCGAGGCGGAGAAAATGCGGGGGGAGTTCATTGGCGGTATTCCCCCTTTTTTCCGGCCTTGAGGTAGGCCTCGACGTCGGCGCCCGTTGTTTTGGCGGCGGCTTTTTCAAGCCAGGCCAGGTCGTCGCGTGCGCTGGCTCCCCCGTGGCGTCCGGCGTAGGCGGATCCCGCCTCGCTGAGCGGTCGTGCCGCGGCCACGGTATTGGTGGAGGAGGCGCTGACGGTTGTCAGACCGGCGGCGGGGGCGTGGGAGGGCTTGGTGGCGGCGACATTGCCCTCGAAGACCCAGCCGCCGGAATTTTTGGATTTCACATGAAGCCAGGACCCGCGGGTCTCGATGACGGTGAGGGCCTCGGCGAACGCAGCCTTTCCCGCGACAGCGGCGAGCGGGTTGGGCTCCGTCAGCAGGTTGGTCTCCGCGCGCTTGCCGTATGCGGTTGAACCCTTGTTGAATGCAAGGGCGCTCGAGGCGATGCCCAGGCAGATCAAAGCGCCCCGGATGGCGCGGCTTGGAAGGAGGGTGGTGTTCATTTTGTATCCAGATTCAATACGGGTTCCCAGCCGGTCGGCACGCCTTTTGCGGCGAGATCCTTGGCTTCCCTGAGACAGCGAAGGCAGGCTTGATCGCCGGGGCGAAGCTCGAGGGCTTCCTGACAGGCGCGGGTGGCTGATGAAAAGTCGGCGGCGACGAAGGCTTCAAAGCCCTCGGTCGATTTTTCCGCAAAGCGGAGGGTGGAGGCATCAGCCGCGACCGTGGGGCAGAGCGGTTCGTGCACGGCGACGGCCTCCGTTTTCCCCTTCACGCGCAGGAGGGCCACGGGGCGGGTGACAAAGCTGCCGGCGACGGCACGAGCGGTGAGCGGGCCGATCAATATGCCTGTGTTGAACACCTTGTTTGCGCCCTCCAGCCGGGAGGCGAGGTTGACCGCATCGCCGAGCACGGTGAAGTTGCGCTTGCGCGCGGTGCCCACATTGCCGACCACGGCCTCACCGGTGTTGAGGCCGATGCGCAGGCTGAGCCGCACGCCATGGTCGCGCATCAGGCTCTCATTGAGTTTTTCGAGCCGGCGCCCGCAGTCGAGGGCGGCGCGGCAGGCTGCCTCGGCGTGGTTTGGCAGGTCTTCCGGATGTCCGAAGACCGCCATGACGGCGTCGCCGATGTATTTGTCGACATAGCCGCCGTGATCGAAGACCGCGCTGCTCAGTTCCTCGAGACAGAGGTTGATGACGGTCACGAGTTTTTCCGCGGACAGGCTTTCGGAGAGCGCGGTGAAACCGACGAGATCGGAAAAGAAAAGGGTGACCTCGCGCCGTTCGCCGCCGAGCGCGAGGGAGCCGGGGTCTGCGATGAGCCTCTTCACGACCGAGGGCGAGACATAGGCGCCAAACCACGACTGGATCTCGCGCCTGCGTGCGCGCTCAAAGGAAAATCCGGCCACGGCGGTTGCGGAGAACACGGCGGCCGCTCCCACCGCGGGGGCCGCTGGCGGTAACCAAAAACCGAATACAAACGCGATGACGCTGCCGGTGAGCAGCAGGAGGACGCCTGCCGCGGAGGCGACACCCGCCGCCAGCAGCCCGCGTCCAGGCTGTCCCAGCCAGGCGATCGCCGCGCCGACAACGAGCAGGGCGGACAGGCTGAATCCGCGGGGTCCGTCCTGCAGGAAGCCTCCGGTCATTCCATTGGCGAAGGCGGTCCAGTGGGCGATCACGCCGGGTTCGGGCGCGCCAAGGGGTGTGGCGATTTCGTCGAAGGTGCCGGCCGCATTCGCGCCGACAAACACGACTTTGCCACGCACCCGGTCGAAGATGTCACCGACCGGGGCGGGTTGTGCGTCGACCGCCTGAATGAGCCGCAGGGGATCCATTTCCGGAGACTGGGTGAGTGCGGTGCCGAGCAGATCGAGTCCCGCGGCGACGAAAGGTGCGGCGGGAAGGACATCGACCTTGCGCGCCCGGAGCTGGTCGAGAGTACCGAACCAGCGCAGGCGGATCCTGTCCGGCGGCGGTGGCGCCGGCTGCGGATTCAGTGCCGCGGCGGCGAGCGAGTCCCTCCATTGGTAGGAGCGGATGACACCGTCGTTGTCGGAATCGATTTTCACCGAGCCCCAGCGCGCGGATCGACTGAAAAGGGAAGGGTGGGATGACCGAAACGAATTCGGCCAGAACACCGGGGAGCGATCGCCGAGCGATCCGAGATTCAGTTCGGGAATACCGGCGGCGACGGCACCGAGCAGGAGATCCTGCTCCGCGGCATCCGAGTTCTCGAGAAAAAGGAAATCCCCGACAATACCCCTTGCCCCCGCGCGGTGAAGCGCCGCGAACAGTCCGGCAAAGGCCTTGCGGGGCCAGGGCCAGCGCATGCCAAAGGCATCGCCGCCCATGGCTGCGAGCGATTGTTCATCGACGAGGACGAACGCCGTGTTTGCCGGCGGATGGTCATTTTGGGCAGAGACCCGCTGCAAGGCATCATGCCAGGTGCGATCCAAAGCGCGGAGCCCTCCCAGAAGCGAAAGCAGCGCGACCGCGACCACTGCAATCAGCGGTGCCGCGAAACGGGAGAGAAACCACCGGACTGGCTGGGGCGGCGACATTGGGAGTGCAATCTTGATTCGCGTCGAAGGCTCAAGCGATTGAGGCCGCTGGGGAATCAGGAAAGCAGCCCGCCACTCACGTCACAAGTCTGCAGCGTTGCATGCAAACATTCAGAAAGATTGGCGGGAGGACCGCCAGACCAGGCCCGGCGAGGCGCTGATCGGGATGTCCAATTGCGGATATTGCTGTTTTCGGGGTGGGAATCAGCGCAGTGGCGCGATCTGCAGATCGAAAATGGCGGCGGAGTTCTCCATCACGGTCATGAGCACGGGCACGAAGGTGTCCCAGTCCTGATTTGCGCCGAACTGGCTGTCCCAGGACACAAACAACTGCCCCGGCAGCATGTTTGAGGGCTCGATCACGATGCGGATGTCCTTCTCCCAGTCCGCGATTTTCACGTAGCTGAGCGCCGCGGGGCGTTCGATTCCCGGAACGACCGCAAAACGCTGAAGGAACTCGGCCGCGGTGAAGGGTTCATCGACCTTCAAGTGGGCCGTCGCTGAAAAATTGCGGACCGTGTCAGGGCGTGCATTGGCTTCCTGATGAAGGAAACGCACGAAAAGCTGCTGGATGATCTCCCAGTCGTTCGCAGAGCGGGCGTTCTTGACGCCGACCCGCATGCGATCGGCGGTGCGCACCAGAAAGCCGTTTTCGCCGAAAAATTGCGCGATTATTTCGTAACCAAAGACAGGATCCCAGGTCTTTACCCGAACCTGGTCGGGCCGAAGACGGAATCCCTCCGGGTCGCAGAGCCATTCGGAAAACGTTCGAATATCCTCATGATTGAGAGCGCGGATTTGTGCGAAAGGGGTTTCAATCTGGAGATTGAGGATTTCGATCTGGCAGGGAGTCATTGGATGAACCCGTTGAATCGACGGACTGCCGCCTCGAAGGCAAACCCTAATTGCAGGAAGCGGTTTTGCGCCTTTGCGGAGTGTTTGCGGAGACTTTTACACGGACTTCAACAACGGAGGCTCCAAAGGTGGCTTTTTGGGGTTGACCGTAACCAAGCTGGCAATGGCTTTGATGAAATGGCAAATGGATCCCGCGCATTGGCCTGCTGTCCATTGAGGACTCGATCATGGGCCGGTGTCGCGTAGTTCTCCGGGCAACCCACTTCATTCCGAAATATTTTCCATGAAAATGACCGCTTCGCTGATTCAATTGAGTTCCTTGCCGGCCCGGTGTGCTGATTTCCTTCGCGCGTTGGTTTGTGTCGGGCAGGGCGTCCGCCGAGCGGTCGCCGGTGTGGTGTTTCTGGGAGCTCTTGCCGGAACGGCGGTCGCTGCGCCGGTGGTCACCGGAGTCGATACGCCCGCGGCTGGCGCGTATCCTGGCGGCACGGCGCTCGACTTCTTTGTTTTTTTCAATGAGGCCGTCAACGTGACCGGCGTGCCGCGCATCGCGATAACGCTGAATTCCGGCGTCGTGTATGCGAATTACTTCGCCGGCTCCGGCGCGACGACCCTGCGTTTCCGGTATGTCACGGCCGCGGGCAACAGCGATCCGGATGGCATCACGCTCTCGGGCTCCATCGATCTGAATGGCGGGACCATGAAGAATGCGGCCCTGCAGGATGCCGGCCTGGTCCTGTCCAATGTTGGACCGACCGCCGGCATCATCATTGAGGCTGTGCCACTCGTGGTCACGACCGTTGCGGTTCCCACCAGCGGACTCTACAAGGCGGGTGCGACCCTGGATTTCACGGTCAATTTCAACAAGGTCGTCAACGTCAGCACGGGCGGCCTGCCGTTCCTGCCGATCACGCTGGATGGAGGCGGAGCGCCGTTTGCGATCTATGTATCCGGCTCAGGCTCATCCTCCCTGTTGTTTCGTTACACGGTTGGCACGACTGATCTCGATCTGACGGGGCTGCAGCTCTCCGGCACGATCAATGTGAACGGCGCCACTCTGCGGGATGCCGCCCTCAACAATGCGGACCCGACGCTCAACGGCGTTGGAGGCACCAGCGCCGTGGTCATTGATGGTGTTGCGCCGACGGTTGTTTCTTCCAATCGAGTCGGGCCGGCTTCGACAAAGGCGACGTCTGTTGCGTTTTCCATCACCTTCAATGAATCGGTGAGCGGGGTCGACGTGACTGACTTCGAATTGACAAAAACCGGCACGGCCGTGGGCACGCTCAGCTCGCTGGTACCCACTTCGCCGGGCACCTTCACCATGAATGTCACGGGCGTGGCGGGAGACGGCACGCTGCGGCTCGATCTGAAATCCTCCGGCACGGGCATTGTTGATGCCGCCGGCAACGCAGCCGTCACCGGATTTACGGGCGGGGAGACGATCACCATCGACAACACGGTGCCCACGGCCTCCATCGGGGCGCCGTCGTCCCCCGACACCGACAGCGGACCGGTCAGCTTCACGGTGACCTACACCGGCGCGGAAGTCGTCACGCTCAGCCCAGCGGACGTTGAGCTCAATGCGTCAGCCGGGGTCACCGCATCCGTGCAGGTCTCGGGCACCGGGCTGGTGACGCGCGTCATCACGCTTACCAACATCCAGGGTGCGGGAACGATCGGCATCAGCCTCGCAGCTTCGACAGCATCGGATCTTGCGGGGAATGTCGCACCCGGGGCCGGCCCCAGTGCGCTCGTCGCCACGAACCAGGCGCCCGCACTTGTCCAGGCGATCGGCGCGAAATCTGTGGGCTACAAGACGCCGTTCACGTTTGTCGTTCCCGCCGGCATGTTTGTCGATCCGAACGTCGGGCAGAACCTGGCCTACTCGGTTTCCGGATTGCCGTCCGGAATCACTTTCGACCCGGTTACGCGCGCCTTCAGCGGCATGGCGGCGATCGGGACCTCGGTGATTGTGGTGACTGCCACCGATGACGGCACCCCCGCGCGCAGTGCCAGTTCGTCGTTCAACCTGTCCATCATTAAGGCCGTGCTCACCGTCAAGGCGGACGACAAGTCGCGCGCCTACGGCTCGGCGAATCCCGCGCTCACGGTGACATATGCCGGCTTTGTTGGGGGAGAAACGCTGGCAACCTCCGGCGTCACGGGCGCGCCCGCCCTTACCACGACTGCGACAACGGACAGCGCAGTGGGAACGTTTCCCATCAATGTCGCCCTGGGTGATCTGGCTGCCACGAACTATTCCTTCGTCACCGCTCCCGGCACGCTCACGGTGAACAAGGCGGTTCTCACCATCAAGGCGGATGACAAGTCGCGCGCTTACAATACGCTCACGCCAACGCTGACGGCCTCGATCACCGGCTTTGTAAACGGTGAGACATCCTCTGTGCTGCTGGGGGCTCCGATACTGTCGACGAGCGCAACGGCAACGAGCGCACCCGGCACTTACCCGATCACGGTCAGCGCGGGCTCGCTCCTTGCGAGCAACTATGCCTTTACGAACCTGGTCAACGGCACGCTGACAATCACACCATCGCAGCTGACGATCGTGCTGGAGGGGCTGAATCGCGTGTACAACGGCCAGCCCCAGCCGGTCAGTGCGACCACCACACCATCGGGATCACCCCTGATATTCACGTACGATGGCAGCCCGACAGCGCCGACGAACGCCGGTTCCTACACGGTGCAGGCGACATCCGCAGATTCCAATTTCGGAGGAACGGCGACGGGAACGCTGGTCATCGCCAAGGCGTCGCAAACTCTCACGTTCACGCTTCCGTCCATCACAATCGGTGTGCCCGTGGCGCTGAGTGCGACGGCGAGTTCCGGCCTGCCAGTCTCCTATTCCATTGTCTCGGGCAATGCAACCGTGGTTGGAAACCTGCTCACGGTGAACGACGGAGCGCTGGTCACGGTCCGGGCGATGCAGGCCGGCAATGGAAACTACAACGCCGTGTCAGTCGACCGGTCGAGCGGATCGACGAATCGCGTCGCGCAGGCGATCAATGTGACGTCTCCAGGCGACAAACTGACGACGTCAGCCCCGTTCGCCGTGGTCGCCACCTCGACATCAGGACTTCCGGTGACAATCACCCTGGTGAGTGGCCCCGCAACCCTTTCGGGCAGCACGGTCACGCTCACGGGAGCGGCCGGTACCGTGCTTCTGCGCTTGAGCCAGGCTGGCAATTCGACCTATCTGCCCGCGACGGACGTCATGCTTTCGATAGCGGTGTCGTCGACGGGATCGTCCACGTATTTTGGCGCGGTGCTCAGCGGAGCTGGCGGAACGCGGAATGGCGACATCGGAGCCACCTATCAATCTGCGTCCAACCAGGGCACGCTGCTCATCGTGGCGCCGGCGCTGCTGGTCAACACCGCGGTTGATTTCTCGCTGACGGGGAATTCGTTCACGCGCACGGTCGATGTCACGAACGGTTCGCCGCTTCCTCTGACAATAACGGGCCAGATTTCGAACGGCGTATTGTCCGGCACGATCGAACCGATCGGGCAGACCTTCAATGCACCCCTGCTTGCGACCGAGGGCGGTCAGGCGCCTTTCGCGGGTTTCTATCGATTGACGGCGCTCGGCACGTCCAAGGGTACGACATATGTGGCGGTCGGTCCGCAGGGCCAGACCCTCGTGCTTTCGGTGCTGCCGCTGAGCCGCGTTTCTGGCACGACGACACTGGGCCTGGATGGCACGTTCGCGTTCACTTCCGGAAGCACGCTTGTGCAGGGCAAGGTGGATGCGCAGACGGGTGCGATCACGAGCACGGTTGCAGCCCAGAGCCTGCCCATCATTTCCTTTGCGGGGGTGCGCGCTTCAATTTCGCCGAATGACCGGCTGGTGAATCTGTCGGCGCGATCGAAGGCCAATGGTGATGCCAGTCCCCTGATCACCGGGTTCGTGGTTGCCGGCACTGCTCCGAAGACCGTGTTGGTGCGAGGCGTGGGTCCGGGCCTGCTGCCGTTTGGCGTGCAGGGCGTTCTGGAGAATCCCACGGTGCGGATCTTCAACGGCGGCACGAAGGTCGCGGAGAACACGCGGTGGACGACGGCCTCCAATGTGGCGGATGTCCGGACAACCTCCGCGCGAATCGGTGCGTTTGCGCTGGATGAGGCGTCGGCGGACTCGGCGCTGCTGGTCACGCTGAATCCAGGATTGTACACGGTGCATGTCACCGGGGGCACGGGCATCGCGCTGGCGGAGGTTTACGATGCGAGCGCCAACCCGCAGTTGGAGAGCCAGCGTCTGGTGAACATATCAGTGCGCAATGAGGCGGGCTCCGGAGATGAGACACTGATCGGCGGATTCATTGTTTCGGGCAACGCACCCAAACGCGTGCTCATCCGGGGAATCGGCCCGACGCTGAGCGACTTTGGAGTGACAGGTGTGCTCGCGGATCCGCTCCTGAAAATCTTTGCCGGCGGTGCGCTGGTGGCGGAGAACGACAATTGGAGCACGGATTCGATCCAGGGTTCGACGCTTGGATTTGCACTGCAGCCAGGCAGCAAGGACTCCGCCATCCTCGTAACCCTTGCGCCGGGTCCCTACACGGCCCAGGTCACCTCGGCGATCGCAGGGGCAAAGGGTGTCGCGCTGATCGAAGTGTACGAAGTCCAGTAGGGAGGCGCCGGGACATGCCCAGGGTGTTCAACGCGTGAATGCATTGAGACTCCTTTTTCGTGGCCCGCCACAATGGACCCTGGCGGTCGCGGAGAGCCTGACGGCCGGCTGGGTGCAGGCGCGCGCCACGGAACATTCGGGTGCGTCGGACTTCTTTTGCGGCGGAATCACGGCATACACACTCGAGAGCAAGATTCGCCTGCTCGGAGCGGATCGCCGCGCCGTGGAGTCGACAAAAGGCGTATCCGCACTGGTTGCCGAACAGATGGCGTTGGGGGCCTGCAGACTGTTCGACAGCGACATCGGACTTGCAACCACCGGTTGGGCCGAGCCTTCTCGGGAGGATGGGGTGATGACACCTTTTGCCTGGCGGGCGCTGGTGCATCATCGCTCCAGGAATGAGATCTACGTCGAATCCGCGAGGATCGAGGCTCCTCACTCAACCCGCGTGGGTGTGCAGGAATTCGTGGCGGACGCGGTTATCCAGCGTCTTGAGCGCTACCTTCGAGACATTCGTTAGTTCGGAAAACAGCCGCACCCAGCCGGCTATTTCGTGATGGAGCGGATGTAGTCCATCAGAGGGCGAGCCTCGCTGGGCGGCGTGATCCAGTCACTGTCCACGATCTCGGGCGTACCGTACGTGGTCTCGTAGAGCAGGCGGTTCGCTGCATCATCACGGGAGAGAAATCCGGTCTTTACCGAAGCGCCAGCGAAGAGTCCCCGGGCTTTCGTATAGACCAGCACCGGGTGCTTGCGAAATTCCTCGGTAGTGCTTTCGGCATCAGCGGCGCGCGGGCCCGCGACGGCTTCGGCGTCCGCGCCCACGTTGAGGCGCTGTGAAAAAAGGAGCCGGGGCGTGCGTGGATCCATGAAAACGTAGATGGTCTCGATCGCATTGCCCCCCACCTGGAGACCGACGCTGGCTTCACCTGCATTGATCAGGCCCGGAACACTCCACTGCCCATCAACCTTTTTCAGAAGCAGCACGCCGTAGCCGTCCTTCACTCCAAGGATGAAACCGGCCTTGAATTGATTCGTGATGACAATGGCGGTCGCGCGGGCCAGCACGGACGCCGGTATCGCTGTTGCAGGATTCGCCTGGAATTCACGGATGATGGCTTCGCAGGTTTCGACTCGTGTAACACACTCCTTGCGGGTCAACCGGCTGCCTGAAAACGCATTGCTGACCGTCAGGCCCAGCACACACATGCAAAAAAGGAGTTTTTTCATCATAGGAAGGAAAACGAACCGCGGATGCTAAACAGGCCTGCCATCGCTTGGGAAGCGCGGAGTAGGCCATAGCGTGCTCGTTTGCACTTTGTCCGCTCTCAGTCCGGGATGTTCCGTCCGGCGGGGGGTCGAAAACGCAGATGAAAGGCAGTCTTCAGCCGCGCGACTGCTATTCCAATCCGTGTGCCGCGACCTCCGCTTCATCCCATCCGAGATAGTGCCCAAGTTCATGAAGATAGGTCAGCTTCACTTCATGAATGAATTCGTCGCGATCGGCGTCCGCCAGATCCCAGATATTTTCCAGAAACAGAAGGATATGAGGCGGAACGTCTCCGGAATCAGCGCTGTCCAGGCCGAAGGGCGAGCCTACAAACATGCCAAGAATTTCGGGATCAAACTCGTCGCCAAGAATTTCGTCGCCTGGCCGGTCATGATAAACAACGGGAAGCGCCTCCGCCAGAGACTGAAGGGCCTTCGGGAGTTTTCGCCGGCTGGCGCAGACCGTCGCCTCGGCCAGGATTGTCAGTTCCCCAATAGTCATCGCGCAGGTTGTGTATCATGTAACCGCAGGGGTTGTCGCGCGTCTTATTCTCCCGTCAGCGCTTCGCTCAACCGCTGTTCAACCCGCAATCTTCACTCCCATGAAATCGTCAAAATTGTTTTTCGCGGCGAGCCTTGCCTTGGCCGCTTTGTCCATCCCTTCAATCCGCGCGCAGAATCCCGACAAACCTGCACATGAGGGCAGGAGGGGACAGGTGGCGGACCGCTTGAGTCATTTGTCGAAGGAGCTGTCATTGACGGACGCACAAAAAGTGCAGGTAAAGGAGATTGTTACTGAACAGGCGGCTGCGATGAAGGCGCTCGCTGATGACACCTCGCTTTCGAAGCAGGACCGGCGCACGAAACTAATGGGCCTCATGCGCAGCACCAACGGCAAGATTCGCGCCGTGTTGACGCCGGAGCAGCAGGCCACGTTCGACAAGATGTCCCAGGAAGGCCGGGGCAGGCGCGGCCGGGGCAAGGCTGGCGGGGAATCCCACGGCAGCAGCTCCAAGAGTTCGGAGTAATCCGAGCCACGCGATGCGCAGGGCGGCGCTGTTCCCATCAACCACAGCAGTGGCGGCGCACACAACTTGACTCGAAAGAGTCGTTTGGGGGAAAACCAGGACCGGCGTTTGCGCGCCGGTCCTGCATTTTTTTTGGGGGGACATTGGCTGGCGCGCCTCATTGCACGATTGGAATGGGACTCGGGGTTCGCTTGAATGTGCGGGATGGACCGTCCTCACATCCTTGTCGTTGGTGCTGGCGCCGCCGGTTGTTTCGCAGCGATCGCCGCGGCGGAGATGCTGGCGGGGCGGGGGCGGGTTACGCTCTGTGAGGCGACCGCCCATCCTCTCGCCAAGGTTCGAATCTCGGGCGGCGGACGCTGCAATGTCACGCATGCCTGCTTTAACCCCCGTGATCTTGTCAGACACTATCCTCGTGGCGGAAGGGAGCTGCTCGGCGCCTTTCATCGCTTCGGCCCGTTGGACACGATCGCCTGGTTTGAACGTCATTCGGTGGCGTTGAAAACCGAGTCGGACGGGCGCATGTTCCCGGTCACCGACGACTCGGCCACGATCACGTCGGCCTTGATGCAGGCGGTGGAAAGGGCAGGTGTCGCACTCCTGATCCAGACGCCGATTCGCAGGGTCAACGCAAGCCCACCTGAGGCTCCGGACGCCCCTGCATCAGACGGCAGATTCAGGATTCAACTCACCAACGAACGGATCCTGATCGCTGACCGGCTGATTTTGGCGACAGGGGGGCTCAAGGGCCTGGGCTCGTCGATTGCTGAGATGCTTGGGCACACGATTGAGCCTCCTGTCCCTTCGCTGTTCACGTTTCACATTGATGATGCTCGCATTGAGGGTCTCGCCGGATTGTCCCTCGATGACACTTCAACGCACGTGACCGGCTCAGATCTGAAGGAACGCGGACCATTGCTTGTCACGCATTGGGGCATGAGCGGGCCGGCAATCCTGAAGCTTTCGGCATGGGGCGCCCGGGTGCTGGCGGCACGCGGGTACAAGTTTGAACTCGGGGTGAATTTCTGCCCGACGCATACGCGTGACTCGGCCCACATGGCCATGATTGCGCATCGCGGCCGGCATCCACGCCGCCAGTTGGGCGGGTCTTCTCCCTTTCCCCTGCCAGCGCGCCTTTGGGAGCGTCTGGTGTTGGCCGCAGGTGTGCGTGAGACCACCACATGGACGCAGATTTCGAATGACGCCATTGCAAAGCTCGCCGGGCAGGTGATCACCGCGAGATTTTCTGTCACGGGAAAGAGCGCCAACAAGGAGGAGTTTGTCACGTGCGGCGGCGTGCGGCTGAACGAGGTGGATTTCCGTACCATGGAAAGCCGGAAGTGCCGGGGGCTCCACCTTGCCGGCGAGGTGCTGGACATCGATGGAATCACGGGCGGATTCAATTTCCAATCCGCCTGGACGACCGGCTGGCTCGCAGGGCGCGCCGCAGCGGAGAGTCTGACTGGTGTCACGGAATCGGGATCGTGATCTGCGGCGCCCGGCAACCGGGCTGCACTTCATCCGCTGGATTTGCCCGACAGAAATCGTTGCAGGCGTCTTTCGCAACGCATTGACCCGTGGCTGCGACTCTGCCTCGCTGCTCGATCTTTTTCCATGGAATTTCTCGCAGATCCCCAGGTTTGGATTTCGCTGCTGACACTCACCGCGCTCGAGATCGTTCTCGGCATCGACAATATCATATTCATTTCGATTCTCGCCGGAAAGCTTCCCAAGGAGAGGCAGGCCAAGGCGCGGCAAACGGGTCTCGCACTGGCCCTGGTCACGCGACTGCTACTGCTGGCGGGCATCGCCTGGATTGCGAAGCTCACGACGCCCTTGTTTCATGTCCTTGAGTTCTCAATTTCCGGGCGGGATATCATCCTGCTGAGCGGAGGCTTGTTCCTCATCGCAAAGAGCACCTATGAGATTCACGAAAAACTCGAAGGCGCGGGTGGGCATGCCGTCGCCAGCAAGGCGGTTTCCTTCTCGAAGGTGATCGCCCAGATAATCCTGCTGGACATCGTGTTCTCGCTCGACTCCGTGATCACCGCCATCGGCATGGCCAACCAGCTGTGGGTCATGATGACAGCCGTCATCATCGCCCTTGGAGTCATGCTTGCATTTGCCGGGGTGATCAGTGACTTCGTCGAACGCCACCCCACCCTCAAGATGCTCGCGCTCAGCTTTCTGATTCTCATCGGCGTCTCGCTGATGGCGGAGGGGCTGCACCAGCACATTTCGAAGGGCTACATCTACTTCGCGATGGCCTTTTCCTGTGCGGTGGAGTTTGTCAACTTGAAGCTCCGCGCGAAGGCCGCGGCGCGGGCGCACTAGCGCCGGGACGGCATCAGGCTGGAAATGGAGTCGCGCACTGCATTCGGGAGGGAGGACTCGGTCGCGGACGCGCGTCGTTTCCAGAAGGTCGCGATCCTTGGCGCGGGAGCACTTGGCCTCTACTACGGAGGACGTCTTGCGCAGGCGGGGTGCGAGGTTCACTTCATCGTTAGAAGCGACTACGCCCGGCTCCAGGAATCGGGCCTGGTGCTGCGGGAAGGTGATGACGTGACGCGGATTTTTCCAGTTCATGCGCACACCACTCCCGAGGGTGCGGGAACTGTGGACCTGGTCCTCATCACGCTCAAGACCGTGTCCAATGGTGAACTGGCGCGCCTCCTGCCGCCGCTGCTGCGTGAGCGAACGATTGTCGTGACGCTTCAAAATGGACTCGGAAACGAGGACCATCTTGCCCGAATGATCCCACCCGACGCTGTCTATGGAGGACTGTGCTTCATTGCCAGCATGCGCACAGCGCCAGGCGAGGTGACGTGCCTTCATCGCGGCACCATCACGTTTGGGGCATATCGCCGCCCTGCAGATGCGAAGGCCCGCATGATTGGCGAACTCTTTCAACGTGCCGGCATTCCCAACCGTGTTGTCGATCGCCTCGATGAGGCGCGGTGGCGAAAACTCGTCTGGAACATCCCGTTCAATGGCCTGGGCATTGCGGCGGGTGGAGTGTCGACCGACATCATTTGTGCGAACGCCCGGTTGTCCGCCGAAGTTCGTGCGTTGATGGACGAAGTGCGTTCCGCGGCGGCCGCGCTTGGTTTCTCGATCCCTGAGGAGTTCGCACGCGAACAATATGATGTCACTCCGCCGATGGGCGCCTATTTTCCGTCAAGCGTGGTGGATTTTCTGGAGAAAAAACCCGTTGAAGTGGAGTCCATCTGGGGCGAGCCGCTGAGGCAGGCTCTAGCGGCGGGCGCTGCAGTCCCGCGGATGACGATGCTGCATGCCTTGATCGTGCAACTTGCCGCGCAACGGCAGTCGCAGGCGGACTCTGCAGTGTTCAGGATTTCGCCTCGAACCGGTTCATCGATCGATTCTTCCTGACGCGGTCCGCGGGTGAGATCTGTCCATTCATGGCGATGTAGATTCCGGCTGGAAGCACCTGCACCGCGCCGACGGCGCAGCCCAGGTTGAAGATGGCATCGGACGTGCGAAAACGCGCGGGAATCATCGATCCAGTGAGAACGATGACCTTGTCGCCGATGCCCTTGAGCACCTCTGCCGTCTGGGTCATGGTGTCGGTGCCATGCGTGATCAGGATCAGGCGTTCGGGCGCCGCCTGAACGCGCTCCCGGATGAGCGCACGATCGGCGTCCGTCATCACGAGGCTGTCCTTTCGCAGCACGGACTCCACGACGTATTCAAAGGTGACGTTTGACTCCTTGAACACGGGATCGACCTGTGGATCCCCGACATCGTAGGTGCTGGCTGCGTCGAAATAGATCTTGTCGATGGTTCCGCCCGTGGTGAGGACGCGAAGTTTCATGCCCGCCATGCTCTGAAGCGACCGGCACGGCGTCAACCGGTCATGGATCCTCGCTGTTGAATCCTGTTGAACTCCTCCTCAGGGAAGATGCCTGATGGAGGAGCGAAAGCTGCATTGACCGCGAATCAGGACCGGGCGCCGTCACCCACGGCGGCTGCAGCGGCAAGTGCGGCCGCAGCTTCGTCCAGGCCTCCGGTCAGGCCGGCGCGCTGGTGGGTGATTTCGCCGTCGCGGGAGAGAATGGTAACGAGATTGGAGTGGGCGAACATGCCGTCGGCCTCGCGCTTGTACTTCACCCCGAGGAGGGCGGCGAGTTCTCGCACGGCGTCGTTTGATCCGTGCAGCAGCACCCAGTCGGCCGGGATGCCGCGGCTTTCGCGGAAGGCGCGGAGAGCGGCGGGGGTGTCCCGTTCAACATCAAAAGTCACCATCACGATGCGGGTCTTTTCGCGAAGCGCCGCCGGGACCTTCTCCCGGATGCGCACGAGATCGACAACGGTCGCAGGGCAGGCGTGCGTGCAAGAAGCGAAGAACATGACCAGGGCGACAGGCTGGCCGCGCAATTCGGCGAGCCGGAGCGGAGTGTCTGAGTCTGTCGTGAACGCAACTTCCGTCTGGTAGAGTGAGGCGGCTGGCAGCGGAGCATCCGCGGTGAGCGGCGCGTGACAGCAGGCAGGCGTACCCGCCATGAGTGCGGGGACGGCGGCGAATAGAACAACTGCGAAACGTAGGAGTGAGGTGTTCATGGCTTTGAAATATCGGCGGCACAGCGGAATCCGAGGGAGCTGGTGCCTTGACGGGCTTTGAGTGATGAACGCAGAGCCTGGCGCATGAAGCCTGCGTAGTCGCTTGGGTCGGTGGACGCCAGGGCGGCGCCTCCACAGAAAAGATTCTGGTCGCGAGCGGCGTCGGCGCGGGATTCGCCCGTGACCATGGCGGTGTCGAAATCGTCCACCCATTCCCAGACCAGTCCATGCAGGCCGCGGGCGCCGTCCAGCGTGGCGCGGGCGGTGCTGACTGATGGAATGACATCAGGGGTGGGCGCTACCAGCCAGGCGTAGAGATCGCGAACGAAGGCGGGTTCATCGCGCCCGATGCGTGTCGCATAGCCGGCGGTTGCGGCGAGTTCCCACTCCGCGAGGGTTGGGAGACGGCGGTTTTGGCTGCGGGCGTAGGCGCGTGCGGCGAACCATGTCACGTTGACGACCGGTGCGTCGGGAAGTGCCTTGGCTCCGAGTTCAAGATCGCCCGCCCAGTGACGCAGGTAGGTCTCGTCGGCAAAGAGCGGGGAAACCTGTGATCGCCTCCATTGCGGATTGGCGGTGACGAAGGCGAGAAACTCGGCGTTGGTAACCGGCAGCGTTTCAAGCCGGAAGGCCGCGACCTGGATCGCTTCGGGATCCGTCGCAGACCGGGTGACCGGCCGGTGGATTCCGGCGGGGATGGTGACCATGGCCTCGCCAGCGATGAGCGCGCTGCCGGTTGCAAGTGCAACGGCGGCTGCAATCGGCAGGAATGCGTGGCGAGGCATGGTCGGTGGGATGCCTGGTTGGATTGGCCCGGCCTATTCGCCCTTTACGCGGCGAACATCGTCGACCGTGAAGGCCTCGGCTGTGTTGCCCCAGGTATTGGTAACGTAGGTGAGCACGTCGGCCATCTGCTCCTCGGTGAGAATATCCCTTTGCGGCGGCATGACACCGTTGTAGGCCTGTCCATTGACGGTGATGGGTCCGTTCAATCCCTTCATCACGATCCGTATGGCTCGATCGCGATCAGCCATCATGTAATCGGACTTGGCAAGAGGAGGGAAGACACCGGGGATGCCCTCGCCTGAGGGAAGGTGGCAGGCGAAGCAATTGCCCATGTAGATCTGCTTCCCCTTGGCCATCTGCATTTCCTTGTTGAGGCTGACGATGGTCGGGTTGGCCTTGATCTCGGCGGCGATCTTCTTTTCGAGGTCAACCTGCTGCTTGGCTGCAATCGAGCCGGCCTCGGCTGCTGATCCGAGATAGACGGCGTCGACTTCCTTTCCGGAGTAGATCACTCGGTCTTCAGGCCCGCTGACCTTGAGCATGCCCAGTGCGCCCTTGTTGAAGGCGCGGCTGAGTGAATGATCGACGAGAACATAGGTGCCGGGCACGTCCACCTTGAAGTCAAGGATCGCCGCTCCACCCGCCGGCACCATTGTGGTCTGAACATTCTCCTGGGCAACATGGGTGCCGCCTTCGACGTAAACCTTGTCGAAGATTTCTCCAATGACGTGGAATGAGGAGGTCAGATTGGGACCGCCAACGCCGAAGTAGATGCGCACCTTTTCGCCAACCTCGGCGGTGAGGGACTTGTCACCGATGATCGAACCCACGGAGCCGTTGAAGAGCACGTAAGTCGGTCTTTCGTCGATGGACTTGGGCGTGTCGAACAGCTGGAGACCGCCGCCCGCGTAGGGGCCGTTGGTGTAGAAATCGCCCTGCATGACGTAGTATTCCTTGTCGACAGGCGGGAGGCCTTCCTCCGGCTCGACGAGGATCAGTCCATACATGCCGTTGCCGATGTGCATGGGCACTGGAGCGGTGGCGCAATGATAGACGAAGAGGCCTGGATTCAAGGCCTTGAAGGTGAATTGCGAACTGTGGCCAGGGGCTGTAAAGGTCGATGAAGCGCCGCCACCCGAACCTGTCACGGCGTGGAGGTCGATATTATGGGGCAGCTTGGAGGAAGGGTGATTGTTGAGATGAAACTCAACGACATCGCCTTTTCGGATGCGAATGAAGGAGCCGGGCACGCTTCCGCCGAAAGTCCAGAACGTGTACTGCGTGCCGTCGGCGATGCGCGCGGTCACCTCGCGGACTTCGAGGTGGACAACGACGCGTGCCGGTGAACGCCGCTTGATCGCTGGCGGGACGTGGGGAGGAGCCGTCAGAACGGCTTCTTCAATCGGCAGGGCGGCGATATGCGCCGGAAGATGAACACGACCGATTGCTTCGGATGGACCCTCGAACGCATTGGCGGCGGTGACGGAGGCGAAGAGGATTCCAGCAAGGAATCTGGCATTTTTCATGATTTGGAGGAATTGCGGTTTCAGTTGAATGGCAACGGAAAGGGTTAATTATGGATAAGTTATTCTTCTGCTATGATTGTTTGATCATTAGAAAAGTAGATCACAGTGACATCATACACACAGCTTGAAAGAGGTTCTTGATGTAGATCAAGAAGAGGAAATTTCACCAGCGTCGATTCGACTTGGGTGCGTTTGGTCTTGTTGAGACTCAGCAGGTTCAAAGTGTCAAACCCCGTGGAGCTGGGTGAACGGCGGACACTTTCGTGAATACGAGCTGCATGAAGAGCCAGCGCTGGAAAAATCGGGCTGGGCGGAGGGCTTGGGATGGGCTTTGGTGTTCGATTCGCATGCTAACGATTGCTGATGTCGCCAAGTCCTACGGTACCCGCGAGCTCTTCGCCGGGGTGTCGCTGTTTGTAGCCCGGACCGACCGGTTTGGCCTGGTCGGTCCAAACGGCGCCGGCAAGTCGACGCTCTTCAATCTGATCCTTGGCGAGGAGGCTCCGGATGAAGGGACGATCACGTGGGAACGGGGCTCCGATTTCGGATTCCTCCCGCAGGAGAGCGCACCGGTGGGCGATGAATCGATCCTGCACATCGCGACCAGCGGCAGAAAACTCGAGCCCGAGAACGACGACGATTACGACATCGACTATACGCTCGAGCCGCGCGCGAAAAAGATACTGGCCGGACTGGGTTTCCGAGAGGCTGATGCCCTCAAGCCTGCGAAGTCGTTCTCCGGCGGCTGGGTGATGCGCGCGCATCTGGCGCGACTCCTTGTCAACGAGCCGGCGCTGCTCCTGCTCGACGAGCCGACCAACCACCTCGACCTGGAGGCGCTGCTCTGGTTTCAGGATTATCTGACCCGGTATCCCGGCGGACTCGTGGTCATCTCGCACGATCGCGCGTTTCTGAATGCGCTGTGCAATGGCATACTCGAGCTCCGCAGCGGCACCCTGCACCGCTACACCGGAAACTACGACGACTACCTTGTCGAAAAGGAGGCGCGCAAGGAGCAGCAGGCGGCGGCCTTCAAGAATCAACAGCGCGAGATCGCGCACCTGCAGAAGTTCGTCGACCGCTTTGGTGCGAAGGCCTCGATGGCCTCGCGCGCGAAGTCGAAGGAGAAGCAGATCGAGCGACTCAAGGAGGTGGCGGTCGATGAGCCGATGGAGGAACTCAAGCGCATCCATTTCAAGTTCCCCCAGCCGCCGCGCTCCGGTCTCAAGGTGGCCACCCTGGAGAACGTGCAGCAAGCCTATGGGGATCACGTGGTTTATCGCGATCTCAACTTCTCGGCGGAGCGCGGGCAGCGCATCGTGCTCGTCGGCCCCAACGGCTCCGGCAAGTCAACACTGCTGAAAATCCTCGCGGATGTGATTCCGATCCAGGGCGGCACGCGTGAAACGGGCAGCAACGTTGTCACGGGGTATTTTGCCCAAAACCGCCTCGACAACCTGAAGGCTGATTCGACGGTGTTTGACAACGTGATGGAGCTCCGCACGCAGGAGAATCAGCTCACCGAGCAGCAGGTGCGCGCGATTCTCGGTGCGTTCCTTTTCCGGAAGGACGATGTTTTCAAGAAAGTGTCGGTGCTTTCGGGAGGCGAGAAGTCGCGCCTGGCGCTGGCCCGGCTGCTTGTGAAGCCGCCCAATTTCCTGATGATGGACGAGCCGACCACGCACCTCGACATCCAGTCGATCGACGCGCTGGTCAACGCGCTCAAGGATTACGAGGGCACGCTCGTTTTCATCAGCCACGACGTCTATTTCATCCGGGCGCTGGCGCAGACCGTCCTTCACGTGCATTCGGGCCGCCTCACGCCCTACGCCGGAAACTACGACTACTACCTTGAAAAATCGAAGGCCACGAATGAACGGGCGGCGCTGACCGCGGGCTTCACTGACGCGCGACCGGCCCAGTCTGCCGAAACGCAGAAACCGGCCGCGCCCGCCAGGAAACCCGCAGTGAACAAGGCTGAGCTGAAGCAACTCCGCACGGAGGTGGGGAAACTGGAACAGACGGTTTCCGAACTCGAGGCAAAGCAGTCCGAGCTCACCGCAGAACTCGAGGCGCCCGAGACCTATGCGGTTCCGGGGAAGGCGCAGCATCTCAACCGGGAGCTGAGTTCAATCGTCGACCAGATCACCGAGGCAACGGAGGCCTGGGAACAGGCCGCGGGCCGGCTGGCCGAGATGGAGAAGGCCGGCTAGCCTGTTGGTTTGACGACATTGCCAACTGGAGGGCCTCGCGTCTGCAAGTCGTCGACCCCTTGGCTCTTGTTCCCGGACTACCAAAGCACCCGGACCCCTCCCCAGCGGGTGATTTCGCGGTCTTGGGTGATGACGGTGAGCTGATGCTCCAGCGCAGTGGCGCAGATCATGCGATCCGCGGGATCCTTGTGTGTCCATTCAAGACAGACGGTGCGCCAGGCAATGGCAGGCGTGAGAGGCAGAATCGCATAGCGTTGGGGGATGTCCTCCAGCCATTGAGCCGGACTGGGATCCAACCCCACCTCGCGCACGCTTGCCAAGCGGGCAATTTCCAAGAGGGAGATTGCGGCCATCGCAAAGTCACTGTCAGGTCGGTCCCGCAGCAAGCGGCGAACGGAGGCGGACAGCCGGATCGAGTCAGCTGCGCTCCAGAGAACAGCATGTGTGTCGAGCAGGTATCTCACCTGGCCAGATCACCCCATTCCTGCAAGGGTATGACCGGTCCCGAACACAGTCGATCGGCATGCGTGCGCTCCTTCATGCAGCCAAGCAAACTGGGATTCGCGGCACGCGCGCGAAACTCAAAGGTCTGGCCGTTCGCCTCAATGACCACCGTCTTGCCCGCTGCGGCCAGCCTGCGCATTCGGGGAAACTCCCTTTGAAATGCCCGGATCGTGGTTTTCATGTCTGTCAGTCAACATTGTCTGACAGCAATGTCAACCCGGTTGAAATGTCTCCAATGGACGGATTGCCCGGTGTTAATAATTGAATCGGAAAGTTGCACCCGATCGATGCCCCCGACGTCAGCTCAACTCCGTGTCTGAGCTCAAACGTTCGGCAAAATGATTTGCAGCGTTCTGGGTGCGTTGGTAACGTTTTCGCCATGAGTTTAGCCGACCTCGAAAAGGAAGTGCGAAGCCTATCTTCTGGCGAGTTTGGTGCGTTCACCAGATGGCTGGAGGAGTATGCCGCGAAGCGCTGGGACGAACAGTTCGAGCGCGATGTGGCGGCAGGCAAGCTCGACAGACTGGGAAAGAAGGCAGATGCGTCGTTCGAAGCGGGCGAGTGCACCGAGTTGTGAAGCATTTCGCATCACCTGACTTCTGGTTCCACTACCGACTTCTCCCGGAAAGCGTTCGTGACCTCGCCGACAAGAGTTTTGCTATTTTGAAAGAGAATCCGCGCCATCCGTCACTACGGTTGAAGAAAATCGGAGCCTATTTGTCTGCTCGTGTAGGGATAAGTTACCGAGCGATCGGCAAGGACAGACCCGAAGGGGTCGTTTGGACATGGATTGGCTCACACGCCGACTACGACGCTTTCCTAAAATAGCGCCAAGGCCGATTCTCCAGTGAAGCAGGCTGCGAGGAAGTGAGGAGGTTGCGGGACAGGGGCTGATACGATCTGCCTGCATCACTGTTGGACGAAGTCGTCGGGGGTGAGGCATCGATCTACAGAGAGAAAGTTGCCGTACACAGACAGTCGAAAAGGTCCGGGAAGTTTGCCGAGGAAAGGGCGCTTGACCGTCGCTGGTGCGTAGCTACGTTGTAGAGCCATGAAAACTGCGGTTCAACGTTGGGGAAACAGCCTGGCTCTCAGGATTCCGCGGGCATATGCCGCCGAAACGAAGATATCCGAAGGCTCTGAAGTGGAATTGAGCTTGAAGTCCGGCGCGCTAATAATTCGCCCGCTTGTTCGAAGGCGACATGCATTGGCAGATCTTTTGAAGGGGGTTCGTGCTTCCAATCGACACGATGCGATTGAGACCGGACAAGCCGTGGGCAGGGAAGTCTGGTGATGAGCTACATACCTCAAAGAGGTGATATTGTATGGCTCAGCTTTGATCCCCAAGCCGGGCATGAGCAGGCCGGTCGGCGTCCAGCATTTGTCTTATCGCCCGAGTCGTACAATCGAAAGACCGGTCTGTTTCTCGCTTGTCCAATAACCTCCAGAGCGAAGGGCTATCCGTTCGAGATAGTTCTTCCCGACGGGTTGGCAGTCAGTGGCGTGATTCTTGCCGATCAGGTCAAGAGTCTTGATTGGAAGGTGCGGCGGGCAGAGTTTGCCTCGGCGACGGACGACAATGTTCTGAATGAGGTCGTTTCGCTGGTTCTACCGCTGATCGACGAAAGCGCCTAACCTCCAGTGAAGCAGGCTGCGAGGAAGTGAGGAGGTTGCAGCACCGGGTGTGACACGGATCGACCCCATCGCACCGTTGATGGGGAATTTCACTCGGATGAGTGAGCGATTGCCGGGTGCATCGATAGTTGAGATAAAATTCGGCGATGCCGGGGGGAATTGGACCGACGCTGAGTTGCCAGGGGCGTCCCCCGGGCACGACGGAGCGCGCCCCTCCAGATGTCTGTGAATGCGTGCGTATGTCGACCAGCGGGGGCGCTGTGCGATGGCCTGCGCATGGGGGTATATCTTGGAGAGTTGGGCCGCCCTTTCAGGGCTCTGGGTTCTGACTCACATCTGAACCCATGGCGTTGCCATGGGCTGGGGTTGTTTCGCCCCTTCAGGGCTTGGACTTGTTTTCCCAATCAACACCCATGGCGCTGCCGTGGGATGGGGTTGATTTGCCCCTTTGGGAGGGAAAGTAGCGAGACTTGCGGCGGCATGGAGAACGGGTTGCCTGGCGGCATGGTGCACGAATCGGAATCTTCAGTCGCTTCCTCAGACGATTTCTTCCGCAATCAGGGGCGCGGCCGGGAGCGGGCGGGCGTCCAGGCCGATGGCGTTCTTGACATGCTCGATTGCGCTGGCCAAGCGGTCCTCACGATTGACATGAAGCGTGCAGAGCGGCTGGTGCCGTGCGACCTTTTCGCCGGTCTTCACCAGGTGGGAAATGCCGACGGCGGGATCGATGGCATCGTCCGCGCGCGCGCGCCCCGCACCGAGATCCAGGGCGGCGAGCGCGATTTCCATGGCATCGACCCTGACGACGTATCCATCCTGTGGTGACAGGATGGGGATATTGCGCCCCGTCCGAGGGAGCAGCGACGGTTTGTCGATGGCTTTCAGGTCGCCTCCCTGCGCTGCGACGATCTCGCGAAACTTTGCCAGGGCGGCCCCTGATTCCAGCGACTGGCTCAATGTTGCACGCGCCTCGGCGGCATCGCCGGCGACTCCTCCGAGCATGAGCATGTGGGACCCGAGGGCGAAGGTGACCTCCATCAGATCCGCAGGACCGCTGCCCTGAAGACAGGCTATGGATTCCTCGATTTCGAGCGCATTGCCGACATTGCGTCCGAGGGGTTCGTTCATTGCGGTGAGCAGGGCCCGTACTTGCTTGCCGGCGGCGCGTCCCACGCTGACGAGTGATTCCGCGAGGGCCCGGGCTTCGGTGATCGTCTTCATGAACGCGCCGCTTCCAAACTTCACGTCGAGCACAAGCGCGTCGATGCCCTCGGCCAGCTTCTTCGACAGAATGGATGCGCAGATCAGCGGCATGCATTCCACGGTGGCTGTGACATCGCGCAGCGCATAGAGCGTGCGATCCGCCGGCGCGAGGTCGCTGGTCTGTCCGATGAGCGCGCACCCGATGCGTTCGACCTGGGACTGGAAAGCCGCGAGTGACAGCGCGGTGGTGAAGCCGGGAATCGATTCGAGCTTGTCGAGGGTTCCGCCGGAGTGCCCGAGGCCGCGGCCGCTGATCATCGGCACGGGAACGCCGCAGGCGGCCACCATGGGGGCGAGCGGAATGGAAACCTTGTCGCCCACACCGCCGGTGGAATGCTTGTCGACCTTGATGCCGGGAACCCGGGACAAGTCAGCCACAACACCGGATCGCATCATGGCATTTGTCAGCGCCGCGGTTTCGCCTGGTGTCATGCCTTTGATGTAGATGGCCATCAGCAGCGCACTGAGCTGGTACTTTTCCCACGATGCATCCGTTGCCCCGCGGACGAACGCGTTGATCTCTGAGTCGGTCAGCGCGTGGCCATCCCGCTTGCGGGCGATGATGTGCTGGGGAAATGGCGAGACGGTGGACATGCGTGCAGTCCAGCATGCCAGCCGCCCTGCGGCAATGCTGCTGCGCAAGGCGGCGCGGCGGGCTCCGCTTCCCCGAGGGAGCGGACTACTTCTTGGAGCCGCCGAAGACCGATTTCGCCATCTCCAAGGGTGCGCGTGCGAGCGTGCGCATCGAACTTGAAGAGGCGGGTGCCGCGGTCGGCGCGGCTGCCAGGCGCGCCGTTGCGCGGGTCTCAGCCTCGGCGACTTTCAGCTCGCGTGCTGCGAGCTGTTCCTCCCGGGTCTTCAGCACCGTCTCCTTCTCCTGGGTGTAGAGACGGTCGTTCCGCACATGGGCGCGTTCGCTCTCGAGAAGCTCGCTGGCGCGCTGCAGTTTCTGCCAGGCCTCGCGAAGTGCGCCGTCGTCGAAGGGGGACTTCGTTTCAGGACGCGCCGTGGTGCTGAACCAAAGCACGCGATCGGCCTCGAGCTGCGTCTGCACCTTGCGCAGCCGGGTTTCGTATTCCTTCAGATTCTTCTCCTGCTCGCGCAGCAGGTCCATGTCGTCGTGCCATCGGCGGCGCTCCCGCGCAATCCTGGCGGCCTCCTGCTGGAGCTGCATGGCGGTGTCGCGCTGGCGGGCCTCGTCCTTGTGGACGCGATCCCGCATGGCCGCGACCTCTTCCGCCGAAGCCGCCCATTCCGGCAGCATGGGCATGGAAAGCTTCGCCTCAAGCTCCTGGCGTTCGGACTCGAGGAGCGTTCGCTCGCGATCTATCTCCTCGCGCTGGTCGCTCAGGGCGCGGGCCTTCGCCTCGATCGCCTCCTGGGCGGCGGTCACGCGTTCGCGCTGTGTGCGCAGCTCGGCGAGTTCCGCCTGCTGCATCGTGGCGTCGGAGTGCTGGATCAGCAGGGCCTTCACCTCCGATTCGAGAGCGTTGCGTTCGTGAATCGTGCGCTGGAGCCGCGCCTCGAGTTCATCGCGCTCCTTCATCAGTTGAATCAGTTCGTCGCGCAGCGCCTGCGCGGGTGCGGCGTCCACGGCGGCGGCCGCGCCGCCCGCATCCTGGCTCATGCGCGCAAGGGTCTGCTCGACCTCCGCGAGATCGGCGGGGGTGACGCCGGTTTCGTCCCCGGCGGGAAGCGTGCCCGGATGGAGGAGATCGCGAACCCGGCGCACCGTCTGGCGCAGGTCCTCGCCGAGAGGAATGACATCGGCGACGCCGAGTCGGATGCATTTCACGACCAGGGCGAGTTCGGGCGCTTCGGACAGCAGTGCGACCGGAGCCGTCGGCTGCACCTGCTTCAGGGAGTCGAAGATCTGCAGTCCGGTGAAGTCGGGAAGCTGTTCGGCGACCAGTGCGAGGTCGAACCACTCGTTTCGCGCCGCCTCCACGGCCGCATCCGGAGCCAGGAAGGCGCGCACGTCGAAGCCAGCATCGGCCAGCGACAGCACGAGGCGCCGCTTCAACCGGGGGTCATTGTGAACGACCAGGACTTTCTTGACGAGATTCATGGATGCGCGGTCGACGACTGCGTTGACGAGAGGCGTAAGCCGGCGGCTTTTTCATCGCCACATCATAACCCCTGTTGAGCGGGATTTACCCGGGGTTTACAGCATCCTGGGCGTTTCACCCCGGACAGATTTCAGGAGCGGAAGAGGACGCTCTCGCGGTTGAACATCCGTTCAGCGAGAAGGAGGCCGAGCGCGGCGTAGACGGAGGTCGAAACGAAGATGAGGCTGATGTATCCCCAGTTGAAGATTCCCGACACGAGCTCCTTGCAGAGCAGGGCGACGTTCAGGATGGGCACGCAGGCGAGCGTCGCGTTGAGATCGACGCCCGGCAGTGTCGCAAGCATGGCGGGCAGCAGGACCACGATCACCAGCGGCGAGACGTAGCTCTGGGCCTCCTTGTAGCTCTTGGCGAAGAGCGAGAGCGCGATGAGCCCGGAGGAAAAGAGCACGGCGACGGGCAGGACCATGGTGAGCGAGAGCAGGAATCCGGCGGGATCGATCGAAGGCAGTGCGGCGCGGGCGGCGCCATCCGCGGTCTTCGAAACCGCCGCCATGGTGTCCCTTGCAAGAAGGAAGACGCCGGTGGCCAGGGTGGCGGCCGTCGACAACGCCGAGAGCAGGACGGTCGCGAGCGACGCGGTCAGGACCATCAGGAATTTTCCAAGGGCGATTTCACGGCGGCCTGCCGGGCTGCAGAGGAGCGTTTCCATCGTGCCGCGCTCCTTTTCGCCGGCGGTGAGATCCATGGCCGGGTACATGGCTCCGGAGAACGACAGCAGAATGATCACGCAGGGGATCAGCCCGCCGATCAGGTTGCCGCCGACCTTTTCCGGAGGGGCGACATTTTCGCGGGTGATCTCGAAGGGCTTGAGCACCGATCGTGGAATGCCCCGGTCCTCGAGTCTCGTCCGAATGAGCTTTTCCCGGTATTCCCGGAGGAAACGGTCGATCTCGCCCGCGGCAAAGTTGGAGCGCAGTTCGCCCTCGTAGGTGAAAATCCGCACGCTGGCGGGGCGCCCTTCATCGATTGAACGGTCGAATCCCGCGGGAATCTCAATGGCGGCGCGGAGCGATTTGTCGGAAATGCGCCTTCGGAAGTCAGGAGCCGCGGGAAGGAGCTTCAGTCGCGGGTGCGACCTGAGAGCCGAGAGCACGCGGGGGGAGTCCGCGCCGCCCATGACCATGACTGCCTGCGTTTCCGCGCGCGCCTTGCGCATGATCCGTGTCGTGAACGCGCCGAAGGCGAAGAACATGACCGGTATGAGCAGCGTGGGCACCACGAACATCGAGACGAGCGTGCGGCGGTCGCGCAGTGCGTCAGTCAGCTCCTTCAGATAGACCGTGCCGACCTGGCGTGCGTTCATGGCACCGCCTCCGCGCCGATTGTCCGGAGAAAGACCTCCTCCATGTCGGACGCTCCGGTGTGCGCCTTGAGCTCCTCGTGCGAGCCTTCGGCCAGCAGGCGGCCGCCATGCACGACGCCGACCCTGTCGCACAATTTTTCAACCTCGCTCATGATATGGGTCGAATAGATGACCGTTTTTCCCCGATCGCGGCAGTCGCGTACAAACGCCACTATCGTGCGTGCGGCGAGCACATCGAGCCCGAGCGTGGGCTCGTCGAGGATGATGACCTCCGGATCGTGGACAAGAGTCCGTGCAATCGAGGTCTTCTGCTTCATGCCCGTGGAGAACCTGTCGACACGCCGGTCCAGAAATTCGTGCATCTGCAGCTCCGCTGCCAGGACCTCGGTGCGTGCGGCGATCTGTTCCGGGTGCATGCCGTTGAGTTTTCCGAAATAGGAGATGGTCTCCCGCGCCGTCAGGCGGCCGTAGAGCGCGGTGCTCGCCGCGAGAAAACCGAGCCTGGCCCGCACGGCATCAGGATGCTCGGTGACGGAGATTCCCGCGACACTTGCGCTTCCGCCTGTTGGCTGCAGGAGCGTGGCGAGCATGCGCAGGATCGTGGTCTTTCCCGCTCCATTTACCCCGAGGAGCCCGTAGATTCTGCCCGGATGGCAGGTGAATGACACCGAATCCACGGCTCGCACCTCACCCCGCTTCCGGTCGTGGAAAACCTTGGTCAGTTGTCGCGCTTCAATCATGCGGCACCCGACGCTGACCGGCCGGGTGGCAAAGGGAAAGGGCGAAAAACGGCGGGAAGGGGCCCCGCCGCTTTTCGAAGGGAATCAGATGGCGCTGTCGCCCGTTTCCTCGGTGCGGATGCGGATCGCCTGCTCGACGGGCAGAACGAAGACCTTGCCGTCCCCGATCTTGCCCGTCTTGGCCCTCGCCAGTACGGTCCGGACCACGCGGTCCGCCATGTCGTCCCCGACGACGATCTCAAGCCGCACCTTGGGCAGGAAATCGACGGTGTATTCGCTTCCCCGATACATTTCGGTGTGACCCTTCTGGCGGCCGAAGCCCTTGACCTCCGTGACGGTCATGCCTTCGACGCCGATCTCCATCAGGCCTTCCTTCACTTCCTCGAGCTTGAAGGGTTTGATGACAGCAATGATGAGTTTCATGGTTCAATGAGTGAATGGGTTGTTGATCAGGAGATGTAGCCTTCCTCACCGTGCTCGCTGATGTCGAGCCCGGCGGACTCGACCTCGGGCGCGGCTCGCAGTCCCAGCGTGACCCTGACAATCAGGGCGACGACGATGGTGGCGGCGACGCTCCAGGCGATTGTCACAGCCACGGCCTTGAACTGCTGGCCGAGAAGTCCGGCCCTGAGCGATGCCACGGCGGGATTCGCCTTTTCGCTGGCGAAGACGCCGGTGAGAAGTGCTCCGAGGGTTCCGCCGACGCCATGCACGCCAAAAGTATCGAGTGCGTCGTCGTAGCCCAGCCATTTCTTGAGGTAGGCAACAGCCAGGAAGGGAATGACGCCGGCGAGCACACCGATGATCACCGCGGAGTTGGCTGTCACGAAACCGGCTGCTGGTGTGATGACAACCAGGCCGGCGACAATGCCGGAGCAGAATCCGAGCACGCTCGGATGCTTGCGGGTCACCCATTCGGCCATGGCCCAGCTGAAGCCGGCGACAGCGGCGGCGAGAGTTGTTGTGGTGAAGGCGTTGGCGGCGATCGCATCGGCTCCAAGGGCCGAACCCGCGTTGAATCCGTACCAGCCGACCCAGAGAAGCCCGGTGCCGACGGTGCAGAGCACGAGTGAGTGCGGAGGCATCGCCACCTTGCCGTATCCCGTCCGTTTGCCGAGCATGACGCAGAGCACGAGGGCGCTCCAGCCCGAGGTCATGTGCACGACGGTGCCGCCGGCGAAGTCGATCGCCTTGATGCCTGCGCTTGCGTTGAGCAGGCCGGACATGAAGCCGGTGCCGGACCAGACCATGTGGGCGAACGGAAAATAGACGGCGAACATCCACAGCGCCACGAAGACGAGCACCGCGCTGAACTTCATGCGCTCCGCGATCGCGCCAACGATCAGCGCGGGCGTGATGATTGCGAAGCTCAACTGGAACATCGCCCACATGCTGTCGCTGATCCAGTGGTAACCCGCGCCCACCTTGCCGGGTTCGACGCCGTTGAGAAACATGTTGGCGGTGTCACCGATGAACGCGTTTCCTCCGGAGAAGGCCAGGCTGTAGCCCACGGCCCACCAGAGAATGGTCACCAGGCCGGCGATGCCGAGGCACTGCGCGAGGACGGACAGGACGTTCTTCCGCCGGACAAGTCCGCCGTAGAAGAGCGCCAGGCCTGGCAGTGTCATGAAGAGCACCAGCGCGGTGGACACCATCTGCCAGGCATTATGTCCGGGTCCCGGCCCCGCGACTTTCGACGCCACTCCGGGAGTGCGCGGGCCGTTGTCTGGCGTAGGCTTCGATGTCGGCGACGCGCTGCTCTAGCGTTGGCTCGGCGGGAGTGGCCGGAGCTTCGGCCCTTGCGGTGGCAAACGCCGTGGAAAAGAGAAGCAGGCTCCAGAGGAGTCGAATGGGAGGGAGTCGGGATATTGTCATGGCGGTTGGACGTGTGAAAGATGCGGACGGATTTCGTCCAAAAGCAGGTTCCGTGCCTCCCTCCGCCATCCTGGAGACAAAAATGGATCACTGCGCTGAATCGCCCAGGTGTGGGGACTATTCGCGCTGGAAAACTGACGGAAGAGTTGCACTCGAACTCATTTGCGCAAAGCGTGTTCGGCGGGCCGGGCCGACGGGTTGGGGGAGTTTGGACTTGATTGTGGGTGGTCGGGCCTGCCGCTTTTCAAGATTTCATTCATCAACACACCATTGCACATACACACCACAACGGATGAATTTCCTGGATCAGAATGAATTGTTCAGGGGTCGGAAGGAGCTGCTCTTGAAATGAAGCTTCCTTTATGGGCACTACGGCTGATGCATCGCAGCCGGCTTTCCCGGAGCCGGCTGAAGGGAGGGTGGATTCACTCCCGGCTGGGCGACCGCATTCTCGACAAGAAGCTCTGGCGGCCAACGCATGAGTCGCTGGCGCGCGCCTGGCTGGTCGGGTTTCCGATCACGGTCGTGCCGTTTCTCCCCGCGCAGTCGCTGTTTGCAGTGATTGCCGCGCTTTGCGTGCGTGGAAACCTGCTGCTTTGCATTGCGCTTCAGTTCCTTTCCACGCCATTGACGGCGCCTGTTCAGCTTTCCGCGTGCTATTTTGTTGGGGAGCTCGTGCGCGGGATGAACCCGGCCCAGGTCTGGCGCCACGTCGCCTCGCATCCCCGCGAAGTGTTTACGCGCGAGGGCGTGATTTCGCTCTATCTGGGTGCGTTCGTGATCGGGATCATAGGCGGATGCCTTGGTTATGCGATCATTCGCAAGGTCTGGCGTGAGAAGCCCCGGCCGCAGCGCATGTCCGTGCCGGTTGCCAAGGCACCCACGGCTGCCGCCAAGTCCTGGCCGCAGCCACCCTCAACGACAACGCGCTCATCCTGAGCCCCCTCCTGCGCGAGAACAGGATGAGGCGGACCTGGGTCGAGCCTTCCGCGGGTCAGGCGGATGTCCTCCCGAGCCTCGTGCCGCAGGGCAGGCTTCATCGGGATTGCCGACTTTCGAGAAATTTGCCGACGTTTCCCCATGGATTCCACCGAAGCAGCTTCAACAAACGAGCATGACGGCCCGCCGCTTTTTTCCTGGCTGAAGGAACGCGGAGCGGGCGTTCTGATGCACCCGACGTCGCTTCCCGGCGACCAGGGAGTCGGTACCTTCGATGGGGCCGTCGACCGCTTCCTGGATTTCCTTGCACAGGCCGGCCTGAAATACTGGCAGATCTGCCCCCTTGGTCCCACGGGTTATGGCGACTCGCCCTACCAGTGCTTTTCCGCCTTCGCGGGCAATCCCTATCTCATCGATCTCGACGCGCTGGTTGGGTTCGGTCTTCTGAAGGCGGAATCCCTCGCCCCCCTGCGCCAGCTCAGCCGCGAACGGGTCGATTTCGGTGCGCTTTACCACTTGAAGTGGCCGCTGCTGAGGGAGGCGTTTCAAGCCTATCTCGCAAATCCGGTGAGCCTGCCCTATGGGGATTTTGGTGCGTTCAAGGAAAGGCATGCCCACTGGCTCAACGACTATGGCTACTTTCGCGCACTCAAGGATCACTACCAGGGCAAACCCTGGTCGGAGTGGCCGAAGGACACGTGCGCGCATGCCTCCGCCCAGAAATCAGTGCTGAAGGCCTGGCTCGCACCCCAGATTGAGGCCCACATGTTCTGCCAGTATCTGTTCTTTGGACAATGGGAACGGGTGCGTGCGGCGGCGGTGGAGCGCGGCATTCAGGTCATCGGAGACGTGCCGATCTTTGTGGCTTTTGACAGCGCCGACGTCTGGGCGAACACTTCGCTTTTTGAGATCGATGCCACGACCAGCCTGCCTGTCGCCGTGGCCGGCGTGCCTCCCGACTACTTTTCGGACGATGGCCAGCTCTGGGGCAATCCGCTCTACCGCTGGGACGTCCATGCCAAGGAGAACTATGACTGGTGGATCAGGCGCATGCGGTCCTCCTTCGAACTCCACGACATTGTGCGCATCGATCATTTCCGCGGCTTTGACGAATACTGGCGCATTCCCTTTCCGGCGGAGACGGCGAGGGTGGGTGCCTGGGTTGCGGGTCCCGGCCTCGATTTGTTCCAGGCGATCAGAAACGCGTTTCCCGAGGCGCGCATCATCGCGGAGGACCTGGGTGACCTGACGCCCTCCGTCGAGGCATTGCGCGCCCGGACCGGACTCCCGGGGATGGCCGTGCTCCAGTTCGCCTTTGGATCGGAGAGCGACAATGCGTACCTGCCGCACAATCACGCCCGGAACTCCGTCGTGTATCCAGGAACCCATGACAACAACACGGGCATCGGATGGTATGCCTCGGCTTCGGAGCGGGAGCGGGACCATGTCCGGCGATATTTCAGTGTGAATGGAAACGAAATCGGCTGGGACCTGCTGCGTGCGGCGTATCGCTCCACATGCCGGCTGGCGATCATTCCGATTCAGGACATGCTCAGTCTCGATGCGTCCGGACGGTTCAACACACCCGGTGTGCCGCACGGGAACTGGCAGTGGCGTTATCGCTCCGCGCAGTTGGATGCGCTGTCCGGTGGAACGGCGGCCTATTTGAAGTCGCTTGGGGAACTCTATGGCCGATAGCCGGCCAATCTCCCGTCGGAAGAGCAGGCTCGCCCGGTGGCCAATTATGGCCTTTGGCCTGCTGCTGATGCTGTTTGCGACCGCCTGGCTTGCCGGGGGCTGGATGCTGAATCGCGCCACCCGTGTGCTGATTCCGCAGCTTGTGGGAGCGGGCTCGGAGAAACTTGGCACGCTTCGACGCATTGCCTTCAAGAAGGCGGACCTCGCATCTCCTGCGACGGCGCGCTGGCGCGGAATTTCGGCTGAGATTTTGCTGCCTGCGGTGGATGGTGGCCCGCGGAAAACGATGCAGATCGAAATTGCGTCGGCCACCGCGTCGCTGCGCGGAGTGTTTCCCCTCTGCGTCGACATCGCTGTCGAAGGGGTTCGTCTGGAATCGCGACTGGATATCGAAGCGCCCCGCGGCCTGCCGTTCAGCGGAAGCGAGTTTGACACGCCGGTGAATCGGATCGACGACGGCCGGTTGCTGCTGCCTGATGTCGTCCTTGGCGGATCGCCGCGTGCCCGAATTCGGCACGAACTCCATGAGCTGGTGGCATTTGCGCGGACAGGCTCGACCGCACGCCCATTGGCCATGTCGGCGCGCCTGCATTTCACCCTCGAGCATTTGCCGGCGTCCGTGCGCCTTGAGGCAATCCGGGATCAGGACCGCACTCGCCTGCGCATCGACCGGCGGGATCTCGATGCCCTTTCCAGCCGCTACTCGCAACCGCTGACGGTGGCCGAGCGTGAACTTCTCAGCGGGAGCCCGTTGCGCGCACCCTTGCTGCTTCGGATGAAGGAATACGCGGAGCGCACGGCTCGTCGCCTCTCGAGAGGGGATGGATCGTACAACGAGGATTCCTCGCGGCATGTCCTTTGGAGCTACTGGCTGACACGCCTGTTTGGCGCGCAGTTCGCGGAGCAGGCCACTGACGCGCATGAGGCGGGATCGGTCAATACGCCCGAGGAAAGCGAGCGGGACAGGCGCAACAACGCGCTGGGTCGCGAGTGGGCGCAAACAGGCAGAAGTGAATCTCAAGTCCTGGCCTCGATTCGCAGCGATCCGCGAGTCATACGGCGATGACATCACCTTTCGCATTCTTGTGGAAGGAGCCGCTTGGCGGAGGTCCGCGGATGCGACCGAGTCTTGTACGGATCGTGACGTTTCTCTGTTGCTGCGATGAAATGATTTCCCGACCGTCCTGATGCCGCAGTTCCGCCCAAGTTGTTCAATGACGATGGTTTCGTTCCAGCAAATCAGCGCCAGTCTGATCGCGACCCGTCGCGTTCAGAGCCGTCGTCACACAGCTCCAAAGGAGGCTGCGTGAGCGTCGGGGCGGTTCAGGCGACATTGGCCTGGCAGATCGGGCTGGTCGTTGTAGCCTACGCATTGGGGTGCCTGAATACAGGCTACTACCTGGTTCGCCTGAAGACGGGGCGAGACATTCGCACGATTGGCAGTGGAAACGCCGGAGCGCGCAATGTTGGCCGCGTACTCGGTCGGTCTGGTTTCGTGATCACACTGATCGGTGATCTGCTCAAGGGTGTAGTCGCGGTGCTTCTTGCCAAATTGATGCAGGGAACCGCGCTCACAATTGCACTGACTTCGTTCGCGGTGGTTGCAGGACATTTGTGGCCGATTCAGCTTGGGTTTCGCGGAGGAAAGGGTGCCGCATCCGGATGTGGAGCGATCCTGGCCTTGGATCCAATGAGTACAGGCATCCTGCTCATTGCGTGTGGCTTGCTTCGAGTTTTCTCCGGCCGCAGCAGTCTGAGTGCGGTGGTGGCCTTTGGCCTCGGACCAGGTGTTGCCTACGTGCTGGGACGGCCGGTTTTCGTCATTGCGGGCTACGCCGGGGTGGCGCTGCTGGTCATTTTTTCGCATGTTGCCAATTTGAAGGCTGAGGGTGCCCCCCCCCCCGAGAGCGCCCCTGATTCAATCATTCGCAACAACCCATCGCTACCGGCTGGCAAACGGTAAACCTTTCCTCTTTGTTTCGCTGTCATCACCGACCACCATGCGTGCGCCGCCTTCCGTACAGGTAAAACTTGCGACAGAGGAATGGGAGTTTGAAGCGATCCATCGCCTCAACTACCGCACCTTTGTTGAGGAAATCCCGCAGCATGCGCCCAATGGCGACGGCCGGCTCGTCGACCGGTTTCACGCGGAGAACAGCTACGTCATTGCCCGCGAAGGCAGCCGCGTCGTCGGCATGCTGGCGATTCGTGGCAAGCGCCCCTTCTCGCTGGACGCCAAGGTGCCGGCGCTGGACGGGCATCTGCCGGAAGGACGACGCCCTGTGGAGGTTCGGCTGCTGGCCGTCGAACCCGCTTTTCGCAGAACATCCGTTTTTGTCGCTCTCTTTGAATTCGCGACGCGCAAGTGCCTGGCTGATGGCTTTGACCTCGCGGTGATTTCCGGAACGACGCGCGAATTGAAGCTCTACCGGCATCTGGGATTCGCGCCTTTTGGTCCGCTGGTGGGGTCGGATGGCGCGCAGTACCAGCCGATGTACCTGACCCTCGATGCGCTCAACCGTACGACTTACAAGAGCCTTGTGCTGCGCGAGGCCTTCAAGGAGAATCGGAGCACGCCGAACGGCATCAATCTGCTTCCGGGACCCGTATTGACGACACAGGAAGTCGACCAGGCCTTCAGCGAGCCGGCGATCTCTCATCGCAGCCCGGTGTTCCTCGCGGAAATGCGGCATGTGCGCGCGCAGCTTTGTGAGTTGACGGGTGCGCGGGACGTACAGGTGATTCCGGGTTCGGGATCGCTTGCGAATGCGGTGGTGGCCGCCCAGCTATCGCTGCTTGGGCGACCCGGCGTGGTGATGAGCAACGGTGCCTTTGGTGATCGTCTGGCCTCTGATTCGCGGCGGGCCGGCCTCGATTTCACCGTGTTCAGGCAACCGTGGGGAGCGTCCTTTGGTCCGGAGCAGATCGAGGAGGCTTCTGCCTCGCTGGCTCCCGGCGGCTGGATCTGGGCGGTGCATCACGAAACCTCGACGGGAGTGCTGAATCCGATCGAGCCATTGAAGTCCGTCGCGCGCCGGAAGGGTCTTCACCTCTGCCTGGACTGCGTCAGCTCGATGGGGGCGGTGCCGGTCGATTTGCGCGACGTGTATCTGGCAACGGGCACGAGCGGGAAAGGGTTGGGAGGGTATCCGGGACTCGGGCTCGTCTTCCATGACTTTGCTCCCAAACCCGCGCCGGATCGCATTCCCGGTTATCTCGATCTGGGGCATTGGGCTGAAAACTCCAGCGTGCCTCACACGCATTCGTCCAACCTCACGCACGCCCTGTGCGTCGCCTTGCGCGCGGTCACGCCCGAACGCATGGAGCAGATCCGCGTGAACACAGCCTGGCTGCGCCGGCGGCTGCTTGATCAAGGGTGGCGATTGACGGGCGAAGAGAACAGTCCCGGGGCCGGTGTGATCACGCTCGCACTTGAAAACCCCGGGGCTGCGACAGCCTTGGGCGAAACACTCGAGCATCGCGGCTACTGGCTCAATTTCCGGTCCGGACACCTCTACGACAGGAACTGGATACAGGTCTCCCTGCTCGGCAATCCTCCGCGATCCCTGCTTGAGCGCTTCCTGGAAACGCTTGGTACGCTTCGCCCGGGAGGCGGGCCGGCATCGCGCGATTCAGCATCCGCCGGGCGCGTGCTGGCGACGTCGGAATTCTGAGAACTTTCGCAATGGAACAGGCGCAAGTGCCTGCGCTCAGTGGGCGACTGCTTTCACCGCCCTGGCCATGCGCGAGAGCGCCTCGTCCAGGGTTTTTCTTGGACAGCCAAAATTGAGTCGGACGTATTCGCCCGGTGCGGCGCCGAAGAAGCGACCATCGCTCAAACCGACTCCATGGGTTTCAAAATGATGGACGGGATCCTTGAGCGCGAGGGACTTTACGTTCAACCAAGCCAGGTAGGTTGCCTCGATGGGAGCCTCGATTTTCACGCCGGGCAGGTGCTCCGTGGCGAATTGAGTCAACGCGTCGCGATTGCCGCGCAAGGTCGACAGCAGCGCCTGTCTCCAGGGTTCCCCATGCCGGAAGGCGGCTTCGCAGGCGGCATAGCCGAAAATGTTGACCTCGGCGACAATGCCGGCGGTCGCGGCCACAAAACGCCGCCGCAGTCCGGCATCGGGAATGATCGCGAGCGCGCATCCCAGTCCCGGAATGTTGTAGGTCTTGCTGGGAGCCAGCAGCGTGATGGTGCGGGTCGCGATATTCTCCCCGAGCGTTCCAGTCGGAATGTGAGGCAGCGCGGGATCGAGGACCAGATCCGCGTGGATCTCGTCTGAACACAGCACCAGATTGTGGCGCAGGCAGAAATCCGCGATGCGTTCCAGTTCGCTGCGTGTGAAAACGCGAGCGATCGGGTTGTGGGGGTTGCAGAGAAAGAAAGATCTGGTCCGCGGAGTCACCGCGCGCTCCACGGCTTCCCAGTCGATCTCCCAGCGCCTGCCCTGAACGTCGAGATGCAGCGGCACCGTAACCGGCACGCGGCCGGAATTCCTTGGTGCGGTCATGAAAGGCGGATAGACGGGGGTGAGGCAGAGGATTTCCTCCCCCGGGTCCGCCACGGTCTGGGCGGTGACATTCAGGCCGACCACCAAGCCTGGCAGCCACACAAGCCAGGACGGATCGATCCGCCAGCGATAGCGCGCTGCCAGCATTTCCACGACTGCGTCGATTTGTGATCGCACAGGCCGGGCGTAACCGAAGACGCCATGATCCACGCGCGCCTTCAAGGCCGCCAGGATGGCGGGTGGCGAAATGAAATCCATGTCCGCCACCCAGAGCGGCAGAACGTCCCTGCCGGCATATTTCTGCCACTTCTGGGAATCGGTCCCGCGGCGCTCAGGGCAGGTTTCAAAATCGAAGGCGTGTGTCATGGATAAGGAACCACCAATAGCACCCGCGCCGCGTTTGAACACGGTTTTTTCATGCCATCGAGAAGGATGTCCTCGCGATTGGGCGACGGGAAATGGAGGACACTGCGGACGCGATTGAGCGCTTCAGCGGAGATGAACGGGCTCGCCGTGCGCCGGGGTCGTCGATGGCTGCGCACGGTCGATCGCCCATGAGACGATTGCTGAAAGCGATGCCGGCAAAGTTCGGCTCAGTGCAGCAGGCGTGAACTGCGGGTCAGGATCAGAGACCGGCAAGTCGTTCCTCGGCGACCTGCGCGAGCGTCTTGCGCTGCTTCTTGGCAACCGCACGCAGGCGGCTGGCCACGGCAGGCTTCAGGCGCAGCGTGAGCGGCACGCGTCCTGACGGCTTCCGGCCCGCGCCCGGCCGCGACCCACCGTGCAGGGGACGCCAGTCCAGCGCATCCAAGTCCGGCAAAGCTTCGCCGTTGATGTCCTTGATGTTTGTCTGATAGCCCCGTTCGTCGAAGACCGGGGATTCATGCTTCTCATGTTTTCTTTTTGGCATAAATCTTCTCCGCTTTGCTCCAATACCCCGCTCCGATGATCCGAACAATCCCGTCGGGCCGGTGCGTGTAGCGCACGAGCAGGATCCTGCCGTCCACCCGCCCGATCAGCCACCAGCGCAACTCCGAGGAGCTGTGGACTGAATCAAAGGCGATGCGCGCTTCCGGGTCGCCAAAGGCCTCCGAAGCCTTTGTGAAGTCGACACCGTGTTTGGCAATGTTGCGCTGCTCCTTGATTGGATCCCAATTGAAGCGCATGCAGACACGGAAAGCCGCAGAGCGCTTGATTGTCAATGTTGCCTTTCAAGGCAATCCCGGGATGAGAGGAATTGTCGCGGACTGCCCGTAGGGCTTTTCACGGTCTTGTCCGAGCCAGTGGTCTGACGCCCGAACGATTCATCGGACCCTCGGGATCCAAAGCGAAGAAGTAGTGCTTCCTGCTCACATGGTGACCGGGCGGCGGTCAAACGTCACGGCGCGCTTTCTTGGAACAAGAAAGGGGAGACTCGGAAGCCTTCTCTCGAATTTAAGTTTCAAGAACGACAGGGCTAGATGCGTGGTGTTGCCACGGTGACTTCGTAAACTTCCACCAATACCTCACCGCCCTGTCTGCTGTCGTCACTTACATGGATGGTGTAAGTACCCGGAGCAATTGAACCGGTCCCGAATGCCACCCAAGCCTGCTCGTTACCCTCAAGAGGGAATGTGCCGGCAGTAGGTTGGCGTGGACAACGCCAAACTCACTTCCCTGGCGTAGTGCACGGCCCGCTTTTGATGGGGAAGCCATTGTCCTCTCGCGGTCGACACGCCGCGGAGAAATCAGAGGGCGGGAATGCAGTGGCTGCAGTCCACGTTTTCGTCGAGAGTCAACTGGTTCAGCAAGGAGAACAGTCGCGACTTCCAAGGCCAAGGCGACAGGAAGCGAACCTGCTCGAGCCGGCAGAGGCGTTATCCGCCCCGACATTTGAGAGCAAATGGGCGGGCATGGCCAGCGACCAGATGCTGGGATCAACTGCAATGCAATTTTCAACACGGTTGTAAAGTAAGGACTGACCCCCAAGTCCCCAACTCTTTGACTCCCAGAGTCGCCAATCACCAACCGTCATTGATCATTTGGCATTGAACAATGCGAAAAGTGAGGTTTGAGCCCGCGGACTCCGACGTGGCACGGGCGTCCCGCCCGCGATGTTTTGCACACCAGCAAAACGCTCAAGCCGCGAAATCACACCGCTCATGCGTCCAGCTGGCTCCGCACACCAGTGTCGATGTCGTCGGTGCGCAGAAGCCGGGCGTCCTCTCGGCGCAGGCCGCAGCCGTAGATCAGGGCGAGCAGCATTCGGTCGCGGCGGGGGCTGGCCGCCCGCAGGAGCGCCGCGATCTCGCTCTTGGCGTAAACCTAGGCGCGCACGGTCTCGCGCCTGCACGTGGGCACACCCCGAACGCAGGCCTCGCGCCCGTGGCCCAGGACCCACTCCTGTAACGCACGGACCGCATGCACGGCCACGTTGAGACTGCTCGCCGAGTCGGCATGTTCCTGTTGCGTGCCCCGGGCCAGTAAGACCGGTTCAGATCTATGGATCCCAACCTGCTTCTTCGATTTCCTTGGGGGTCAGATGTCGTCGCATTCCGTGAATGATGCGCAGAATCTGGACTTCGCGCTCTTTCACACAAAACAGCACTCGGTACAATCCCCGCTTTTTCCCCACAAGCAGTTGCCGAACCTGCACACCCGTTTCCCTCGCTTCCGGTGCGGGCGGGCATCTCTCTGGGAATGTGGCAAGCGCGGCGACGCGGGATTCTGTGGTCTCAAGCCACCGTGCGGCGGCCGGTGGATTGTCCTGGGCTATCCACAGCGAGATCGTCACGAGCTCTCTGGCTGCCACGTGACGCTGTGGTGTGTCATGCGTTCTTCGCCCGCGATCTGAGGGCTGCCCTGGCTGCGGAAAAGGCGTCGGCAGTGGAAACCAACTTTTCCTCGTCAGCCTCTCGAATCGCGATTTGCAGCTTCTCAATGTTGTCCAGGTATTCGATGCGATCCCTCATTTCCTCAAAGACGGCGGCGTCAATCACCACGGCTTCAGCCTTTCCGTTGACCGTCAGTATGCTTGGGCGACGATTTCGTTTCATGCGCTGAAGGTGCATCCGGGTGTTGCGCTGAAAGTCCGAGAGGGGAAAAATATCCTGAAGCGAATAGGCCTTGCTCATTGCAGTAAATTTACGGTGTTAAACATGCTATGCAGCCTGGCCCGGCAGTCAATCGATTCTTTTGCGCGCGCCTCGCCACGGTCTGAGAGGGCTGGGTTCTGCAAAACACCTTGACTCATTCGATTGTAAGGTAACCCAATGGTTACCGATGCTGGGGTTGTTGGCCGGCTGGCCGGCTGCATCCTGGCCGCCGATCTCAACTCCCCTGTGTCATGCCCGACGCCGTCACCCGCCGCAGATTCCTCAACCGCGCCGCCGCGGCCGGCGCTGGTCTTTGTCTTGCCCAACCGATCTCTGCGGCCGGGCCGGGGACGATGTCAAAGGGATCCGCCGGCGTGGCGCCGCAGGCGGCTGGGAAACCTTATGGCGAATGGCCGGTTTTTGATTCGCGTGATGAGGAGGCTTTGCTCGACGTGCTGCGTTCCGGCAAATGGGGGCGAACCGCCGGCGGCACCCGGGTGAAGGAATTCGAGGCTGCGTTTGCCTCGCTCATGCAGGCGAAGCACTGCATCGCGACCTCGTCGGGCACAACCGCGCTGCTCAGCGCGCTGGGGGCGCTGAATGTCGGGCCTGGCGACGAGGTGATCCTCCCTCCGTACACGTTCGTGGCGACGTTCAACGCCGTCACCCAGAGCTACGCGCTGCCGGTCTTCGTCGATACCGACGCCGCGACGTTCCAGATCGATCCGTCGAAGATTCCCGCGGCCATCACACCGGCGACCCGCGTGCTGCTGCCGGTGCACATCGGCGGATCACCCTGCGACATCGATGCGGTTGTTGAACTGGGCCGCGCGCGCGGAATCGCGGTGCTGGAGGATGCTTGCCAGGCGCCGCTTGCGACCGTACGCGGCCGGCCCGTCGGCACCCGCGGCATCGGCGGGTGCTTCAGCTTCCAGGCGTTCAAGAACCTCACCTCGGGCGAGGGCGGTGCGGTGCTGACCAATGACCACAGCTTTGCCGATCTTGTCTTCAACCACCACACGCCGGGAAATCCGCGGCGCGCCGCGCTGTCGGGGCGGGCCTCGAACTTCCGGATGACGGAGTTCCAGGCAGGCCTGCTGCTTTCCCAGATGGCGCGCCTTGAGGCGCAGGCTTCGATCCGCGATTCCAACGCGGCCTTTCTCACGTCGATGCTGGAAAAAATTCCGGGCATCACTCCGGCCCGTTTCGCCGGCGGCGCCACGCGCAGCGGCTGGCACCTGTACATGTTCCGCTATGACAGGCAGCGGTTCGCCGGTCTCTCCCGCGCCAGATTCATCGCCGCTGCGGCTGGCGACGGCGTGGCCCTCAGCAGCGGCTACACGAGCCTCAACACCTCGGCGCACGTCAAGGCCGTCGCGGCCAACCCGCATTATCAGCGCATCTACGGCAGGGAAGCGATGACGCGGTGGCTGGAGAAGAACCAGTGCCCGGTCAACGACCGGCTGGTCGGGGAGGCGGTCTGGATCGGCCAGTCAAAGCTCCTCGGCTCGCGCGGCGACATGGAGCGCATCGCGGAAAGAATCGCCGCCGCGCAGAAGCGCGCCAGCCAGCTCGCACGCGCTTGATCCGGCTGGTCGAAGATCATTTTGCAAAGAGTGTTTTCAATCGCTGCAATTTGGCGCGTGTTGGATGATCGCCAGAGTGTCTGCAAGCTGCCAGGCTATGACGTCTTCAGCCTGTTTTCCTGGATGAGAGTGAGAGGGGATGATGTGAATCTCTCCTGGTTTTTCATTGAAGAATGCGAAAAGTGAGGTTTGACCCTTTTGGCTGAGCCACTCCCGCGAACGTCATGCGCGATTGTTGTCACCGAGCCGTCCGCATTTGTCGACACCAGGTTTCCGAGGGCGTCATGCGTGTGCGTGACACTCGATTGGTCCGAGCCTCCCGACTACTTGTTCCGAACCGAGGACACAACCCAGCCCTGCGAATTGCGCACCGTCTCGGTGACACGCCCCTTCGGATCGGTCGCACTCGCGGCAAAATTGGAATAGCTGTAGGTCGTCGTCTGCGCGCCATTCGCCTCATCGGGCGTGACGACCTGCCAGGGCCGGCCGATGGCGCGCGGTGTGCCGCCTGGTTTTCGTTTGAGTCGTGAACGCAAGCGAACGCTATTGCGATGACTTCCACCCGGGGGTAACCTCGCCTTCCAATCCTGATAGCAAATCTTTCAGTTGTTTTTCTGCGTTCTGTTGATCTTGAGCTTTTACAATTCGCCCCTGCAACAGTTTCGTTGCATGTGAAAGCGCATCCGTTGCCTTTGCTTCGTCACAAGTAAACCGATATACACTGTAAAGCCTCAACCAAACGATTCCGCGGAGATCGTTATAATCCGCTGCGGCAGGACTCTTCCGCTGCTTGTCAGACAAGAAGGTCAAAAACGCGGTGAGCTCAGCTTCAGCCGCCCCTGCGTTTTTTCCGTGATAGATTTCCATCGCGTGCGTGTAGCGATCGGAAATCGATTTCGGCGTGTTGTCTTGGCAACCTGTCATCAGGCAACCAAGCAGCAGCCAAATTCGCGTCAACTTGAACATCATTTTGAACCCGTTTGGAAACCTCTGACTCGATCGACCAACATCTTTGACGCAGCATCCGTCGCGCTCTTGGTGTCGAGGAACAACCCCGCATGAGGGCCGTTGACCGGAGCAACCCATGAGTAGCTGACCCATTGTTCGCGGGACCAAAAAACCAGGAACGATCGCTGCTTCAGAGTCTGATACTCGATAATCGTTCGCGCCTCAAACGGCCCTACACGCCCAAGTGTGTTGCGGAGGTGATTCAGTGCGCCGGATGTCACGGATTTATAGTTGGAGGGCGACGGAATCGCTCCAGCTTGCTCTCCTACAAACTGCCCGGCTCCCAAGAAATACTCGACAGCATCCTCGAACGAATTGACCGCGCTCGTTGTTGGTAAGCCGTCGAAGCGGTTCGCGGGAAAACTTTCCCAAGCTCCAACAAAGTCGACTACCGCCGCGGCTTTCGCGTCGAAGTTACGGAACCCAATTCGGTTTACCTCAATCGCAGCCTTCGTGATTCTGATCTGCTGCCTTTCCTCCGCCCTATGCAGGGCGTCGTTGAACAGATACGTAAACGCACCGCTGACAGCACCGTTGGCAAACTTTCCCCCGCCGATCGTCGACGCCGTTCCACCAACAACAGCAGCCGCCGCTGTCTGCATTGGCACCCCATCAATATTGCGTGAGATGGGTCCGGCTACCGCGGAAGTAAACGCCGCCGCGTAAAAGCCGTGTCGGAACTCTCCACCCATGGCTTCTGTCACTCCACCTTGCGCAACGCCATGTGCGAGGTGTTTGAACCCATAGTCCTTGAACCAAGAATTCCCTTGGGCAAGTTCGCCGATTCCGAACGCGAGTCCCGCTGAGATGCCACCGGCTATGCCACCGAGAACACCCGCTTTGAATGCGTCTCCTATACTTCCTCCGTTGAGCAATGAACCAGCAAAACCTGATGCGAAACCTCCAGCCGCTCCTGCAACTATCGCTTGCCCAAGACTCGCCTGGCTGATGGCACCCAGTGCCGACAATATTCCTCCGCTTCCAACACCCATCGCCGCGAGTGCCGCGCCCGAAGTTATGACGGATGCCACGACGATCGCCACGATCTTCAACGCGTCCTTGAGCTTGAAGAACCCGCTCGGATCCGTCGCATTCATCGGGTTATTCCCGACGTAAGAATACCTGTTGTACTCTTGCGCATCCGCCGAATCCCCGACGAACGGATCCGAGGACAGGAATCTCCCAAGCACCGGATCGTAGACCCGGCCGTTCATGTGAACGAGGGCAAAGTCGTTCAGCATTTCGTGATCCGTATAGCCGCGCGTGGACGGCTGGGTGTTGGTGACGCCTGGATCGGTGTTGAAATAAGTCACCGCCTGCCTACCCCAGGCGTCATACGTGTAGCGCGCCAGCACACGTCCGCGTTCGTCGGTGATGCCGGTGATCGAGCCGAGTCCGTCGCCGTGGAAGTACCGCACGTCGATGGCGAGCGGGCTTCCGTTCTGCGCCCGGTCGGTGATCACCGCCACCCGGCCGGTCGGCGCCATGACGTAATGCTTGTGCTCCACCAGGGTGCCGGTGGTCACCTTCTCATACAGGCTGCCCACATAAATCGTGGTGTCCGTGACCACGTTGTTGCTCTTGCGCACCTGCTTGACGCGTTCGTGTCCCGCGCCAAACCAGAACTCGCTGGACTTGTTCCCCTGCGCGATTGTCCTGACCTGATTGAACGACGTCCAGGTGAGCGTCCTGCCTGCTCCGTTGAGCATGTTCCCATTGCCGTCGTAGGCGTACGCATGGGCGCCGGCTGTTCCCACCGCATAGGGGAGCGTGCTGAATCCGCCTGCGGGAACGGCGTTGTAGGTGTAGGAACCCACATCCGACTTGTGCACGATGTTCCCCTTGGCATCGAATGCAGCCGTGACGGTGGATCCGCCCACGACTCGGTGGCTCTTCAGGCGATCGAGCCCATCGTAGGCTTCGAATCGTTCGTCCCGCCCCGTCGCCATATCGTGGCGCTGGACGACATTGCCCACCTCGTCGTAGACGTAGAGCAAATCCTGGATGTTGTAGGGGCCCGTGATGACCGTGCCTTTCGCCACTTTGGACGAGAGCAGGCGTCCCGAGGCATCGCTGTAGATCCGGTCGGTTTCAATCCCATTGCCAAATGTTTCAGCGACTACCCTGCCTCCGGCTGAGTAATCCACTGCCCGCCAGTACAACGCTCCCTGGAGCTGACTGTTTGTCCTGGTGTCGTCCGCTGCCAAATAGGCCCGGATCTCCTTCAGATAACCGAATGCATTGAACACATTCCGAGTCGAGGCCCGGGTTGAGCCAATCCCGGTCGCCGGGTATGTCGCCCGCACGGGCCGGCTTGCGTAGTCGTATGCCGTCTCGAACGCATAGGCCAGGCCATCGATCTCCCGCGTCACCGCAGTGCCGCGTCCCATGGCATCATACAGGTAGGTTTCCTTGTAGTTGCCCGGGGAGGTCACTTGATGCAGTTTGCCCAGCCCTTTTGTCGGGGACGAGTCATAAGTCCAGGTGGTCGTGCCTTCACCTTCGGAACGGCTTTGCAGGCGGCCCAAGGCATCGTCGCCGAGCGTGGTAATCTGACCTTTCGCGTCCTTCTGCCAGATGAGTTCGCCGAAGACATTGTAGCGGTATTCCCAGACACCCATGCTGGGATCGGTCATCTTCTTTTTCCGACCTCGCTCGTCATACTGCAGCGCAGTAACGACGCCCTCCGCATCGGTGCCGAGAATGTTCCCCAGGGCGTCATGCGTGTAGGTCACATTCGAGGACGGTCCACCGAGTGCGGTGGCGTTGCGGGTGACCGACGTGGTCCAGCCCGCCTGATTTCGTTCCGAGAGAGTCAGCCGCCCTTTGGGGTCGGTCGATGACGTGATCAGGCCCGCATAGCTGTAACTGGTCGTGACCTCGCCCGGGGACGATTCATGAGGGGTCTTCAACACCTTCGGGCGGTCGAGAAGATCGTAGTCCGTCGTCCGGACCCAATAAGCCGTTCCCCCACCAAAGTAGGGATTGGAGGTGGAATAGGCCCGTCCGTAACGGTCATAGAGCGCGGTGGTGTAGACCATTTTCCCGGTGCCGCTGACAGTCACCCCCACGACGGAGCGACCCATCTTGTCGTGGAACGCCAGAACCGGTGGCGCGATGTTGATCTCCAGGCTCGGTTGCGACGGATTCGAGGCCGTCATTGTGGTTTCCACGAGGTATTTGATATTGGCAATCTGTCCCGCCGGCTGGGCGAGCGCCGGTGCGCTGGATGTCCACCGGTGGTGCGTGCGCGTGCGTGTGCCGTCCGCTCGCTGCTCGTAAACCTTGCGTCCCATGCCATCGTACTGCCACGAGGTCAGCAGGTTGTTGGCACCCGTCATCTGAAGGACCACGCCCAGGACCTGATCGTACTGATCATACCTTTCAACGTGCCCCAGCGCGTTCGTGGTATCGGTGGGAAAACGCCCGCGTGCGTCATGGTTGGTCGTCACAACACGCAAGACTGGTCCCCCGGCGTAGACGCCGCCCTGCGAGTCAACCGTGATGTTCGCACCTGAAACCGTGACCTTCTTCTTGTTTCCGAATGCGTCGTATTCGTGGGTTGTTGTGACTTCGACAACAGGATTGCCGGGCTCGATCTTCTCCCAATGGAGCAGGCCCGTGGCCGGATGGTAGCCGAATTTCGACTTCCGGACAATGTTGGGAGTATTCGGCGCAATCGACGTCACTTCGCTCTCCGTCAACCTGCCGAGATGCCACAGGGATGGCTGGGTGTTGTTGTCGTAGAGACTTCGGGTGATCTTCTTGTAGCCGTTGGTATCGACTTCGATCCTCAAGACGTTTCCGTAGTCGTCGATATCGGTGGCCACGTTGGGGATGCTGGTGACAGTCCGGCTGGTTTCGACGCCGCTCAGTTCGTAAGAAATCTCCGTGGACAACCGGCCGACCGCCATGTGCGTCGAGCCGGACTGGAAGTACTTGGCTTCGTAGGTGATCGTCGAGTCGCCCAGCAGCACGCCGTCACCGATCGTTTTCCGCCGTATCGGAAGACCAATGAAGGGGAAAATCTGGCTGTAGCAGGTTTCAGAACGCCGGAGGCGGCTGTCGCCGGCGAAAGCGGTCGTAACGCTCGTGTGATGAAATCCGAGGCTGCCGTAAAGGTGGTGGGATCTGAGTCCGGCATAACGGTAGGTCTGGACGGTTTCACCACTGAAGCCGTCATGCTGCCAGGAGGTGACGAGGCCGTTGATCCCCTTGATCGACTGGACTACGCTGAGGACTTGGTTGTAGGACGTGTATTCCTCCCTGTGAGCCAGCGCATTTTCCGTCCACTGCGGAAACCTGCCAAAAGGATCATACTGGGTTGTCGCCACCCGAGTCCGTTGTTGGCAAACTGCCGATACGTGACCTCGCAATTGTCCGCATTGGCGATACACTCCCCCCCAGCGAGTTCCCGGTTCAATGACGTCGGCGAATCGACGCTCGCAATTCTTCCATGCAGGTAGGATTGGCGATGGTTGTTGGCCTTCAAAAGTGCGAAAGGTGAGGTTTGACCCTTTTGGCTGAGCCCTGACGGTCGCCGCTTTTGTCATAGAAACCAAAATTATGGAGACCGTTTTTTGGCCGAAGCCAGGAAATCCTCCCGGTTTCGGCCACTATCATTTTACGTTATCACATGCAGGTAAACATGTTATGAGCCTGGGACAGGCTCTACTCTACCCCCCGTGGGAATGGCTCGCCGCAGGGACGAGGTGCCGTGGGTTATCGAACCACCGGATCTTTAGCGAACGATTTAGCAAGCTCCTCATCCAAGGTTTGGATACTCTTAGTGATAAATGCTGCCTGGATCGGATCAGTTAGGTCGATATTCTTAAGGACGCCCAACGAGTGACTTCGATTGATTTCGTCCGCTTTCACTAAGGCTTCGCGTGCTGCTTGATAATTTCCTTGGGCGCTTTCCCATACATATATCCTCAGATATGTGAAGCAGAGCTCACCCGCGATGAAGCGTTCCTTGGGAACGCCCACTGTTCGACTACTTTCAAGTATTCCAACGCGACGATTTAGGGCCTTCACTTTCTCGCTTGGAGCCGGGCTTTGCACAAAGTCCATATGGGCTTGATCGAGTGAAATGAGTATTTCCCGTTCTATTTCACGATCGGAATTGCACCCTGCAAGAATCGGTGACAATGCTACGATTAGTATCAAATATTTCATTTTAGCTTCGAGGTGAGCAACCCGTCTAAGTGACCAATGGCCGTATAGGTATAATCAGGACCCCAAGAATTCACGTTCAGGATTTGATCCCGTGTCCATCTCGTGTTCGACGGGAAGCCGGTTGGATTCTTCACCAATTCGAAGTCGTTTTGTTTTCTACCCCACCATTTGAAAATCCCCCATCCGCGACGCTCTTGATAAGTGAGTCTTGAGTGTATCGATGCCATATCGCGCATGCCTAGGGTCGAAAAACTCGTGGTCAATGTAGTCAATGCACGCTCCATCGACGGCAGAAGTTTCCCGACTGCTGATCCCCAATCAGGTCCCTTTTGCTTTTCAAAACCGGTGGCGCGAAATCGGCTGGCCAATATTGTGACTATAGCTTCTGCTGCTCTATCCGCAGCTATTCCTGTGACCGACGCTCCGTTCATAAGATCATAATACTCGGCACCGTCTCTATCCGCGGGCGTAAAGAATGGAGAAGCTCCGTTGAGGCGAATGGTCTTTCCGTTTTCCTCAAAGGTCGTCGCTTGAGCTTCGTTTAACATGTATATAAACGCGCCACTCACGGCACCGTTGGCAAATTTTCCGCCGCCAAGCACCGAGGCCGTGCCACCCACTACCGCAGACATCGACGTTCGGGCATAAGCGTTCTCTGCCAACCCTTCTATGGATGGACCAGCAGCTGCAGAGAAAAAGCCGGAATAAAAACCATGCCGGAACTCTCCGCCAGTCGCTTCCGCTGCTGCACCGTGGACCACCCCGTGTGCTCCAGCGTGACCGAAGTAGCCGAGATCACCCGCATGTGCCAGTTGGCCGATTCCGTGAGTAAGGCCGCCGGTAATTCCACCGGCTACCCCGCCGATCACACCGGCTTTGAACGCGTCGCCGATACTGCCGCCGTTGAGCAGCGATCCTGCAAAGCCCGATCCAAATCCAGCACCCGCACCAGCGCTTACGGCACCGGCGAATGTCAGTGAAAACCCACTACTCCCAGAAAGGGCGGCAAACGAACTTGCCAGCGTCGCGCCCGAACTCGCACCCACGGCGTAGACAGCCAGACCCGCCGTGAAATATGACGCCACCACGATTGCCACAATCTTCACCGCGTCCTTGAGGCTGAAGAAGCCGCTGGGGTCGGTTCCTCCCAGCGGGTTGTTCGCGACATACGAATACCTGTTGTACTCCTGTCCGTCGTTCGCGTCTCCGACGAATGGATCCGCCGTCATGAACCTGCCCACGACCGGGTCGTAGATCCGTCCGTTCATGTGGACCAGGCCGAAGTCGGTCAGGCCCTCGTGGTCGGTGAAGCCGCGCGTCGTTGGAGCCGCGTTGGTGACATCCGGAGCGGGGTTCGTATAGTGAGAACCGCCTGTCTGCCCCGGTGCGTCGTAGGTGTACTGCCGCACCACGCGTCCGCGTTCATCGGAAATCGTCCTGATCGAGCCAAGGCCGTCGGTGTGGAGGAACCTTGTGTCCCTGACGAGCGAGGTGCGGTCGGTGTGCACCGCCACTCGGCCGGTGGGGCAAGGATGTAGTGCCTGTGCTCGAAGGTCGCCCGCCCCCACCTTCTCGTAGATGCCACCCACGTAGATCGTGGTCTCATCCGGTGTGCCCGATGCCGCGGTGTTGCTGAACCGCTCCTGCTTCACCCGCTGTCCGGCCGCGTCGAAGGAGAACAGGGCCGACTTCTGCGTCTGCATGCTGGAGATTTTCCAGAGCTGGCCAAACGACGTCCAATCCGTGTAGCGGGCGTTGCTGCCATAGCCGGAAAGCATCATGCTCCCATTGGCGTCGTAGCCATAGTTGCGACTGCCCGCGTACCCCACGGCGTGCGGCACGCTGTAACTGTAGCTGCCCACATCCGACTTGTACGAGATGTTCCCATTGCGAAAGTAGTAGAGCGTGATCTCCGCGCCGCCGATCACCCGGTGCACCATCAGCCGGTCCAGCCCGTCATAGCCATCGCTTTTGGTTGGAGATCCCGCCGTGTAGAACCGTTCATCGCGACCGCTCGCCTGGTCCCGGCGCTCGATCACATTGCCGACCCGGTCGTACTCGTACCACAGGTTCTGGACGGCGTAGGAGGTGCCGATCGCGGCGGCACGGTCGATCGCCGCATGCAGCAGCCGTCCGGTCGCCGTGGAATACACCCGGTCGTTCGCAAGGCCGTTGCCGTGGATTTCCGAATCGATCCGGCCCGCGGCCGTGAAGCTGTCGGTCCGCCAGAATACGCGACCCTGGAGCTGATTGTTCTGCCTTGCCGAATCCGCATCCAGCCACGAGCGGATTTCCTTCAGGCACCAGAAGTCATTGTAAACGTGCCTGACCGAGAATGGCTCCGTGGTGAGCCTTTGGTCGCCGGATAGACGATCCGGTTCGGTCTGCCCTCGGAGTCGTAGCCTGTCTGCACGCTGTACACGGTTCCCGCGATCTTTCGGTCCACCCGGCTTGGGCGTCCGAGGGCTGTCATAGGCATATGTCTCCTCGTAGCCAAGGTCATCCTGCACCCCTCGCGATCCTGCCCTTGCCCATGGCGGCCGAATCGTACGTCCAGTGATCGTCCGCTGCGGAAACTGCCCTGGCTCCCTGGGACAACGGCTGGACCTGGTTTTCATGCGCCCGAGCGGATCATAGGTCATGGTCAGACCTGCAGCTTCGCGTCCTTCTGCCAGATCAGTTCCCCGAAGACATTGTAGCGGTACTCCCAGGTCCCCATGTTGGGATCCACCATCGATGTCTTCCTCCCGCGAACATCATGCGCGATTGTTGTTGTCACCGAGCCGTCCGCGTTTGTCGACACCAGTTTCTGAGGGCGTCATGCGTGTGTGTGACACTCGATTGGTCCGAGCCTCCCGAGTACTTGTTCCGAACCGAGGACACGACCCAGCCCTGCGAATTGCGCACCGTCTCGGTGACACGCCCTTCGGATCGGTCGCACTCGCGGCAAAATTGAATAGCTGTAGGTCGTCGTCTGCGCGCCATTCGCCTCATCGGGAGTGACGACCTGCCGTGGGCCGTCCGATGGCATCGTAGGTCGTCGTTGTCCAGTGGACCGGTCCGCTCCCATAGTACGGCCGCGACACCGCCGAAACCCGCCCCAGGCCGTCGTACAGCGTCAACTGCCGCACCAGGCGGTTGTCGCCGCTCACTCCGTGCGTTTCGATCGCGCGACCGTACTTGTCGTGGAACGAGACGGATGGGGCTCCACCGGAGCTCTCCGTCTCGACAAACCAGGCGGTGCCGGAGGGCGCTCCGGCGGCCGGCCAGCGATAGTTTGTGAGGGTGAACGTGCCATCCGCGCGATCCTCCCGCACCGTGCGCCCGAAGCCGTCATGCTGCCAGGAGGTGACGAGGCCGTTGATCCCCTTGATCGACTGGACGACGCCGAGGACTTGATTGTAGGCGGTGTATTCCTCCCTGTGACCCAGCGCATTGTCCGTCCACTGCGGAAACCTGCCAAAAGGATCATACTGGGTTGTCGCCACCCGAGTCCGTTGTTGGCAAACTGCCGATACGTGACCTCGCCATTGTCCGCATTGGCGATACACTCCCCCCCAGCGAGTTCCCGGTTCAATGACGCCGGCGAATCGACGCTCGCAATTCTTCCATGCAAGTAGGATTGGCGATGGTTGTTGGCCTTCAAAAGTGCGAAAGGTGAGGTTTGACCCTTTTGGCTGAGCCTCCGACCATTTTGGTTTGATTCGGACATGGGTTACACTTTGTCCGGGGACATAGGTTACACTTTTTGTTTAGTTTTTGTGTGTGATTTGGCGAGAGGTTTTTGATCCGGCAGCGCGATGTAGGCCGCAGGCCGGAATCGCGCTGCCGGATCAAAGACGAGGTAGCCGAGATGTACGTTGGCAAAGTGCAGCTCGGTGCGGCCGGTGGAATCCTTGCGCAACGCCACCCGGCAATGAGCGAAGATTTCACCAAGAGCGTAGTCGTGTCCGTCATGCCACAGCTTGCCTGTTGCGGAAACGCGCCGCACCAGCCAGTCCTTCGGGTAGCGCACCGCGGTGTCGTTCTCGCGCAGGCGGCGGGACTGCGACGGTAGATTTGAGCCGGGCAGAGCATGCCCAGCGCTTCATGTGGCCGGACATGGTTTCGCAGGTGCTGCCAGCGATCAAATCGCCGCTGCTGGGCGGACCAGGTTGGGGACGGCGGTTGCGTGGCCTCGGCCTTCAGATCGCGGTGAGCGCGTTCGTGAGAACCGTTTTGTTGCGGTGAAGCCGGTTGGATGAACTCGACGACGATGCCCTCGTTGATCCACCACACGCTCAGGGCGGAGAGCCGGCCCAAGGCAAGAGGCGAAGGGCGTGCCGTTGTCCACCCGGATGATCTCGGGCAACCCATGCAAGCGCATGATCTTGCGGAAGGTCCGCAGTGTTCCGGCAAACTGCTGATTGGGTTGGGCTCGGCAGGCCAGATAGTAGCGGCTGAACAGATCACACACCGTCAGGGGATCGCAGCGCTGCCCGTTGCCCAGAGTGAACCAGCCTTTGAAGTCCACCGTCCAGACATGGTTCGGATGCGTAGGTGTCGTCAGTGCACGGCGCGGCACCGTGTAGAGGCCCGGCTTGCGTCGCGGACGCTGACTCAAGCCGTGACGCCGCAGGATCGCTGCTATGGTGCTGCATGCCGGCGGCCGCCGGATGCCGTGGTCGCGGCGCAACAGTTTGCGCAGCTTCTTCGGCCCCACGTCCGGTGCCTGTGGCGCAACCGCACGATCAGCCCCTGGATCTGCCCAGCGGTCTGGTGCGAGCATCCTTGCGGACGGCGGCTGCGCTCGCGCAATCCCGCGGTGCCTTCCCGACGGTAACGCTTCCACCACTTGTGGCCGGTCTTCCGACTGACGTGAAAGTCCGCGCACAATTCGGTAAACGTGAAGCGGCCCGTGGCCGCGAGACTGACAAACCGATGCTTCTGTTCCATGAGGGTTTCTTCGTTCCGTGCCATAGCCTGAAAGTGTAACCCATGTCCCCGGACAGTTTGTTACCTATGTCCCCGGATCATACCTTTGACCCAGAACAAATTAATCTCCGCTTAACCTAACAACCTCCGTTACTTCCACCTCAGCATGAATCAGCCCTGGAACGCGTGCGAACTGGTGAATTATGATCCGCCGCCAAACAGGTTTTTCGTGTCGCTTCGCTCATTCTTCTTCGTCGGTGGGGGATTGGGCTTTTCGGGATTCGACGATTTCTCGGGCTCCGGAGAAACGATCTCGTGCAGCCCGGCCCTACGGCGCTGTTCCACGATGTAGGCGACGTATTTTTCAGGGTTTTCTTGTTTGCCCTCTCGGATGTTCCCGATCACTCGCAGCCAATTCTCGTTCCACGACTTCATTGCGCCACCGGGCGGCTTGCCCTTTAACTCGCGAGCAATCGCCTCATCTGTTTCGCGGCTAAGTACGCTCCATGTGCGCTGCGTGTCCCTCAAATAAGTTTTTCCATCCGCAGTCTTTCCGTAGTCGACTTCGTCATAGGGCGGCACCACAGTACATCCTGGGAGGCATGCAATCAGAAGGCCAACAAGGAATAGATTTTTCATGGGTAGTTTCCGGTGTGGATTTTGGCGCGTGCGAGGATGTCGGCCAATCCTGACGCGTATTTGATAGGGTTGAGCGACGGTCCCCAGAGATTTGCGCCATCGCCCAAGGCTGGATGTAATTCATCGTGCCGCCGTTGATTCGACCGGCTAGCCACGCACGCGGATAGCTGATCGCCGGGCTTCTCAGGTTCAATGTCGAACCACGCGGCACGCCGCCCTGCAGGATCGCATTGGTCACTGTCAACGTTCCTTGACTGTGAGCTGTAATCATGAGCGGACCGCTTGCCATCTGAAATGTCAGCCTTCGAAACCGGCCGCCAACGAGTCTCCGACGCCAGATGCAATCTTCTGCCAGAATGACTGCACCAAGTCGTTGATGATACCTTGCGATGGGTTGAAGTACCCAATGGTTGGGAGCTTCGCGGTGTCTAATCTGATCTGCATTGCGGCTCTATCCCCATGATTCCGTTTGTCGTGACACGATCGTAGTCAGCCGGGTTTCGCGACCCGCCATCTGGAAACATCGGTACTCCTTGCTCGCGGAGGTAGGTGTTTAGTCCCGTGAAAGTGACGTAACCGGCTGCTCCATAAATTGCTCCAGTGCGGAATCCATGGTGAAACTGGCCACCTTGCAATTCAGCACTAACTCCTCCTGCAACGCCGCCCATTGCGGACACCGCAGCGAGTTGCCTGACGTATTCGCGTGCGTCCGTGGAATGTCGCCAATACCAAACTTGCCTGCAATGCCGCCGGTAGCCGCTCTGATTGCTCCTCCGATCGCTCCGGCCTTGAAGGCGTCTCCGATGCTGCCTCCGTTCAACAAGCTTCCGGCGAAACCGGAATAGGTGCCCCTGCCATGCCTCCGGCGGCCGGGCCTGCAAAATAGGTTACCACGGCAGCGATTGCGAGGCCTGTCACCCGCCATAGTATTGGTTGAACGCCTTGGGAGCGAACCAGTACTCGGGCATCGCCAAAATGTGCGGCCCTAGGAAAAACGCCTGCTTCAAAACATCGCTGAACTTGCGGTATCCGCTCGGATCCGTGAATCCCAGCGGGTTGTTCGCGACATACGAATACCTGTTGTACTCCTGTCCGTCGTTCGCATCGCCGACGAACGGGTCCGCGGTCAGAAACCTGCCCACGACCGGGTCGTAGATCCGTCCGTTCATGTGGACCAGGCCGAAGTCGGTCAGGCCTTCGTGGTCGGTGAAGCCGCGCGTCGTCGGAGCCACGTTGGTGACATCCGGAGCGGGGTTCGTATAGTGAACCGCCTGTCTGCCCCAGGCGTCGTAGGTGTACCGCCGCACCACGCGTCCGCGTTCATCGGAAATCGTCCCGATCGAGCCAAGGCCGTCGGTGTGGAGGAACCTTGTGTCCCTGACGAGCGAGGTGCGGTCGGTGTGCACCGCCACTCGGCCGGTGGGGGCAAGGATGTAGTGCCTGTGCTCGAAGGTCGCCCGCCCCACCTTCTCGTAGATGCCACCCACGTAGATCGTGGTCTCATCCGGTGTGCCCGATGCCGCGGTGTTGCTGAACCGCTCCTGCTTCACCCGCTGCCCGGCCGCGTCGAAGGAGAACAGCGCCGACTTCTGCGTCTGCATGCTGGAGATTTTCCAGAGCTGGCCAAACGACGTCCAATCCGTGTAGCGGGCGTTGCTGCCATAGCCGGAAAGCATCATGCTCCCATTGGCGTCGTAGGCGTAGTTGCGACTGCCCGCGTACCCCACGGCGTGCGGTACGCTGTAACTGAAGCTACCCACATCCGACTTGTACGAGATGTTCCCATTGCGAAAGTAGTAGAGCGTGGTCTCCGCGCCGCCGATCACCCGGTGCACCATCAGCCGGTCCAGTCCGTCATAACCATCGCTCTTGCCCGACGATCCAGCGGTGTAGAACCGTTCATCGCGACCGCTCGCCTGGTCCCGGCGCTCGATCACATTGCCGACCCGGTCGTACTCGTACCACAGGTTCTGGACGGCGTAGGAGGTGCCGATCGCGGCGGCACGGTCGATCGCCGCATGCAGCAGCCGTCCGGTCGCCGTGGAATACACCTGGTCGTTCGCAAGGCCGTTGCCGTGGATTTCCAGATCGATCCGGCCCGCGGCCGTGAAGCTGTCGGTCCGCCAGAATACGCGACCGGAGCTGATTGTTCTGCCTTGCCGAATCCGCATCCAGCCACGAGCGGATTTCCTTCAGGTACCCGAAGTCATTGTAAACGTGCCTGACCGAGAATGGCTCCGTGGTGAGCCCGGTCGCCGGATAGACGATCCGGTTCGGTCTGCTCCTCGAGTCGTAGCCTGTCTGCACGCGCTGTACACGGTTCCCGCGATCTTTCGGTCCACCCGGCTTGGGCGTCCGAGGCTGCTGTCATGGGCATATGTCCCTCGTAGCCAAGGTCATCCTGCACCACAGCGATCCTGCCCTTGCCCATGGCGGCCGAATCGTACGTCCGGTGATCGTCCGCTGCGGAAACTGCCCTGGCTCCCACTGGGACAACGGCTGGACCTGGGTTTTCATGCGCCCGAGCGGATCATAGGTCATGGTCGTGACCTGCAGCTTCGCGTCCTTCTGCCAGATCAGTTCCCCGAAGACATTGTGGCGGTACTCCCAGGTCCCCATGTTGGGATCCACCATCGATGTCTTCCTCCCGCGAACATCATGCGCGATTGTTGTCACTGAGCCGTCCGCGTTTGTCGACACCGGTTTCCGAGGGCGTCATGCGTGTGTGTGACACTCGATTGGTCCGAGCCTCCAGTACTTGTTCCGAACCGAGGACACGACCCAGCCCTGCGAATTGCGCACTGTCTCGGTGACACGCCCCTTCGGATCGGTCGCACTCGCGGCAAAATTGGAATAGCTGTAGGTCGTCGTCTGCGCGCCGTTCGCCTCATCGGGAGTGACGACCTGCCAGGGCCGTCCGATGGCATCGTAGGTCGTCGTTGTCCAGTGGACCGGTCCGCTCCCATAGTACGGCCGCGACACCGCCGAAACCCGCCCCAGCCCGTCGTACAGCGTCAACTGCCGCACCAGGCGGTTGTCGCCGCTCACTCCGTGCGTTTCGATCGTGCGACCGTACTTGTCATGGAATGAGACGGCTGGGGCTCCACCGGAGCTCTCCGTCTCGACAAACCAGGCTGTGCCGGAGGGCGCTCCGGCGGCCGGCCAGCGACAATTTGTGAGGGAATACGTGCCATCCGCGCGATCCTCGCGCACCATGCGCCCGAAGCCGTCATGCTGCCAGGTGGTGACGAGGCCGTTGATCCCCTTGATCGACTGGACTACGCCGAGGACTTGATTGTAGGCCGTGTATTCCTCCCTGTGAGCCAGCGCATTTTCCGTCCAGCAATTCTTCCATGCAGGTAGGATTGGCGATGGTTGTTGGCCTTCAAAAGTGCGAAAGGTGAGGTTTGACCCTTTTGGCTGAGCCTTCAAAAGTGCGAAAGGTGAGGTTTGACCCTTTTGGCTGAGCCGCACCACGCGTCCGCGTTCATCGGAAATCGTCCCGATCGAGCCAAGGCCGTCGGTGTGGAGGAACCTTGTGTCCCTGACGAGCGAGGTGCGGTCGGTGTGCACCGCCACACGGCCGGTGGGGGCAAGGATGTAGTGCCTGTGCTCGAAGGTCGTGCCCGCCCCCACCTTCTCGTAGATGCCACCCACGTAGATCGTGGTCTCATCCGGTGTGCCCGATGCCGCGGTGTTGCTGAACCGCTCCTGCTTCACCCGCTGCCCGGCCGCGTCGAAGGAGAACAGCGCCGACTTCTGCGTCTGCATGCTGGAGATTCTCCAGAGCTGGCCAAACGACGTCCAATCCGTGTAAAGGGCGTTGCTGCCGTAGCCCGAGGACATCTTGCTCCCATTGGCGTCGTAGGCGTAGTTGCGACTGCCCGCGTACCCCACCGCGTGCGGCCGGCTGTAACTGTAATTGCCCACGCCCCATTTGGACGAGATGTTCCCATTGCGATTGTAGGCAACCGTGGTCTCCGCGCCGCCGATCACCCGGTGCACCATCAGCCGGTCCAGTCCGTCATAACCATCGCTCTTGCCCGGCGATCCAGCGGTGTAGAACCGTTCATCGCGACCGCTCGCCTGGTCCCGACGCTCGATCACATTGCCGACCCGGTCGTACTCGTACCACAGGTTCTGGACGGCGTAGGAAGTGCCGATCGCGGCGGCACGGTCGATCGCCGCATGCAGCAGCCGTCCGGTCGCCGTGGAATACACCCGGTCGTTCGCAAGGCCGTTGCCGTGGATTTCCGAATCGATCCGGCCTGCGGCCGTGAAGCTGTCGGTCCGCCAGAAGACGCGGCCTTGCAGCTGATTGTTCTGCCTTGCCGAATCCGCATCCAGCCACGAGCGGATTTCCTTCAGGTACCAAGTCATTGTAAACGTGCCTGACTGAGAACGACTCCGTCGTGGGCCCGGTCGCCGGATAGACGATCCGGTTCGGTCTGCCCGACGAGTCGTAGCCTGTCTGCACGCTGTACACGGTTCCCGCGATCTTTCGGTCCACCCGGCTTGGGCGTCCGAGGCTGTCATGGGCAATGTCCTCGTAGCCAGGTCATCCTGCACGCTGGCGATCCTGCCCTTGCCCATGGCGGCCAATCGTACGTCCGGTGATCGTCCGCTGCGGAACTGCCCTGCCCCTGGGACAACGGCTGGACCCGGGTTTTCATGCGCCCGAGCGGATCGTAGGTCATGGTCGTGACCTGCGGCCGCGTCCTTCTGCCAGATCAGTTCCCCGAAGACATTGTAGCGGTACTCCCAGGTTCCCATGTTGGGATCCACCATCGATGTCTTCCTCCGCGAACGTCATGCGCGATTGTTGTCACCGAGCCGTCCGCGTTTGTCGACACCGCCTCGAGGGCGTCATGCGTATGTGCGTGACACTCGATTGGTCCGAGCCTCCGAGTACTTGTTTCGAACCGAGGACACAACCCAGCCCTGCGAATTGCGCACCGTCTCGGTGACACGCCCTTCGGATCGGTCGCACTCGCGGCAAAATTGGAATATCTGAAGGTCGTCGTCTGCGCGCCGTTCGCCTCATCGGGAGTGACGACCTGCCAGGGCCGTCCGATGGCATCGTAGGTCGTCGTTGTCCAGTGGACCGGTCCGCTCGCATAGTGTACGGCCGCGACACCGCCGAAACCCGCCCCAGGCCGTCGTACAGCGTCAACTGCCGCACCAGGCGGTTGTCGCCGCTCACTCCGTGCGTTTCGATCGCGCGACCGTACTTGTCGTGGAACGAGACGGATGGGGCTCCACCGGAGCTCTCCGTCTCGACAAACCAGGCGGTGCCGGAGGGCGCTCCGGCGGCCGGCCAGCGACAATTTGTGAGGGAATACGTGCCATCCGCGCGATCCTCGCGCACCATGCGCCCGAAGCCGTCATGCTGCCAGGTGGTGACGAGGCCGTTGATCCCCTTGATCGACTGGACTACGCCGAGGACTTGATTGTAGGCCGTGTATTCCTCCCTGTGAGCCAGCGCATTTTCCGTCCACTGCGGAAACCTGCCAAAAGGATCATACTGGGTTGTCGCCACCCGAGTCCGTTGTTGGCAAACTGCCGATACGTGACCTCGCAATTGTCCGCATTGGCGATACACTCCCCCCCAGCGAGTTCCCGGTTCAATGACGTCGGCGAATCGACGCTCGCAATTCTTCCATGCAGGTAGGATTGGCGATGATTGTTGGCCTTCAAAAGTGCGAAAGGTGAGGTTTGACCCTTTTGGCTGAGCCCGACGCGAATGATCTCCGGCAGCCCGACCTGTCGCATCAGATTCTTGAACGTGCACAGCGTGTTGTGGAACTGCTGATTGGGCTGGGCACGGCACGCGAGAATGAAGTGGCTGTACAGGTCGCACACCGTCAACGGATCGCAGCGAGTGCCGTCCGCCAGATTAAACCAGCCCTTGAAGTCGACCGTCCACACGTGATTGGGCTGCGTCGCCTCGGTCAACCCATTGCTTGGAGCCTCGTAGGCACCTGGTTTTCGCCGCCGTTTCACGCTCAATCCGTTGCGCCTGAGGATCTCCAATTGTGCTTCGCGCCGGCGGTCGCTCGATCTGATGCTTCAACTCAAGCATCCGATACAGCTTCTTCGGCCCCTGTGTTCGATGCAGCCGCCTTTCCGCCACAATCAGGCCTCGATCTGCTCTGCGGTTCGCTGGGGCATGCGATGCGGTCGATGACTCCGCACTCGGAGGCCATTCATCCCTCATCCGCGTATCTTTCCAGATGCTTGTACCCGGTTTTCGGCTGATCCCGAACTGCTCACACAGCTCGGTCACGGTGAATCGCCCGCTTTTCGCAAGGCTCACAAATCGAATTATCTCGTCCATAGTGGTTACATTTTTCCACGGCATGTCGCCGTTATGTGTAACCCATCACTCTGGACAATCTGTCACCTATCACCCGGATCATACCCACCTTGGTGAACTCGGTCGCCGCCCACGGGCTGGACTCTCCGGACCGGAATGAAGTAGCGCCTCGTCTGCCGCTGGATCATTTCACCACCTCGAACACTGCGACACATTCGATTTGCGCTGGGAACTGGTTGAATATGCCAAGTGGCTCGCCTCTTGAAGACCCCTTCAATGACGACGTTTACCTGATTATCCCTCGTTGTCCGTTCTGCTTGCGAGCCGGGGCAATCTTTGCCGATCCACAAGCACAACTCCGTGTTTTCGCCATGAGACACCTCGACTTTCAAGAGGGACCGAAGACGGAGCTTCAAAATAGTAGAAGCCCATGACTCGAACCATTTGCCCATTCCACCGTTCCGGATCCTTGAGCAGGTCGCTAACAGATATGGCACTCATGGCAGCTGCAGAAATTGTTGAAGGCGTGTTTTTGCAACTCATGATGAAGAATCCCACGACAAGACAAACGAAGCACATAACCCGGGTTTTCATCGGCTGAAGGTCCCGGGTTTTCTGTTCGCGTTCGCCAGCTCCGTCTGGCTCTTGATAGGCTCGCAAGACTTCCACGGTGATCTTCTTTCCGAAGAAGCCGCCATCTCGACCGAGGTATAGCGGAATTGCACGACCCGCCTTTGCGACGCCGCTAATACCGCGGGAATGTCACCAATGCCATTCCGTCATCGCTGAAGAAGCTGAGCTGGGATGAGAGTGATAACCACCTACGAACCGAGTCCCAGCCGGAATCTTTCGAGAGTCAATACCTGCACCGGGCTGGTAAACCTTTCCGCCTTTCGTATACGGCTTTCCACCGGGACGAGGTGCCTGCGCTCCATACAGTGTCTTTCCTGCTTCTTCGTAACTGAAGATTTCGCCGCTGTGTTCGAGGCTATCGACGTCGGCAAGCGTTAGTTTCTTTGCACGTATAGACATTTCTACGCCTGCCTCGTCAGCCGTGCCAAAGCCCCAGAATGGAACCATCAGAGTGCGGCATGATTGAAGAGATAAGTGAACGCACCGCTTACCGCACCGTTGGCGAACTTTCCGCCGCCGATGGCCGACGCCGTGCCGCCAACCACAGCAGCGGCGACCACCTGACCGGGAACACCACCCGGAGCAAATCGCGAGATCGGCCCTGCTGCAGCGGATGCGAACGCCGCCGCGTAGAAGCCATGCCGGAACTCGCCGCCCATCGCTTCGGTAACTCCACCCTGTGCGACACCGTGAGCGAGATGCTCGCTGATTCCCGACAATCCAGTTCACCGACCCGAAAGCAAGGCCTGCCGAGACACCACCCACTGCGGCGCCGATCACACCAGCTTTGAAGGCATCACCTATACTCCCGCCATTGAGCAATGAGCCTGAGAACCTGAACCAAACCCTCCAGCCGCTCCGGCAACTACTGCGTTGGCAAGTCCTGCCCATCCGGTGCCGAAACTCGCCGTCACAACCATCCCCATCCCAACCCACAGGTTGCTTGCGACACCAATTGCAACCAACCCAGCTCCCGCAGTCACTACACCCACAACGACTACGGCCACAATCTTCACCGCGTCCTTGAGGTTGAAGAAGCCGCTGGGGTCGGTTCCTCCCAGCGGGTTGTTCGCGACATACGAATACCTGTTGTACTCCTGTCCGTCGTTCGCGTCTCCGACGAACGGGTCCGCCGTCATGAACCTGCCCACGACCGGATCGTAGATCCGTCCGTTCATGTGGACCAGGCCGAAGTCGGTCAGGCCCTCGTGGTCGGTGAAGCCGCGCGTCGTCGGAGCCGCGTTGGTGACATCCGGGGCGGGGTTGGTGTAGTGAACCGCCTGTTTGCCCCAGGCGTCGTAGGTGTACCGTCGCACCACGCGTCCGCGTTCATCGGAAATCGTCCCGATCGAGCCGAGGCCGTCGGTGTGGAGGAACCTTGTGTCCCTGACGAGCGAGGTGCGGTCGGTGTGCACCGCCACACGGCCGGTGGGAGCCAGGATGTAGTGCCTGTGCTCGAAGGTCGTGCCCGCCCCCACCTTCTCGTAGATGCCACCGACGTAAATCGTGGTCTCATCCGGTGTGCCCGATGCCGCGGTGTTGCTGAACCGCTCCTGCTTCACCCGCTGTCCGGCCGCGTCGAAGGAGAACAGGGCCGACTTCTGCGTCTGCATGCTGGAGATTTTCCAGAGCTGGCCAAACGACGTCCAATCCGTGTAGCGGGCATTGCTGCCGTAGCCCGAAAACATCATGCTCCCATTGGCGTCGTAGGCGTAGTTGCGACTGCCCGCGTACCCCACGGCGTGCGGTACGCTGTAGCTGAAGCTACCGACATCCGACTTGTACGAGATATTCCCATTGCGAAAGTAGTAGAGCGTGGTCTCCGCGCCGCCGATCACCCGGTGCACCATCAGCCGGTCCAGTCCGTCATAACCATCGCTCTTGCCCGGCGATCCAGCGGTGTAGAACCGTTCATCGCGAGCGATCGCCTGGTCCCGACGCTCGATCACATTGCCGACCCGGTCGTACTCGTACCACAGGTTCTGGACGGCGTAGGAAGTGCCGATCGCGGCGGCACGGTCGATCGCCGCATGCGGCAGCCGTCCGGTCGCCGTGGATACACCCGGTCGTTCGCAAGGCCGTTGCCGTAGATTTCCGAATCGATCCGGCCCGCGGCCGTGAAGCTGTCGGTCCGCCAGAACACGCGGCCCCGGAGCTGATTGTTCTGCCTTGCCGAATCCGCATCCAGCCACGAGCGGATTTCCTTCAGGTACCAGAAGTCATTGTAAACGTGCCTGACTGAGAACGACTCCGTCGTGAGCCCGGTCGCCGGATAGACGATCCGGTTCGGTCTGCCCTCGAGTCGTAGCCTGTCTGCACGCTGTACACGGTTCCGCGATCTTTCGGTCCACCCGGCGGGGCGTCCGAGGCTGTCAGGCAAATGTCTCCTCGTAGCCAAGGTCATCCTGCACGCTGGCGATCCTGCCCTTGCCCATGGCCGCCGAATCGTACGTCCGTGATCGTCCGCTGCGGGAAACTGCCCTGCTCCCTGGGACAACGGCTGGACCTGGTTTTCATGCGCCCGAGCGGATCATAGGTCATGGTCGTGACCTGCAGCTTTGCGTCCTTCTGCCAGATCAGTTCCCCGAAGACATTGTAGCGGTGCTCCCAGGTCCCCATGTTGGGATCCACCATCGATGTCTTCCTCCCGCGAACGTCATGCGCGATTGTTGTCACCGAGCCGTCCGCGTTTGTCGACACCGTGTTTCCGAGGGCGTCATGCGTGTGCGTGACACTCGATTGGTCCGAGCCTCCGAGTACTTGTTTCGAACCGAGGACACAACCCAGCCCTGCGAATTGCGCACCGTCTCGGTGACACGCCCCTTCGGATCGGTCGCACTCGCGGCAAAATTGGAATATCTGAAGGTCGTCGTCTGCGCGCCGTTCGCCCTCATCGGGAGTGACGACCTGCGAGAGGCCGTCCGATGGCATCGTAGGTCGTCGTTGTCCAGTGGACCGGTCCGCTCGCATAGTACGGCCGCGACACCGCCGAAACCCGCCCCGTGCCGTCGTACAGCGTCAACTGCCGCACCAGCGGTTGTCGCCGCTCACCCGTGCGTTTCGATCGCGCGACCGTATTTTAGTCGTGGAACGAGACGGATGGGGCTCCACCGGAGCTCTGTCTCGACAAACCGTGCGGTGCCGGAGGGCGCCCGGCGGCCGGCCAGCGATAGTTTGTGAGGGAATACGTGCCATCCGCGCGATCCTCCCGCACCGTGCGCCCGAAGCCGCTGCATGCTGCCAGTGGTGACGAGGCCGTTGATGCCCTTGATCGACTGGACTACGCCGAGGACTTGATTGTAGGCGGTGTGTTCTCCCGTGAGCCAGCGCATTGTTCGTCCACTGCGCAAACCTGCCAAGAGGATCGTACTGGGTTGTCGCCACCCGGTGACATCCGCTCCGACCGTGTAGTTGCCGCCGGATACGGTCAGGTCGGCACCCCTGTTTCAACCCGCGTCCTGTTGCCCCGGTGCGTCATGCTGGTAGGATGTCGTCAGCCTGAAAATCGGATCGCCAGTTCGACCGTCTCCGAGGTGAGCAGCCCCGTGGAGGCATTGTAATCGAACGACGATGTCCGTGTGACGGGCTGCTGACCCGGCGCCGAGGAAGTCACAGTCACCGAGGAGAGCCGCCCGAGGATCCATGCGGCGGTGTCCGGAGCCTTGTACTGGCTTGTGGTCGTCTTCGAAAAGCCGTCGCTCGTCGCAACCGTGATCGAGGTGACGTTTCCGTAGGCATCCGGTTCCGCGCTCGTGGTGGTTGTCGTCAGGTAATTTTGGAAGGTGGTGAGATCGTGGGTTGCGTTGCTCGACCTGTGAGGGCGTAGAGCAAACGGGACGGGTATGCGCGCTGGTGTTCTAGAAGCTTCACTGACCACTGCGTGAAGGTTTCACCCAGCATACCATCGGTGTCGCTGTGGAGCGTCATCCGGTGCTGTCCACGAGGCCGATGAAGGGAAGTCCTGCCGATAGAAGGAATGGGTGCGGATGTCGGTCTTCAAATCATGAACCTTCATGTAGCCAAACCAGAGCGAACCGCGCTCAGGGGTGGGCGCAGGAAGGCGTAGGAGTACCGCAATTCGTGCACGCCCCGATGCCGTCCTCGTTCTTCAGACTGGAGACCACCTGCCGAGGGCCGGTCATATTGACGACCTTGGGGCGGTCTGGCTCAGGCAGGTCGTCGTTATTGGCCGCCTTCGTGTAGACGACGGGATTGAGCAGGAGTCATAGGCAACCTCCACCCGAACACCCGTGCCATTGGTGACGCTTTTGATCTCGATCCGCGATCGGCTTGGACTGATTGAGGTAGGCCGCGGAGAACTCCGTCCCATTGGCATGCTTGCGGTACCAGACGCAGTCGACAGGCGCCATCGCCGTTCAGATCGACAAAATCAGCCCCAGTCTGATCCACGCCATCCTGAAGCAGCAGCAAGTGATGCAGATCGTGCGGAGCACTGGCACCGGCATGTACAAAGTCGCGACCGGTTCCGTAGAGCGTGTGTTTTCGGCCGCCTGCCCACTGAACTGGCGGCTGAATGCGAGGTCGGCAATGCCGTCGAGATTCAGATCGATGAAGGCGCCTCCGGCGTTTCGGTAGCCGTCGCGTGCGAGGGGGTGTGGGGCGGCAAACCGGGCTGTTTCCGAGGCCGTGATCCGCCAGCCGGTGCCGGTGTTCATCGCGCAGCCCCTGTCGACCGTTCCGGGCTCGCGGTACCAGAGCAGATCCGGCAGTCCGTCGGCATTGACATCGGCAAACTCCGCTCCGACCGAGAAATTGCGGTCATCGGCAATCAGGCGCGGAAGGTAGTAGGCGGGCGCATCCTGCCAGCCAGAGCCCGTGTTGAGCCAGCTCTTCCGAAGCGTCTGGCCGTTGCCATGGTAGTAGGCGGCGATGTCAACCAGGCCATCGCCATTCAAGTCAATGAACCGGCCCTTCCACTGGGCGATGTCGTGGCTGATCGTGCTGTAGGCTGCATCGTACTGCCAGCCGGATTCGGTGTTGAGGTAGACGAAGATGTTCTGGGTGGCATACTGGCCGGTGCGGATGTGACTGACCATGTCTACACGACCGTCGCCGTTGACGTCCATGAACCGCGCTCCGTGCAGGGGCTTGTCATCCTTGGCGGTCGGGGAAGGCGGAGTCCACGAGGCGGGGGCTGTTTCCCAACCGGTGCCGGTGTTGCGCCGTGCTCCCTTCTCATGGGTGTCGCCGCCAGCGCCCATGCGCCACCACAGGTAGTCGACCAGGCCATCGCCGTCGACGTCCACAAAGCGTCCTCCGGTGTCCAGTGCCGAATTTGAAAACGCGAGCGGGTGCGGCAGGAGATAGTTGGTGCTATCGACCCAGCCGGCGCCGGTGTTGCGTTTGGCCAGATTGATGCCCATGCCGTCGCGCCGGGCGACGAAGTCGACGCGACCGTCGCCGTCGAAATCCACAAAGCCTGAGCCTGCCGGGCGTCCCTCGTTGGAGTTGTCGGCGAGGTAGTAGGCGGGCGAGTACTGGTTTGCGAGGGTCCAGCCGTAGGCGTTGTCCTCGTACGCAAAGGTTAGCGGCGGGTAGGATTTGCCGTCGCTTCCGGTCTCGACCAAGGAGGTTAGGATGCTGCGGTTGGTGTACAGCTGTGTGCCGGAGTTGACGCGGGTAGTTGAGCGTGTAGGTGCGGGCAACACTCTCGCCGAAATACGATTTAACAGTTTTCAGCCGAACGGTGTTGGAAAGCGGGCTGCCGGCAAAGTAGCCCTGCGACCAGTCGGGGCGCGCCTCATACTCGAAACGAAGCGACGCGTACGGGCGATTCCGCCGCTGCCGTCGTGTAGTTGATGCGGTGCGGGCGGTGGGAGCCCTGAACGGCGTCCTCCTCGTACTCAAAGGTCATGAAGGGCCCGTGGTGTCGGTGATGCGATTGACATGCCACGAGACCTTTTCGGCGCGGGAGTAGGGCCGCCTCGCCGGCGCCGCTCGACATGGCGTCGAGCGCCGAGTCCGCCGTCTGGCCAAACTGCAGGACGAGCCCGGCCTTGGTGTACACGGTGAAAGAGGCGGGACCCGAGCCTGCGGAGCCGTTGGCAACGATTCTGGTGATCGAATCGATTTCGGTGCGGTACTCGCTGTTGGGAGCACCGTGAATGCCCGCCACCAGCACCAGCCGCTGGCCGTCGAGATAGAAGCGGTCCGCGTCCGTCAGGCTGACTCCGCGGTTGGCGCCATCGATCACCTTGGACTGCGGGCCTCGGGTGATCGCCGAAACTCCTGAAGCGACCATCCGAATCCGGCGATACCATTTCCAGACTGACTGGAGTAGTTGAGGGCGACTTTCGGCTCCATGCCGGAGGAGCCTGGTGTTGTCCAAGAGGGATGGAATAGGTGAAAGGCTCCGAAGGCATCCACACTGGCCTGGCCGACAGTGGCGCCCGACGACCCGGTGTTGGCGGTGTTGGCGACGGCCCAGCCAGCGGGTTTTGCGAGCGGACCGGATTCTGCGGCGCCGGGTTGTAGATCAGGGGACTTGTGCCGAGGTTGTATTCGGCAAGATTGTTCAACCATCGTTGTCCGGATCGAGCAGGGCGTCGGAGGCGGAGGCCGGATTGAGACCGTAGGAGCTCCCATCCATTGGGCAGGCCGTCGGAATCATTGTCGGCATTGGGATCCGTGTTCGTCGTGAAGTTGGCCTGAACGACCGCGCTGGCTCCGTTCAGCGCATGGCTGGTCGATGGCGAGTAGGCATTGAAGAAGTAACCGCCGTCGGCGCTGGATTTTGACCAGTGGCTGAACGCCATGCCTGCGGGCGGTGTTGCACGGATGGCGACCGGGCGTTGGCGGAAGGCCGCTCGCGCTGCCAGTGCCGCCATTGACGGTGAGACTGTGGTTGCGGCCGCCTGGACCGTGGAATTGCCCGAGGTTCCCAGTTTGACATAACCGCCCGTTGCACGGAAGAGCCGGGCATTGTGCCGGGTGGCAGGAGGCCTGTCGACGGCAAAGTTCACCGAGCCCGAACCCGCGCTGGGCACAGATCCGGACTTGATGGGACTCGTGTCGCTTCGGACGAGGGTAGATGCCAAGCCAGGAGGACGTTGTCGGTGCTCGGTGTAGCTCACGGTGACAGTCTGTCCCAGGGCGACCGGGTTTGGCGTCTGACCGAAACCTGCGACTGCACGGTGAAGGTCAGCTGCGCCGTGGCGCTTGCGCCCGGGTGTCGACGACTTCGAGTTTGAAGGTGTAGGCACCGGCGGTGGGGAACGTATGGTTGAACTGTGCCGACTGGCTTCCTCCGGCTATCGGCGTCCAGTTTGCCGAGTTTGGCAGAGACTCACCCGCCATTGGGAAAGGTTCGAGGTGGAGTCGCGAGGAATAGAGGATCGTGGCCGTCGATCCCGCGGCTATCGTTGTCGCACCGGAGGCACCAATGGATGCGGTGGGCGCGGTGTTGGCGAGGTAGTTTGCGGTCAGGGTGGCCCGCACCGTTGCCGACAGTGAAGTTTGTCGAGGCGCTTGTGCTGACGGCCAGCGTGCCCGGCGGACTTCGTCCATTGGGAAAACAATTGACCGGCGGGCGGCGGATTCGCGGTGATCAGGAAACACCGTTCCTCGGTGGCGGTGACGGAGCTCTGGCCGCTGCTCGTTCCGTTGACAACGGAGATCGTGGCTAATGGCTGGGCTGACGACGGCGGTGCCCTCGAATCGGAATTCAGTCGTGCCAGACCAACTCGTCCGATAGGAGCCGCCAGTACCGGGCGACAATGTCGATGCTGACACTTGTGCCCGTCTTCGAATACCCGGTGCTGAACGTGTATGCGGTGCTCCAGTTGGTGCCGTCGCTGGAGTACTGAGGATCGAGCCGTCCGAATAGTCGGATGCCCGTGGCCCATCCCGCGAGCATGCCCCCGCCCACATGAACCTTGGTGATCCGCTTTGCACTGCCAAATCCGCCATGAGCCAGTTCGCCGCAGCGGTGTCGGACGCATACCCGTAGGAGTTGTCATGCGCGCGGCCGTCGTTCAGGTAGGTGTAATTGGGCGCGAGCGCGGGGTAGGTGTAATGAGCCGCGTAGCTCGATGAGACGGTGTAGGGCAGGCTCGTGGCCGGAGGAGCGTGACGACGACGGACGTCGACGCGGTGCCGGTGGCGCCATTGGAATCCTCCACTTCAATCGTGATTGTGGGGGTCCCGCGGAGACAAAGGACATGGTCAGGCTGGAGGAGGCGCTGCCGCCGGATGTAGCTCCATGCAGGGCACCCCGGCGATCACCTGCCGCCACCGGTACAGGTTCGCATTGGAATCCGATGCCGAATAGTTCCACGTGCCGTCCTGCCCGGTTGTGGAGCGAGGCGGGACCTGAGATCGGGCGGTGGGTGCGGAATTGGTGTTCGGATTCACGATCTGGATCGTGTACCAGCCGCTGTCGCCCGTGTTGCCGGCCTGATCGTCCACCACCCCGAAGCACCCATGTCGTTGGAGGTCGGCGTCGTGAGCGTCACGCTGTTGCTGTAGGAACCACCGAGGATTGTCCATGAAGCCAGAAAATGAGTCTCCTGGCTCATGAGGTTCATGGTTCAGGTCGCCATCGGCGTCGCTCGCCGAGAGACTGATCGTGATCTGCGACCCTGTGTACGCGGTGAGGACGCCGTTCGCCTGAGTGATGCCTGAGCCCGGCGGGAACTGGATCGCGGGTGGTGTGCTGCCGCCCGATGCGAGCGACAATGAAATGCTCGAATACCACGATCCATAGCTGTAGGTGGTCACCCGTTGGCGGTCGATCCGGTGTAGCTGCTTTGTCCGGGAAGCGGGTGACTGTGATCAGAGCAGTCTGGCCGGGTGCGATGGGCCCGCGTGCACGGCGGCAGTCGCAATGTTGCTGTCATGAGTATAGACGCCGGTGCCCCAGACGATGCCGGTGGTTGCTCCGGTGACGGTCACGTCGTAACCGAGATACACGGGTGGCAGGGGCGAAAACGAGCGCAAGGATCCTGAGTTTCATGGCGGTCCTTGTGTGGGTCAGAGGTTTTCCGACGCGCCGCCGTGCCTGCGCTGGCTTCTTCGCTCGAAGAACAAACTCTGAAGCAGGGGATCCGCCTCAATCCGGCGGACGGCCTCCCGGAATCTTCTCCCGGGCGACCGCCAGGATTCCCTCGAAATCGTTTCGCGTCATTGTGGCCACCACAGACTCCCGCCTTGCCTGTCCCTTTGCCGGCGCCTGTTCGATGACGATCCTTGCCTGATCAGGTCCCCGAAAGAAAGAGCAGCGAACAGGCTGGAAGTACCAGAGCCTTTCCTCAGGCTCGTCCTTGGCGGATTGCGGTTGCCGGCGACCGGGTCAACAGAGCTCAGGTATGTCCGCGGAAAAATCGAGATTTGCTGCAACGCGCGCTTTGTGGGACGCGATGAATCGTTCGAGACGCCCCTGCGCGAGCACGGCGCGTTGGGGAAGTGGGCCTTGGGTCCGAACGCGATCCCAGGGACCAAACCATGCGCATGGCGTTGAGGTGCCCGCCGCGCTCCAAGGTGACATCGTCGCCGACTATCCAACCGTCAACGCGGCTTTGGACTGGAGGCGAACGGTGCTCTCGGGCGCATAGACCGAACCGTAGACGCGCGCCTTTGGGCCGACCGTGAACGCACGGCCGGAGATTCGCAGATCGAGCCATCCCGGCAGATCCTCGCGCCCTATCACACCGTCCAGTTTGTCGAAGCCATCGGTGGTCAATGTCACCGGGCCCGCAAGGTCGATGCTTGCCCCGCCAGCAACTCGATCGCTGAAAAGTCATATCGCGCGGGCTTTGTTGCCCCCGCTTCGCCAAGCACCACGCGGGCTGCCTTGGACAACCAGTCTGCCGTAGGCTCCGGGAGGCAGGTTCACGGGCTCGAAGGCAAAACCTGATCGTTATGTCTCCTGCCGATGCAAAGTCTCCTTGCCAATCGGGTCGTTTCGGAGATCGCGAGCACGCTTGCCCGCGGCCTTTTGGCGCGCTGCCAGCAGGGAATCGCCTGAACTGCTGCCTCCTCACCTGCCTTCGAAAGACTTGCGCCACCACGGGCGTGCCTTCCACGACAAATGGTTTCGCGCGATGATCCCGGTTTCCGACTGGCCCTTGCACTTGGAAGAAATGTGGCGAAGCCAGTACGGCGACGATCAAGCTGGAGATGCAGGCAGCGGGATTCATGGGTTGGTGCAGTGGAAAATTTGCGGATGCGCGTTCAAGATTGCTGGAGCGAGCGGACGAAGCGCAGGGATGCCGAGGCTGGATTCTGCGGAAAACTCGAATGCGACATTGGGTGAAAGCTTCCCGGTCGCGTCGGGGTATTCGGAAATTCTGATCCAAAAACAGAAATGGTCCTTGCTGTGGAAAGTCGTGAAGTCGTGTGCATGAAATCGAACGCAGTTCGTCTCATCTCGTTACGCCCCTGCGGGCGTCGCCGATTCACCCCGTGTCGCATTTTTTGAAATGCGGAGAAGACCTATTACCACGACATGGTAACTGAATTAGCCGCTGGCATAAGCCGCTCCGGGCGTTGACTCTGACCGGCGGTGTGCCGAGCCGTGCTCGGATCACTGTCGCTTGCATCTCCAAAGCGGAAGCCGGCGAACGCTCGTATCAGGTGCTTCGCTTCGAAAATGAACCGAGGTGGATCTCCCACTTTTCGGTGTGGGCGTCGACTGCGGCGGCGAGGGCTTTCTTCGAGAGTCCTCGTTTGGCGAAGATCCGCCAGGACGCCGGACTTCATCTACCTCAAGGAGCTCGAGTTCGGCGCGCTGTGACGAAGGGCTGATTCATGTTGAGATGGAAGTACGCGAGGTTGTTGGGTTTCGATGAGATCAATTTGTTCTGGGTCAAAATGCTCGTGTTCGAAGGCGAGTCCCCAGGCAGGTTCGCCCCAACATGCGAGGAGACCAAGTTTATTGCATGCCCGGTCGTTGAGGAAGTTGATGTCAGCATAGGGGCCGCGAAGATCATCGGGAGGATAGGCACGTGTGCCAGCCAGACAGCGAGGAGGAGGCTGATCTCCTGAGAAAGGCCGTTCCAGTTTGCGCGCGGGATTGCGTTGGGCCGCCCCTACAGGGCTCGCTTTGGAGACTGACGAATATACCCAAGGCGTTGCCTTGGGCTGCCATGGATTGCGCCGTTTGCGCGCCGACGCGGAACCGCAAACTGACGCAACATCATCGATCCCCGCCGCGCGCCTCCGGAGCCCCAACGGGGCGAAATATCCACAGCCCATGACGGAGAAATGTGAGTTTGATTTGGACATACCTTGATGCGATCCGTTGAGGGCGCGAGGTCAGTCCGTGCGGCGCCAACATGGCTGGCCTGCCATTATGAATGGGGGCAGGGGCTACTTCCTGAATGTATTGTCGACGAGCTGGTTTGAGGAAAGGAAGGCGGGGGCAGCCTTCAGGTGCGCGTCCGGGAACGTGCAGTTGCGGATGATGTTCCCCGAGCCGCCCTTGAGGCTGACCGCGGAATGGGCGCCACCGCCCTGGAACAGGCAATGCTCGACGAGGTTTCCCTCGGGATAGACATTCTCGGTTTTCGGGGCGTCGAACATTTCGTCCGGATCGGCAGGCTCGCCGGTTCTTGCCGCCTTGCTTTGACTGTGGGCCAGTTTCCGCTGGGTGACCCAATTGTCCTTTCGTTTGTCCTTGTTTGGGGCGGTGCCGTCACCCATTTCGAACACGAATTTCATTCTTGAGCCCCCGTGGAACTTCACGTTCGTCAGCCTGTTGCCCTGGCAGCCGAAGCGCGGATCGGCCAAATAGTGTTCGTTGTGGAAAGTGACAAAGGGGGTGGTTTGATGCGTGCAGGTGATCACCCCGTTGGAAATCACCGCCTTCCTTGAGCGGAAACCCACGGTGGAGATCCTCGGGGCCGCCGCGCCGAAGTCGATGTCGAAGCCGTCCACGGTGACACCCCGGTTGTACTGGCCGATCGAGATGGCATCGATGACTTTGGGAAACCCGGGGATGGGCTTGCAGGTGCCGCGAATATTTTTGACGAGCAGGTTGTGCGAGCCGGTTTTTATCTCGATGCATCGCCAGGCGAAGGTGCCGGTGATGTTCGTGAAGGTGGAGTAGGCCATCGCGTTCATTCCCACCAACCGGACGCCGTCGATCAGGTGGATGTTGTCGATATGGCACTTGTACGCATACTCGCTCCCGGAGATCTGGGCGGCATCAATGGTGAGATTCCTGAGGGTGACATCCTGCACGCCCCCGAAATTTATGCCGGTATGGCTGTCGAAATTTCCGTTCGCACAGATTTGAACCGAATCCACGTCCTCGTCAAAAGGATGCTCAAAATGGATCCGATTGCCGTCCAGCTTCACGATTTTCGCAATGGTGACATGGTACGGCAGCATGACCCTTGAGAGGTTCTGATTCCTTTTGAAGGCCGACACCACCATCACGATTTGATCCATCTTGAACGCCGACGCGTCGGCGTCATGAGCCAACGTCAGGAAATCGCGCCCGATTTTCATCGGCTCGTTGACATCATAAAATTCGTACCCCGCCCCGTTGTTGCCGGCCTTGTTGAAGCCATACGGTGCATGGTCGCCAAAAAGAAAGGCCCAGTTGAGCATCTTTCCCCGGGACCGATCGTTGGTCAGGGTGCCCTTGTTCCTGCCGTCGACGACCACGTGGTCCTTCATGACAATCGGTGAATTGATGACGTACCTGCCTTCGGCCGCGACCTCGCCGCCGCTCGCGGAAGCCGTATCGACTGCCTTCTGAAAGGCGGCGCCATCGAAGGTGATGTTCAAGTCCTGGACACCGGGATAGTCCTTACGGGCGTCGGCGATGGTCTTGTATTTCTCGGAAAGCCGGTGGGACGTTCCGTTGCCGGTGGCACCAAACATTTCGGGGGTCAGGACTGCCCCTGAACTCTTGTCGGTCGCGGCCTTGGCATTGTCGGTTTCCCGCCCGTTCTGCGAACCCCAAAGCGCGATGCCAGCAGTCAAAGATAGGAGGACGGTGATGATTGGAACGGCAGGTTTCATGATGGAATCACAGTCGGGCGGGAATTGGATCCTTCGCTTCGTTCAGGACGACAGATCTGAAGACTCACTGGCAGCGCGGCGAACGATCCATCTGAAACAGACGAATGTCGGGTGAGTGTGGTTTCAGTGGGCACCTCGGGGGCCATCGAAGGCTGCGCCGTTCGTCCAAGGGGTGGCGCTTTGCGAAACGTCACCGGAAGGGGGCCGTTGCTGCTTGGCGCGGGATTTCAAGTTGGAGATGAAATCCCGGAATCGAACGCGCCGAATCTGCGCAGCGTGAGACAGGCGAGGGTGCAAAAGCTGCACACCCTCATTTTCCCGGATCACATAACGTGCTGATTCACAAGGTGCGCAGGGGTGCGTGATGAACGGCACCGATTGTGCATATACGGCGCTACAGAGGCAGCATCACTTCCCAACAAAAACGAAATCAATCCATAAAACATCATGAGACTCGTACGTTACAATCATCCAAACTACCGCAGCTACTCGCCGACCACCACGGCATCGCGCAATCCTTGGTACGGACTCGATGGTGAGATCGACCGCCTGTTCAACTCTGCCTTCGGCGGCATGACCCAGGCCTTTGGCACCGCGTTTCCTGTCGATCTGTACGAAGACAAGGACAACGCGTATGTGCGGGCGGACCTACCGGGTGTCACACGCGACGCCATCGAGGTCGACATGGTCGACCAGACTCTCACCATCAAGGCTTCGCGCAAGCGGGGCGAGGGCGACAGCGCGGAAACCACGACTTTCAGCCGTGTCATCAGCGTTCCCGAGAACGTCCAGGCGAGCACCGTCAAGGCGACCTATGAAAATGGAGTCCTGACGGTAACCCTCCCGAAGAAGGAAGAGGCGAAACCACGGAAGATCTCCGTCCAGGTCGGCTGACCGAAACCATGAGTCGGTGCGGGCCATGCCGCCCGCCCGATTCGCAGCACACTTCAATCACAACGCTAGTTCCAAAATATCATCATGAGCCTATTACATTCCATTCTCCCTTCATTCAATCGCCCATCCGGCACCCGTGACGAACTGCCATTGGCGGACGCGACCACGATGCAGACGGTCCGACCGGCCTATCGAGTCCAGGAAACGGCAGATGCGTTCACCGCTACTGTGTACCTTCCTGGAGTCACGAAGGACGGTTTGGAAATCAGCGCCGATCGCGAGGAAATCGTGGTCACAGGCAGGCGTGGCTGGAAGGCTCCGGAGACCTGGACGTCGCTCTACCGCGAAAGCGTCGAGGCGGAATTCAGTCTCACGCTGAGCCATGACGCGTCGGTCGATGTCGACAAGATCAACGCGGAGCTTCGCGACGGGGTGCTCACTCTGACGCTGCCCAAGGCCGAGGCGCTCAAACCGCGCAAGATCGCGGTTGACTGATCGCGGACGGCGCGAGCGGAAAGCGATCCGGTCCTGTGAACCCGGTCCCGCAAGAGGGCCGGGTTCCTATTTTTCCAGCCCGTGCGCCGCCCTGGGTTTCTCCTTGATCAGCACGCTGGCAAGGACCGACAGCAGCAGTATTCCGCCGATGACACCGAGCGAAGCGGATGTCTCGATGTGATACTCAAAATAGGTGATCAGCATCTTCACGCCGATGAAAACCAGGATGATCGAAAGTCCGAACTTCAGAAAGCGGAAGAGCTGCATGATGCCGCTCAATGCAAAATAGAGCGATCGCAGGCCGAGGATCGCGAAGATGTTGGAAGTCAGGGCGACAAAGCCGTCGCGGGTGATCGCGAGCACTGCCGGCAGTGAGTCGAGGGCGAATATCAGGTCGGTTGACTCGACGACGATGAGGACGACGAACAAAGGTGTCGCGACCCTGCGCCCGCTCAACCGGGTGAAGAAATGGCCGCCGTCCATGGTTGGGCTCACCGGATAGATCTTCCGAAACAGGCGGACTGCGACGTTTTTCTCGGGGTGCATCTCCTCCTCGGCCCCCTTTGAGAACGCCATCTTGATGCCGGTGTACACGAGGAAGGCGCCGAAAAGATAGATGACCCAGTGGAAGCGCGCGATCACGCTGACGCCGACGAGGATGAACACTGCGCGCATCGCGACCGCGCCCAGGATTCCCCAGAAGAGCACGCGGTGCTGCCATTGCGAGGGGACCTTGAAATAAGCGAAGACGAGGATGAAGACGAAGACATTGTCCACGCTCAGGCAGAGTTCGACCAAGTAGCCCGCGAGAAACTGCTGCGCGGATTCGCTGCCGCGCCAGAAGTGCAGGACCACGCAGAAGGCGAGGGCGAGTCCCGCCCAGACCGCGCACCAGACCAGCGCCTCCTTGGTGGAGACGACATGCGAGTCGCGATGGAAGACGCCCAGGTCGAGGGCGAGCATGGCGGCGATGAAGCCAAAGAACGCCAGCCACGCCCAACCTGGGAGCGGAGGGAGATCTGACAGGACGGCCAGGAGATTGGGCGGGTTCATCGTTGGCCGAGGATGGGCACCACGGGAGTGCCGCTGCAAGAGGGGAGTTCCGGTGAACGCCCATCGTGGGAATTTTTGTTTTTTTTCGATTTGAAGCGGCAATCCCCTGAATTTCCGTCAATCCTCGGGGCTTCCCATCGATGAATCGGCTCAACCTTCTTTCGCTCTCCCGTCTCTGCATTGCCCTGCTTGCCGCCAGTCTGCCTTTCCTTGCGGCCGGACAGTCGGAAGGTGCCGCCGAGAAGGCAGCCGCAGCGGATGCTGGAAATCAAGCCGCCGCAGCCGCGGCCGTGACTCACGGTGACGCGCAGGTGCCGGCTTCGGATTTCCTGGAGCATCTGGTTGACGGCATCCTTGATGCGTTTGATGTGCGCACCAGCGGCAACAGCACGCCCCGCTATCTCATGGCGGCGCTCTTCCTGGTGGGCGCGATCATCGTTCGCGGGCTCGTCACCCGCGTCGTTTTTGGCATTTTGCGCAGGCTGGCATCACGCACCGGCACGACGCTCGATGACAAGCTCCTCCCCGCGCTGGCGTCTCCCGTGGGCGCCCTGATCATTCTTCTCGGCGCGCTCGCCGCCCTCAAGGTGCTCAAGCTTTCACCGGCGAGCAGCGAGGCTGTGGCCTACGGCTCGACGCTCGCCTTCTCCCTGCTCGTCTTCTGGCTTTTTCTTCGGGCGTTCAACACGGTCCTTGCCCACATGCAGGAGGTGGCGACTGCGCGGCAGCTCGGCGTTGCGGCGTTCATGCCATGGATAAAGAAGACGCTGCTCGCCATTTTCTTTGTCTTCGGCGTGCTGTTGGTTGCGCAGAGCCTCGGTGCGGATGTGAAGGCGTTCCTGGCCGGGCTCGGCATCGGCGGTCTGGCGATGGCCCTCGCGGCGCAGGATACGATCGCGAATCTCTTCGGCTCCGTCGTGGTCGCGATCGACCAGCCGTTCAAGCTGGGGGAGACGGTCAGGATCGGCGCCCATGTCGGCACGGTCGAGGACATCGGATTGCGCTCCACCAAACTGCGCAACCCCGACAAGTCGGTCACGATTGTCCCCAACAGGACGGTGGCGACCGAGGTGGTGACCAATCTCTCGCGCTTCACCCAGCGGCGTGTCGAGCAGGTCGTATCACTGGCGCATGGCACCAGCGTGGAGGACATGGAGGCGCTGGTGGCGGAGTTTCAGGGCATCATCCTTGCGCAGCCCGACGTCGACCGCAGCTCCGTCATGGTCTATTTCAGGGACCTCAGCCCGGCCTCGCTCGACATCTGGCTCGTTTACATGTCGGTCGACGATGACTTCAGAAAACACATGGAGCTTCGTCAGCGCTTGAACGCCGCCTTCATGCGTGCGGCGAGGGCCAGGGGTGTCTCGTTTGCCGCTCCGATGCCGCCCGTCGTTCTTCCCGCGGAGCATTCGAGGCTGTCAGGTGGCGGGAAAGCCTGACGGCTAGCGAAGCGCATGGATCAGGCTGGCGTGGTCATCGGTCCACGCGGGCATCGTATCCGTTTTGCTGCTACGCGGGCTGGCCTTGTCCTGGAGCTCGCTGTCCGCCAGCAGCGCCGGGTCCCGGGCGAGCAGCGTCCATTTTGTGCGAAAGATCCACCAGGAGTCTTCGGATTCGTCGTTGATGGTCACCGAGGCCAGGTGGAACGTGTCGGCGAGTTTTTCGACGACCGGCTGGAGGTCCAGATATCGGTTCGAGATGTGAACGGCGATGATGCCGTCCCGGGCCAGATGGCGAAGGTAGGTTTCCATCGCCTCGCGCGTCAGGAGATGGATGGGGATGGAGTCGCTGCTGAAGGCATCCAGCGCCAGCAGGTCGAAGTTCTGCGGCGAATCCGCGGCCAGTTCGCGCTCCATCGACAGGCGTGCGTCGCCGAGGATCACATCCACCCCGGCCTCAGACTCGGCGAGGAACGTGAAGTGCTTTCTGGCAATGGCCTCGACGGCGGGGTTGATCTCGTAGATGCGGAGATGGTCGCCCTTCCTTCCGTAGGCCGCCAGGGTGCCCGTCCCCAGTCCGACCAGTCCGATTCGGCGGCTCCCCTCGGGGCGGCTCAGGTGCTTGATGGCGAGGCCGACGCCGCTGGTTTCGCCGTAGTACGTGGTCGGCCACCGGCTCTGGACGGGGTTCCAGAACTGCAGGCCGTGTGTGATGACGCCATGCACGAGCTTGGTGTTGCGGCCGTATTCGCGGTCGGGCATTTCCTCGTAGACGCGGAGGGTGCCGTAGAAATTGCGGCTGGCCGCGATGGTGGAACCAACGGCGTGATGCAGCTGGATGATGAAAAAGATGCCGAGTCCGACCGAAAGCATCATGACAAATCCGCCCATGCGCGGCCGCCAGTCCCGCGCGATGCGACGCCAGCCGCCCGCGAACGCCAGGATAAGTGCCGCCACGAAGAGCGCGATGAGCATCCAATGGTCCTTGTAGGTCAATGCGAAGGAGCCCGGGTATGCCGCGATGCTCTCCCTCAGGCCGTCGGTCCAGTCGATCCGGTACGCCGGTAGCAGCACGGCGGATACAAGCGCCCCGATGGCCGCCGCCTGGGCGATGTCGCGCGCCCGGTCGCGCAGGCAGACGACGCCCAGCAGATAGCTCAGCGCCCAAAGTCCGGCCTGCAGTTCCGCGTACCGGTCGAGGAGCAGCGGAGCGACCACCCCGACGAGCACGCCGCCGAGGGCCCCTCCCGTGGCGATGTGCAGGTAGAAGGAGGTCAGATGGCGGGGTGCCGGCCGGATCCGGTACAGCTCGCCGTGGCAGATCATGCAGGCGGCGAAGAGCGTTGCTCCATAGCTGGCCAGCTGGAATTTGAGGGAGGTTCCCGATTCCGTCTGCAGGATGCGGCAAACGGCGACAACGCCAATGACGAGCATTCCGGCGAAGAGCCCCCTGCGGTACCAGCGGGGATGATCAAAGCAGAGGATGAAACTGAGCAGGTAGATCACCAGGGGAAGCACCCAGAGAAAAGGGATGACGGCGATGTCCTGGCTGAGCTGGTTGGTGGTCGCGATGAGGAGGACCGAGGCGATCGAGGCGAAGGCCACCCAGAGCAGGCGCATGCCCGCTGGCGGCGGCGCATCCGGCGCATCGACCCGGTCCTCGGATGAACTGGCACCTGCGGCCTGTTCGTGGCGTGGAGCCTCCGGCGCGGAAATCATCCGTCGCGCACACACCCAGCAAAGGATGGCGAACACACCGAGGCCGGCGGACCAGATCCAGGCCTGTGTGCTGCGGTTGAGCAGAGGCTCGACAAGGAAGGGATAACTCAGCAGTGCGAGGAGCGATCCGGCGTTGGAGAGTGAGTAGAGCCTGTAGGGTGAGGTTTCGGGAAACGTCAGGCTGAACCATCGCTGAAGGAGAGGACCGGTTGCAGACAGCACGAAATATGGCAGGCCGATGCTGGTGGTGAGCAGAAGCAGGATGCGCACAATTGGCTCGGTATTTCCCGCCGGCTTCCAGTGGACCGCCGGAATGATCGGCAGCGTGACCAGCGCGAGCACCAGGAGGCCCGCATGAAGCCAGCCCTGCGTCCGTCGTTTCAGATGGGTGGTCGAGAAGTGCGCGTACGCGTACCCACCCAGCAGGACTGCCTGGAAGAACATCAGGCAGGTTGTCCAGACACCCGGACCGCCCCCAAACCAGGGAAGGATGTATTTTCCAATCAGTGGCTGGACCTGAAACAGAAGAAACGCGCCAAGGAAAACCGTCAGGGCAAAGAGGGGCATGGGCAGGGCGACGATGGTTGCCCGTCCCCTGCGGAATGCAAATTTGTTCCCTCTGGTCCCGCCTCCGCGATGCGGCTTGCCATCCAGGCGTGATCCAACTTCCTTGACGGTCACGGCTCCTCATTCCGCATGGGCCTTTCTGAGAAGCGCATGAGTTCTCCCCACCTTCCGTCTCCTCCAAGCGGCGCGTGGCATCCATCTTCGAGACTGCGCGGAGCCGCCGCGGCGGGCCTGATTCTCAGCACCCTTGTCCCCGTGATCCTTGTCGCATGGGATGCATGGTATTTCCTGAAGAACATGCCGATGTGGGATGAGTTCGAGACCGTCCTCGGCTTCATTCTGCATGTCTGCGGCTCGGATTCGACCGCCACGGCGATCAGCCGGTTTTTTTCGGCGGCAAACGAACACGTGATGCTGACGAGCCGGCTGATCACGGTTGTTCTCTACAAGCTGACGGGGGAGGTGAACTTCGTCCATCTGGCGATTGCGGGAAACCTCTTCGCGTTCCTCGCCATTCTGGTCCTGGGCCATGCGGCCCGATCAAAGTGGCTGGGGATGCTGGCGACCGCGGTGGCAAGCCTGCTCATCTTTCAACTCCAGAACTATGAGAACCTGTTCTCATCCTACGCATCGATTGACCATTTCCAGATCGTCCTGCTGACGACATCCTGTCTCTATTTTCTGACCCGTGGCGGAGGATGGCAGGCCGCCGCAGCCGGCGTCCTTGCGACCCTCGCCGTCTTCACGCTTGCCCATGGCGTCGCAGTGCTGGCGGCGGGTGCGTGCGCGCTCTGGCTCCAGAAACGCCGCACTGCATTCTGGCTCTGGCTTGGTTTCTCCGCCCTGGTGACAGGCCTGTTTCTCTGGCGCCTTGGCGCGGCTCCCATGGTCGCGCCACCGTTTCACGGGCTCGCGGGATTTCGTGCCATGATTGTCTATTGGCTCACGATGCTTGGGGGCATCATGTCCCTCGGCGGCAGGGCCGCCGCCCCGTGGGCCGGGCTGGTGCTCTGCGTCCTGATGGTGCTGCTGCTTGTCCTTCGTGGCAACCGACTCGATATTTTTCTCTGTGCGGTGGCGATCAATGCCATCCTTGCCTGCGCTCTCATCGCGTATGGTCGCGTCAACTTCATCGCAGTCTCACCACTTTCCTCCCGCTACATGGTCCAGAGCGCAATCGCCTGGACCGCATGCATCGTGCTGCTGGCCTCCGTGCTGCCCACTTTGAGGAGCCAGGTCGTGGCGTCCGTCGCCGCCCTGATGCTGGCCGCCACGATCAGCGCATCGGCGTCGATGAAGTTTTCCGAGGAGGCGCGCAGGTTCTCGCACCGCCGGGTCGCGGCGGCGCGCTATTTCGACGAGAACGGCACGTTTGCCGGGATTCGTCATCCGATTTTTCCCGTCGCGGAGCAGGCTGACCGGATCGTGTCGGCTGCGCGCGATGCCGGAATTTTTCGCCTTCAACCCCGGATGAGCCGGCGGGTCGAACCCCTCCCGTCGCTCGATCCACACCCCCTGAAGTACTATCTCGACAAGATTTTTGTCGGGCCGAGGAACATTCACGTGCGAGGCTGGATGCTGACGCGCCAGCAGGTGTCCCTCGGCCTTGAGCCCTACGTTCTGTTGAGCCAGGGGGAGAAGAGGTACCTGTATCGCGGCCTCCCTGATTTTCGACCGGACCTTGCCCAGGCCTTTCCGGATCGAACTGACGCGGAATTCAGCGGGTTCTATTGTGTCATACGGCGGAGCGAGCTTCCGCCGGGGCCATACAAGATCGATCTTGTGCTGATGCGTGGGCGCCGCTCATTCCGCAGCCCGACGGACCATGTCCTGCAGGTTCCAGCCCCGGCCCCCGCGGGCGACGTGTCTGCGCGGGCCGGAGTGATCGTGTCGGCAGGTGCGCAGAATTCGTCCGGCTCCGATTGATCGACTGAGCCTGTTGACAGTGCCCGCTCGGACCTTGGGGAGCCGGATTTGAACCGCCTATTTGACGCCCAGCAGGCGCTTGACCTCCCGATCATAGCGCGACGTTGGTGTTGCCACCAGCAGACCCTCCTTGTCGAGGATGGCTGCGGCGGGAAGGGACCGGATGTTGAACTTTCTGGCGATATCGCCGTTGAATTCCCTGCCGTCGAAGCAAGTGGGCCAGGGGAGCTTTTTGCTCTTGAGGAAGGCGGTCACCTTTTCGCGGTCCTCCTCCTTGGCACAGGCAACCCCAACGATCTCGAGGCCTTTCCTGTGAAGCTCGGAGTGGAGCTGTCTCAGAGCAACCTGCTCATTGCTCGTGGCCTGATTCAGCGGCGACCAGAATACGATCAGCACGACCTTGTTTCTCATCTGGCCGAAATCGACGGGCTTGCCGTCGATGCTGGTGAAACTGGCGGTGTAGGGTGTGCGCCGGGCCTCGATCAGGCCGAGTTCAGCCGTGGCCATGTCGACGACGCGCTTGTCCTTGTGCTCGAGCAGGCCCTTGTAGAAAGCCTCGGCCTGGGTGGCGCGGCCGGTTGCGTTCAGAAGTTCGCCCCAGGCGCGTTCCTGGGTGTAGAGGTATCGTTCGTTGCCTGGCAGCCGCGCAAGTGCATCGATCTTTGAGCGAAAAGCCTCCACGTTTTCCCTCGAAAGACTCTCCCGCGCCAGCGCGTTCCCCAGCGCGGCGTCGAGTGCGGCCAGGGCGACGACAGCATCCGGAGCCAGACCTTCCTTCCCCTGGCTCGAGAGCAGTTCAAACTTCAGAAACATGATCCACGCCATGCGCCTGGCAGCGTTCTCCTTGCCGGATCCTCCATAACTGGCGAGGGAGGAAATGACGGACGTGGTGCGCGAGCTGGCGGAATGTTGTGTGAGAAAATCCAGCCCCGCGGCGGCGACCACCTGGAAGCGCGCCTGATCGACCTTCGCCTCCTTGTCGTTTCTGAGCTTGGTGAACGCGTCGTACGCGGCTGAGGCTGGATCCGCCTTCTTCGCCGGCGGGACCTGTGTGAAAGCGGGAATCGCGACGGCAAGCAATGCAGCCATGGCAACGCCCCTGTGGAGTCGAATTGCGGACATGGGGAGTCGGGTGTTGAGGGGGAGCTGACGGATCGGCCTCCAGCTTGTGCGACGCGGTGAAAACAAGTCAACGCCCGAGAGACATTGGCACGATCGTGCGCGTGCTCGACCGGACAATGGCTGATGGGATTCAGCCGGCCGCTCTACGGGGCGGCTGGATTCAGGGATCCGTTGTCCTTGAGAAGAACCTGGAGCACTTCCTTGTACGTGTGCTGCATGCGCTCGACGAATGCTTGAAACGGGGTGCCATCGGGGCGGAGCAGACCTTGTTTGAACCGGCGCGCCTCGTCGTGATAGCGGGTGAGGTACTGGCAGCGGAAGTAGCCGACGACATACCCTTGGGCGAAGGTGTCCCGCAGGAAACGGTCCTGCGAATCCGCGGCTTCGTCCACGTTTGCGTACTGGTACCAGCCTCCGGTTTTCGGTGTTTGGTCATCGAAGAACCCTGTCTGATGGTCGGCGATGACAATAGGTTTGCCCGTCAGACGGTGCAGGCGGGCGAACTCATCCGCATCGAACCAAGTCTCGTCCGGGCGGGAAAGCGGAACGACGGAAGGCTGGTAGTGATCACCTGGCTGGATGGCGAGGATGTCGATGCACCGCGCCGCCTCCTCGAGCACTTCATCTGGATGGTCGCGCAGGTGGAAACGATCACCCATCAGCAGGCCCGGCGGATGTTCGCGGCGAAAGGCCGTGCTTATGGTCTGGTAGTACTGGCGTGCGATCAGGCGCAGGAATTCACGGTCATCCGCGAACACCGCCGGCCGATCGCGATCGAGAGCCGACCAGTCGGCGTTCGCGGTTTCCTGAAAGGAGGCGAAGGTGGTGCCGTAGGCTGTATTCAGGGCGTCGATACTTGGGTGCCGCTCCCGCAGGAATGACTGATAGCGAACCCGTCCCGGCGCGCCCCGACGCAGGCCCCTAACAAACGAGACAAAGTCGGTTCCGAACGATTTGCGGGTCAATGCGAGGTCCCAGCAGAGCGAGTCATTCCAGGTCCATGCGATGCAGAGCGGATTGGCTTTCATCTCGACCGCGGCGGCATGCGCCTTGGACTTCGCCGTGGATGTGAATTCCGGGGCAAACACGTCGCGGTAGGTCAGTTTCGTCTGCCAGAACGACGCGTCGATGAATTTTGTGCTCAGGACATACGGCATGGATTTGCGCAGCTCTTCGGGGGCCTGGAAACCGGCGCTGTTGAAGCCCCATTGCCGGCACTGCCGCTCCACCTCTGCAAAGACCCGCTGCCAGTCCGTGCCAAACCGGCGGGCGAACTGAGTGCGGGAGTAGTCGGCCGGTCGCTTCAGCTCGTTGATATGGTTCAAGCCGAGCGCCACCATGCCGCGGCCCTCGGGGGTGATGAGCCACCAGCGTCCATGAGTCTGCATGACCTGATACCGTCCTGGCGCCGGGATGCTCCATGATGTCATGCCACCGAAGCGGTCTGCCTCGACCGAGGCCGCGCTCAATATCCCCGGCCATACAATGCCGAGAAAGAGGGCCGCCGCGTACAACGACGCCATCATGAGCGCTGCCACCTGGCGTATGGACAGAGGAAGGCCGGCGGCCCGGAAGGAACCCAGCGGCTGCACTGATGCCGGAGGATTTTCGCCGGCAACAGGTTTGCTCGCTGAGGTCGCCTGGCTTCGTCTCAATGGAGAAACGCCTTGGCAGGCAGCTTGGAGATCAAGCCGCCCGCGGGATCACTGGCGATGTCGGGCTCGGCGAGGAATTTCTTCACCAACTCGAAATTCTCGACTGGGTGGGGTGACCAGAATATGTAGTTCAGCTTCAGCACATCCTGGGCCAGCGTGAGGAAATCGCGGGGAGGAATCGGTTGTTCATCCTCGGCGGTAATCACGATGGGCTGCCCCTGAAACTTGGTCTGGCCCCGCCCGAGGTAGTTTCGCTTTTTCAAGGCCACGGAGTAATTGGAGGATTGCACGGCAGCGCCGAGCGGCACCTCTCCCGCCATCTTCTTGTAGAGTCGGTAGACCCCCTTCACCGGATCGGAGATCGCCTCCGGACGGGGATAGACATCGGGTCCGCCCATGCCCATGCCGATCTCCAGTTCATAGTCGGTGAACTGGTCCAGGAGCTTTGTCGGATAGTTGGTGTACTGGATCACGACCGTGCTGGGAAACGCGTTGCGCAGGGCCGCCATGCGAAGCTTGAGGGCTTCGAAGTAGATGGCGTCGGTGTAGGTCTGAACGCCGGGCTGCGGACTGCGGTCGAGATACGCGTTGGGTGCGGTCTCCGGAAGATTGACGGCCTCGAGATTGGGATCGCGATCGAATTGACGCCCCAGCGCGGCGATCAGCGCATCGAAACGCTCGCCGACGTTCTTGTTCCAGATGACGGGATTGAGTCCGCCCTTCACGGTGACATAGACGCCGCCACCGTAGTCCGGCCCCTGAATGTAATCGGGCACGCTCCGTTCGCCCTTGCTGAAGGACTTGAACGTGAGCTGCATGACGAGCTGTCGTCCGTGTTTGCGCACCAGGTCGAGGTCCGCCCGCAACTCGGAGAAATCGTAGTGTCCGGGGCGCGATTCAAAATCCCGCCAGGAATAGGCCTTCTGCACGCCGCGGAAATGCGGAAGGGAAACGACCTGGCTGGTGAGCTCGGCGCCCCCGACGTAGACGTAGTGCCCGGGGTGCCACTTGGGGGCCGCTTGCGCCGCAACAGGGAAGGCGGCGGTGGCGAGGATGAGTCCGACAAGGTGATGCTTCATGGGTTTGAGGAGGTGCACGAGCCTGGGCCGGGCCAGTTGAGGAGGCCTGCCAGGCAGGTGTTCGCAGAGACTACCGTCGACCGGCGATCTCTTCAACCCACGCAAACACGGGTGAAAGCGGTGCCTTCAGGCTGCGACGGTCGCCGATCGGACGGATCTGGACTGCGAGGCGGGATGCTCCCGAATATCACCGCTGCGGCGCCCAATCATCGCCGTTGTCCGTTTCCGAAGCATGCGGTCGAGCTTGTCGATCAGCAGGCTGACGGAATGGTAGGCATTCTCAGTGGTCACCGCGGCGCTGAGGTCGGGGCCCCGCATTTCAATGAGGCCGTTTGCGGTGAACTTGCGCGAGCTGCGCTGACGGTCGCAGGAGACGCTGATACGCATGCGGATGATGCGCGGTTCGTGGCGGAAGAGGCGGTCCGCTTTCATCCGGATGGATGTTTTCATGGAATCGGTCAGCCAGAGATGGACGCCGCGAAGGATCAGGCGGACGCTGGGATCATTGGACAGGAAGGTGGTGGATGTCATGAGGATCAGGGTTCAGACTTTTTCCAGTTCGAGGGAGTGACGCGATGCGGCTTGAAGGGGCGACGATCTGCCCGGGGGAGCGGATCGGTGGGGAAGGGCGACGTGCTGGCGTCGGGTCGCCTGGTGGAGGAGATTCAACTCCTCGGCGCCGAGGCGGATGCGCGTGGCTCTCACGGCATCAATCAAGTGCTCGATGGAGGCCGCTCCAGTGATGAGTGAGGTGACACCGGGATGATGCAGCACCCAGGAAAGGGCGATCTGAGACTCGGTGAACCCGCTGTCGACCGCGAGTTCCGAGAGGGCGTGCGTAGCGCGGTCGATGACGTCCCATCCATGGCGTTCAGCGAGCCACGCACGGCGGGACGGACTGATGGCGTTGTGACTTCCCGACGCCTTCGTCAGCAAGCCGCCCGCCAGTGGAGAGCGCGCAAAGAATCCCAGACGCTGCTCGCTGCAAAGTTCCGCCAGGTCGGACTCGAACGGAGTCCGCGACAGGAGCGAGTAGTCGGCCTGCACGGCGCTGATGCGGCAGTGGATGCGCTCGAATCCATCGCGCAGTCCCGTGGCGACCCGCCACGCGGGCAGATTCGAGAAGGCGACATACCGCACCCAGCCTTCGCGGACGAGCCAGTCGAGGCCGCGGCGGAGCGCCTCAGGCGGATTGCCCGCTCCCGTCCATTCGCAGACAAGAATGTCGAGGTAGTCGGTGCGCAGACGCCTGAGCGAGGCTTCGCACAGGGCCCTGACGCCGGAGTACGGCGAGGAGGATCCGAACGAACCCTCCTCGTTCAGGGTGACGCGCGTGGCGAGAACGAGATCCTGCCGCCGAATGCCGCGGGACGACCACCACGAACCGACAATCGCCTCGGAAAACGTGGGGGAGAGCGGCGAGCCGGGAGGACGGGCTTCGAAGCCCAGCGACTGGATGAAGTTTCCGCCTGAGGCGAAAAAGGTGTCGAGAATGGCCAGCGAGGTGGATTCATCCGTTTTCCAGCCGAAATTCATAGTGCCCAGGCACAGTTCGGAAACGTTGAGGCTCGTGCAGCCAAGTGGGCGTAGATTCATCATGACGGGATCGTTCGATATTGGGTGGACGTGGGGATGCGCGTTGGCGCGCAGTCGAGGAGTGGAACGAGGATCGCACAGGAGCGTCCTCGGAATCGTGCCGGGCCAAACAAGAGATGGCCGGCTGGTGTTGCTCCGGCGCCCTTGAGCAGGGTCCCGACCTTGTCGCGGACTCGTTATCTCACAGCGCCGGCAAGGCCGGGAAGATGACAATCGTGAATCGGGATTGTCGAAAAGCTGTGAGCCAAGGCGTCATTTTCGGGGCGAGTTTAATGAGTTCGCCACGCACTAAGGTCCGAATGGAAATTCTGTCAAGCCTGTTCTCGACGATCAGAAAAACGGACAAACGGCTTTTGATCTGTCTGTCGGAGGGCTGCTATCAGATCGCTGGTGCCGGCCGTCATGGAGATGCGTGGCGAATACCCAAGGTCGCGCTTGGCCGCGGAGATGGAAAACCAGTGGTCCCTGGCCAGTTCATCGGCGATGAAACGCGTCATGGGTGGCTCGCCGCGAAGTGGCAGAATGCGCCAGGCGGATTCACACGCGAGGCCGAAGGCACGGGCGGCGGGCGCGCTGATGTGGCGGGTGACAGGCGGCTCTCCCAAGGCGACCAGCAGGGTGTTGATCCAGTGCCAGAGCGCGATCGGTTCGTCGTTGGTTATGAAATACGCGCGGCCACCGACTGTCGCAGGCCTGGCGGCAAGCGCCGCCTCGGCGGCGAGGTGGGCGTCGACAGCATTTTCAACGTGCACCATGTCGACGCGGTTGTCGCCGCGCCCGACAATGCGAAGCCTGCCCGAACGGGCGCGGGAGAGGATTCTCGGGATCAAATGCGGGTCGCCGATTCCCCAGACGAGGTGAGGTCTCAGGGCTATTGTTGCGAGGAAGGCAGAGTTTGCCGCGAGCACATCCTTTTCCGCGATTGCCTTTGTGAGGGGATAGGGACTCGGGCATCGATTTGTCAGCGGCAGTGATTCGTCAGCTCCGGCAATCGAACGGCCGTTGTATACGACGCTGGGAGAACTTGTGTGGATGAGTCTGCGGACACCGTGGATCCGGCATGCGTCGAGGAGTGCGCGCGTGCCCAGGACGTTGATTCGGTGGAAATCATCGTAAGGCCCCCATACTCCAACGCGCGCGGCGAGATGGAAGACTGTATCAATGCCGACACAGGCGCCTCGAATGGATGCGCCGTCTGCAAGGGATCCCCGAATGAATCTGGCGCCTTTGCCTTCAAGGTCGGCTGCGGGCGTTCGGCCAAAGATTGCGACCGAACGGCCCTGCGAAAGCATGCGTTCAACCAGACGCCGGCCCAGAAATCCGGTTCCACCGGTGACCAAAATCCTTGTGGGCGAGGAAGAATTCACTGGGAGGTTTCCTGTCAAGCCGGCGTCGCTTGAAGCGAAGATCCCTCCGATGACCGTGGAAACCAACAGCGAACCTTGGGCCGATCCTCCTCCATTTGATCCCGCTTGGAGGTCGACGTCAGAACTTCTGATCGAGGGGCTCGATGCCGATCACCTTGATCTCGATTGGGCCGATATCCTTCAGGCCAAGGTTCTGACCGTAGATGTCCTTGATCTCCTGCGTCAGGTATCCCTGGATGGCATCGAGTTTGGCGTCGGGCCGGATCTTCAGCCGTAGCTCGGTATGGAGCAGTTTGCCCTTGCGTGAAACGGAAGCCCGCGCCGATGCGATGCCGCGAACCTGTTCGCAGCAGGATTCGATCACCCGATGCAAGGCCTGCCGGGAAATTTCGAGGCGGCCGGATTCTCCGTTTGAGAGAACGAGTGACTGCGGTGCCTGGACGACGATGACGATGACAAGCAACGCCAGCAGAACCCAGATGAGCAGGACGAAAGCCAGGGTCGTGATGGTTGCTTCGATCAAGAACACGAGGACCTTTTGGAGACTCTCCAGGTGGTTCGCAACCCCAGGCTTTGCATGGAGGTGCCACGCCGGACTGCGTCGTCGGGATTAGTCCGTCGCCGGAGGCTCGGGCCAGGTATCCTGGCTGGGATCATTGCCGGTTTGATCTGAAGGCAGGCGAACGCCTTCGATGATCACGTCCACTTTTGCGACGTCCTTCCCTGTCATTGCCATGACCTGTTTGCGAACCGCGAACTGAACGTCGTAGGCGGTCCTGCCGATTTCCGTTCCGTAGATGATGGCGATTCGAAGTTCGATTGAATAGGCGTCATCGCCGGATTCAGCCACCCTGACGCCCCGGGCGTCGGCTTCGCGTTTTGAAAAAAGCTCACTGATGCCATCTGCAAGCCCGCCACCGACCGCGGCCACTCCTTTCACGTGAAGCGCGGCAAGACGGACAATGCTCGCAACCACCGTGTGGTTGATCTTGATGTCACCCAGCTCTGGCTGGTCGTCAATGCGGGTGGGCGGAACAAATTCGCTCGATTGCATTTTCAGGCAGAGTAGAGGGTTTGGAACTTGTTGCAACAAACCGGTTGAATATCCGCCGGATTATTTCCTTTCGGCGGCAATCTCAAAAACATCACGTGAACAGGTCTGTCGGTGTACGAGCCATGAATTCCTCCATGTAGGCGGTGGTTGCCTTGCCTTCCACAAAGACGGGATCACTCATGATCGCCTTGTGCAGGGGAATGGTGGTCTTGATCCCGCGAATGAGGTATTCACTGAGCGAACGATACATCCGATCAAGGGCGGTTTTCCGATCCGGCCCGAAGGTGATCAGTTTGCCGATCATCGAGTCATAATAGGGAGGAATGGTGTAGCCGCTGTACACGTGGCTGTCGATGCGGACGCCATTGCCGCCGGGGGAGTAGTACAGCCCGATCGTTCCGGGAGACGGGGTGAAATTGCGGGCGGGGTCCTCGGCATTTATTCGACACTCGATCGCATGGCGGTCGAACTTTATGTCGCCTTGATCGAAATCCAGCTTCAGGCCGTCAGCCACGCGAAGCTGTTGCTTGATCAGGTCGATGCCCGTGCATTCCTCAGTCACGGGATGCTCGACCTGGATGCGCGTGTTCATCTCGATGAAGTAGAAATTGCCCTTGGCATCGACGAGGAATTCGATGGTCCCGGCATTCTCGTAGTCCGCCGCGGCGGCCGCCTTCACGGCAGCCTTCCCCATGGCCTTTCGCAGTCCCGAAGTGAGAAAGGGTGATGGGGATTCCTCGATCAGCTTTTGATGTCGACGCTGAACCGAGCAGTCGCGTTCGCCCAGGTGAAGGATTTTGCCGTGACCGTCCCCCAGGATCTGAAATTCGATATGCCGCGGCTTCTCGATGTATTTCTCGACGTAGACGGCGCCATTGCCGAAGGCCTTTTCCGCCTCGTTTCGGGCCACGTGATATTCCTTGGCGAAGGAAACGTCATTGTGGGCGATGCGCATGCCCCGACCGCCGCCGCCCGCCACTGCCTTGATGATGACTGGATAGCCGATCTTGCGGGCGATTTTGACAGCCTCGCCTTCACTTTCCACCGGTCCATCCGAGCCCGGAACCGTGGGCACTCCGGCTTTTCGCACGGTTTCCTTGGCGATCGCCTTGTCGCCCATCATCCTGATGCTTTTGGACTTGGGGCCAATAAACTTGATGTTGCAGGATTCGCACTGCTCCGCGAATTTTGCGTTTTCCGAAAGAAACCCGTAGCCGGGGTGGATGGCATCGACGTCTGCAATTTCCGCGGCACTGATGATCCTATCCGCGCGAAGGTAACTGTCAGCGCTCTTCGGTCCTCCAATGCAGATGGCTTCGTCGGCGAGTTGTACGTGGAGAGACTGGATGTCGGCCTCCGAGTAAACTGCGAGCGTCTTGATGCCGAGTTCGCGGCACGCACGGACAATGCGGAGCGCGATTTCGCCGCGGTTGGCAATGAGGACCTTCTGGATCATGACATGCGAAAAGATTGGCCGTCCGCCGTCGCTTCAACAGGCGCCGTTCGACGCCGCAGAAAGCGGCGGGACTAGTGGCATTTCAAGGAGTTCAGTCCTGTTTGAGCTTGAAGAGGCGCTGTCCGTATTCAACGGGCTGGCCATTTTCCACCAATATCTCAACGATGGTGCCTCGTGCCTCCGCCTGGATTTCATTCATGATCTTCATGGCCTCAATGATGCAGACCACCGTTGTTTCGGAGACCTTCGCTCCTGAGTCGACGAATGATTTACTTTCCGGCGAAGACGCACGATAAAAGGTGCCCACCATTGGCGATTTGATGTAGGCGACGCCGATTTCATCAACGTTGGGTGCTGCGGGAGCAACGGGCCTGGCGGCGTTGGGGTTCGGCGCAACACTGCGAGTCACTTCGACCGGTGCCAGCTCAAGGTACGTTTGCGGCATGGTCCGGGTACCTGTCATCGGCGAAGCATCCGAGCCTCGCTTGATCTTGATCTTAAATCCTTCCTCTTCGACTTCGAAGGCGGTGAGATCCGATCGCTTCATCAAGTCGATGACTTGTTTGATTTGTTTTAGGTCCAAGATAGATCCTGGGTTGAGTTGAAGGGACTGAAGTTAGTGTCCTAGTCTGGGGTCGCGTTCAAAAAGAGTCTCGAACAAATGTGCAACCCTCGAATTTTTCCCGGAAATGCGCAAAATGAGCCAGAACTGGCCCCAAATCCATGATTCTCCCATGGAAATGACCATGTTTTGCGGGACTCGGGAATTGGCATTTTGCGGCTATCTGCACCGAGAATTCCTCAATCATGTCCCGCAAATTATGCGGAAAACACGGGATTGTTGGCGAATTCCGAGGTATTTTGACCAATTCCCGGCTAGAATGTCGAAAATCCCGATTCTTTGGATGCGATGGCTTGCTCCAGGGATGGTTTCATACGTGGCAACCGGATGAGATGGCCTCGCCGACATCGAGGGTGGGGGTGTATGGAATTCCGTTGGAGAAAGCGTGCGTCAACGGAGAATCCATCCATGGATGAGTGAAGAATTGGATTGATGAGTTTTGCGTTGAGCTGGGACGCTTCCCGGATTGAGCTGCTCTCAGCTCATTGAGTCACAAGGAATTCGCCTCGACTTACCTCACTATGAATATTCAAGGAACTGGCACCCAACAGAATACGTTCGACGCAATAGTGATAGGGTCGGGGATCAGTGGTGGGTGGGCTGCCAAGGAATTGAGCGAGAAGGGGTTAAAAACCCTTCTACTGGAGCGCGGACAAGATGTGAAGCACGGCGACTACCCGACCGCGATGATGGAATCGTGGGAGTTTCCGGGGCGCACCAAACTGTCGAATGCCGATCTTGCGAAGCAGCTTAAGCAGAATCGTACGGGTTATACGACCCATCCCGCGTCTGCCCATTGGTTCGTCAACGACCTTGAGAACCCCTATTCAGAGGACAAGCGTTTTGACTGGATGCGTGGGTATCAGGTGGGAGGGCGGTCACTGACCTGGGGGCGCCAGTCGTACCGTTGGAGCGATCTGGATTTCGAAGCGAACGCCGTTGATGGGATGTCGGTCGACTGGCCGATCCGGTATGCGGACATTTCACCGTGGTATGACTACGTGGAGCGATTTGCGGGCATCAGTGGAAGCAAGGAAGGCCTTCCTCAGTTGCCGGACGGGCAGTTCCTGCCCCCGATGGCACTCAACTGCCTTGAGCGGCAGGTCAAGCAGCGCATTGCGAGCGCCTTCGATGGTAGGGCGATGATTATTGGTCGCACCGCCAATCTGACGGTTCCTCACAATGGCCGAGCCACTTGTCAATTCCGCAACCGATGCATCCGCGGTTGTCCGTACGGTGCATATTTCAGCAGCAACGCGTCCACATTGCCCGCTGCGTATGCTTCGGGGAACCTGACGCTGCGCCCTTATTCGATTGTGAATGAGATCATTTACGATCCGGATGCCAAGCGCGCCAGTGGTGTGCGGATCATTGATGCAGAGACAAATGAAGTCATTGAGTATCATGCGAAAATCATCTTTTCGTGCGCGTCGGCCATTGCCTCGACGTTCATTCTGCTGAATTCGAAGTCAGATCGCTTCCCCAACGGATTGGGTAACGACAGTGGTGAACTCGGTCACAACCTGATGGATCACCATTTCAAGGTGGGAGCCAATGGCACGTCCGACGAGTTTGCGGACATGTTTTACAAGGGTCAGCGCCCCAACGGCATCTACATCCCGCGCTTCCGCAATCTGGATCGAAAATCCCAGCGCAAGGACTACCTGCGTGGCTTTGGCTATCAAGGCCGTGGAAGCCGCAGTGACTGGTCCCGGGGCATCCGTGAGCTCAGTTATTTTGGCTCACAAATGAAGGTTGATCTCGTTGCGCCCGGTCCGTGGAGATTCGGCATTGGATCCTGGGGTGAGTGTCTGCCGTACCATGCCAACCGGATGTACCTGAACGAAAAGGTTCGCGACAAGTGGGGACAGCCGACGGTCACCTTTGATTGCGAGTGGAAGGAGAACGAGTACGCGATGCGCAAGGACATGAAGGCGTCGGCGGTTGAGATGCTCGAGGCGGCGGGGCTCAAAGACATCACGCCCTTCGATGATCCTCTGGCACCCGGGCTTTGCATACATGAGATGGGCACTGCGCGAATGGGAAGGGATCCCCGGACATCGGTCTTGAACAAGTGGAATCAGGTTCACTCGGTTCCGAATGTTTTCGTTACGGACGGCGCATGCATGACGTCGTCTTCCTGCGTCAATCCCTCGCTGACCTACATGGCTCTCACGGCCCGGGCCTGCGACCACGCGGTGAGTGAACTCAAGAAGCACAACCTCTGATGGAAGCAGCCATGAGCACGGAACCCAATCGATCATCCGCCACGGACCTGACTCGCCGTGAGGCCATTCGCCGCGCCTCACTGCTGATGGGAATCGCCTTTTCGCCATCGCTGGTGACGCGGGTGCTTCATGCGCAGGAAAAAGGCATGCCCGGCCCCCCACAGTCGGCAAGGCTGTCGCAGGGTGAGATGGAAACCCTCACGGCCATGGTCGAACGAATCATTCCAAGAACGGACACCCCTGGTGCTGTTGACGTGGCGGTGCCGGAATTCATCAATCTCATGTGCATCGGGTACATGACCACCGAGGAGCATGATTCCCTGGTGACCGGGTTGGCGGATGTGGAAAACGAGAGTCGCAAGACTCACGGCAGGACATTTTCGAGACTTGCGGCACCGGAACAGGATGCCTTGCTGACTGCCATTGCAACGGATGCCCGGGACGATCGCCGCCGATTTTTCCGTCTGATCCGCGATATGACAGTGCTTGGGTATTTTACATCAGAAGCAGTCGGAAAGAACGTGCTCCACTACGACCCCGTGCCCGGAGCTTTTGAAGCCTGTGCGCCAATTTCCGAGGTGGGAAATCGGAACTGGACCCTTTAGGTCATTCATCGACCTCAAACGCTCAACTTTTCGAACGCACGGCGTGATGAACTCACGCGCGCCACACATTGACGGGAGCGAGTGAATCGACGCCTAGGACTCCCGGAGTGCGGTTGTTCATCTGCGATTTCAGCCGATCGGAGATTAGCTGACTTCATATCGCGATAGTCAGTCAATTCGACTTATTTATTGCACAATTCGTCTGGATTTGTTTACCTCCCGACCAAAATAAAGCTTTGGCGACTTTTTGAGCCGTCTGGCTTATTTGACAACGAACAACAAATACAACATGAACTACCTCCGTCTGTCGGGGTTGGTTACGGATCGCGCATTTTCAGCCAAAGCGATCTTTGCCGACCGTTATAGCAGCAAAATAGCATTGGCGCTTATCGCCATGACCGTGGGTGCTGGAACTGAAGTTCAGGCACAAACGCAGCCAACCACCAACGATCCATCGAAGACTGAACATGTTAAGATGGAAAAGTTTGAGGTGACAGGATCGCGCATCAAGCGCCTGGATGCGGAAACGCCACAACCCGTGGTGACCTTTAGCTCGGAAGAGATCAAGATGGGTGGCTTCACGAGTTTGGGCGATTTCGTGCAGAGCCTTCCGTTCAACACCGGCTCCACCAACTCGATCGTTCAAACCGCCTCGTTTACGCGTGGCGCGGCCACGGTCAATCCGCGCGGCCTTGGCAGCAACCGGTTCCTGGTGCTGGTCAATGGACGCCGTTCAGTTGGCTACGCACTGACGAATTCAAACAATCAGTCGGTGTTTGACTTCAATTCGATACCGCTGGCAGCGATCGATCAAATCACCTACCTTAAGGACGGTGCATCCGCGATTTACGGATCTGATGCCGTGACGGGTGTGATGGACATCAAACTTAAGCGCAATTACAGCGGCCTTCGCGTCGATTTGCTCGGTGGCAACACCCTCGGTCACGATACCTTCACGAAGGAAACCTCGGTCCTGGTGGGTGCCCAAACCGGCAAGACCTCTATCGTCATGGTGGCCAGCTACGTTGGAGCGAATGACAACTTCATTCGGGACTTCGACCGCTCCAAGACGACCGACTATTCCAGTCATGCTCCCAAGGGCACAAACCAGAACAGCTCTGCAAACTGGCCGGCAAATCTCAATCTGTCCGCTGCGCAGGCGGCCGCAGCAGGGTTCACCACGGGAGGCGGCACCTATGCGCTGACGGGAGGCAAACCGACTGCGAACCCGGTGAAGTCGCAGTTTGCCTTGGCGAACCCATTGACCAATGCGAACCGCTATGACTTCGCGCAGACCTATCAGCTTTTCCCTCCCTTTGATTACTACGGCGTCTACGCGAACATTAAGCATGAAATCAGCGACAGCCTGTACTTCTTTGGAGAGGTTATCTACAGCAACAACCAAACGAATTTCTCATTCACGCCGTCGGTGATCCAGAGCACGCAGAATGCGGGAACCGGACCCACGGGCCTCCTGAACATTCCCCCGACCAACCCCTACAATCCCCTTGGGATCAACATCACCAACTTCCTTTACCGGACAAACTTTGGTCCTGCCCGCAAGTTCGACACGAAGAGCTCTGCAGTCACCTATTTGATGGGTGTGGGTGGTGACATTGATGACAATTGGAGCTGGGAGGTTGGCGCCTCGCTCGGTCGCGGCGACGTTACGACGACCGCCCGGAATCAGATCCGTGCAGTGGACCTTCAGCGGGCGCTTGATGGCACGACACGCCAGACTGCCCTGAATCCATTCGGCCCTTCCGACAATCAGAGCCTCGTCGACAACTTGTTCACGATTTCCAATTCCGTGTATGCGGCAAAGGCGGAGATGCTGGATGCCACTGTCACCGGAAACCTGTTTGAACTGCCCGGCGGCGACATCGGAGTGGCCATCGGCAGCGAGTATCGCAAGGACATGATAAAGCAGGATCCCGATACCTCAGCCTATGTCGGATCGGGCGGAGGCACGCCCTACCGCGGTGACCGGACCATTTTCTCCGCCTATGTGGAGGCAACCTTCCCCATCACCCGCCAAATCGAAGTCCAGGCGGCGGGCCGCTTTGAGGATTACAGCGATTTTGGCACCACGACCAAGCCAAAGATCGGTGCCAAGTTCAAGCTGCCTCCGACAAAGATCGTGGATGTTCTCCTGCGCGCATCATTCTCACAATCCTTCAAGGCGCCGGACATGGGCCGCCTGTTCACCGCCGCCACGACAGCGTTTACGTCCACAACCCGCACGGACCCCAAGCGTCCGCAGGATCCCGCCACCCAGATGAGGATCATCACCTCGGGCAATGCCGACCTCAAACCGGAGGAAGCAGACATCTGGTACGGTGGAGCCGTGTTTGACGTTAAGGCTGTGAAGGGACTGTCCCTCTCGGTCGACTACTTCAAATTCGAGATCGATGACGTGATTTCCTCGCCGTCCGACACAACCCTGCTCGCGCGCGAAGACCAGTTCCCCGGAGCGGTTGTGCGTGACAACACCCAGGGAAATCCCGGCCCGATCCTCTACCTCCGCCGCGTTCCCTTCAATGTCGCGAAACAGTGGTATTCGGGAGTGGATTTTGAGGCGAAGTATGACCTCCGCAACACGCGCGTGGGTGATTTCCTTTTCACCCTCAACACGACACGCACCTTGAGCATCAAGTCGAATTCGGGCATCCGTGATGCCAGCGGCAACCTGCCCGACGATTTTGAGAATGTCGGTTTGTACAACAATCCGAAGTGGAATGGCTCAGCGTCCGCGTCCTGGGCCTACAAGGACTATGGTTCCGCGGTTCGCGTGAACTATATCGGCGCGTACTTCAACGATGCCTATACGGCTGCAGGCTGGGGTGAGAATGCTGTCACCACGGTTAATGCCCAGTTTTCCTACAAGGGCTTCTGGGACACGAAGGCAACCATCGGCGTCAACAATGTCTTCGACAAGGAACCCCCATTCAATGGCTATGAGTCGTCGAGCTTTGACCAGAGCACCTATGGCCGCATCGGCCTCGGGCGCTTCATCTATCTCCGGCTTGAAAAGGAATTCTAGTCATCCTTCCTAGTTGGTTCTTAGCGGCAGCCTCGCGGCGTCATCGAAGCGAGGCTGTTTCATTTTTCGAATGAGAATACGGTGCGAGGCATGGACGGGTCGGAAGAAACGCAGCTCGAGCTCACTGAGATGGATGCTGTGAATTGCCGTTCGATGCCAGACATCGCCAAACCCTAAAATGTAGTCCGGTTCATGCATCATTCCTTCACGAACATCCGCTTCATGGCATTGGGTTTCCTTTGCCTTGCGAGTCTGTCATTCGCCGCAACGTCCGTACCGGCTGAATTTCCGGTGGAGCATTTTTTCCGCAATCCAGCCATCGCCCAGCTCCGCTTTTCGCCGAGCGGAAAGTACATTGCTGCGCTTGTTCCGTATGAACGGCGATTGAATCTGGTCATCATGGACACGGAGAAGCGGACCAAGAATCTGATCACCGGGTTCAAGGACTTCAGCATCTCCTCCTACCGCTGGGCGAATGACGACCGGCTGGTGATGCTGCTGGATGATGATGGCGATGAGGATCTGCTCCCGTTTGCCATCGACCGGGATGGAAAGAACTTCACGAAGTTCGACGATACGAAGGCGATTTCATCGATCCTTCGAAGGGATCCCAACAATCCCCGGCGCGTGCTGGTTTATTCCAACCAGACGCATGCCAATCGGGCCGATCCCTGCTGGCTGGATGTGAAGACCGGCAAGATCACCATCATCGCCAGGAATCCAGGACAGGTGCGGAGCTGGGTTCTTGACGGCGACAACGTTCCCCGTTTTGCGATCGATAGCCGCACGCTGGAAGAGACGATTCTGTATCGCGACAAGGCGGGCGACGATTGGAGAACTCTGGCGACGTTTCGGGATGGAGAGCCGCGATGGATTCCCCTGGCATTCGATGCCGACAATCGCACGGTTTTCATCCGTTCAAATGAGGGACGAAAGACCGATGCGATCTATCGCTATGACACGGTGACCCACAAGCGGGGTGATCTCGTCTATGCGGACCCCGACGATCGGTACGACATGACTGGCGTGGTTTCCTTCCAGGATGATCTGGGGCGCAGTCCGATTGTCGGGGTGACCTATGTTTCAGATCGTGACAGCATCCATTATTTCGACGAGGCGATGAACCGAAGGCAGCGAATCCTTGATGAAGCCCTGCCTGGCACAATCAACCGCCAGACGTCCGTGAGTGGCGAACGGAATCAGATTGTTGTGGTTGCACGGTCGGAGCGGGAACCCGGAGTCTACTATCTCTTCGACGAGGAGCGAAAGAAGATCGATCAACTGGCGGTCGTTCGGCCGCACATCGATCCGGAGACCATGGCGCCGATGAAGGCGATTCGCTACAAGGCGCGGGATGGCCTCGAGATCGAGGCCATGCTGACGCTTCCCGTCGGGCGCGATCCGCACAATCTGCCGCTGGTGATCCATCCCCATGGAGGCCCCTTTGGCATCCGGGATGAAATCGGATTCAGCCCCGAGGTTCAGCTCTATGCCAACCGCGGCTATGCGGTCCTCCAGCCCAACTATCGCGGCTCGGGCGGGTATGGGGACTGGTTTGAGCGGCTCGGGTACCGGCAGTGGGGGCGGATCATGCAGGACGATCTGAGCGACGCCGTGAAATGGGCGGTCGATACCGGGCTGGCGGATCCCAAACGGGTGGTGATCGCAGGTGCGAGTTATGGCGGCTATGCGGTCATGGCCGGCCTTGCCTTTACTCCCGATCTGTACTGCGCCGGGGTCAATTATGTCGGCGTGACGAATCTCAAGCTGATCGCCTCGCAGCGACGCTCGACCGAGGATCGCCGTGCCTGGACGCGGACTCGCGTTGGGGATCTTTACGACGATGCCAGGGAGCTTGAGGCTCGCTCGCCAGTGAACTTTGCCTCCTCCATTCGTGCGCCGGTCATCATGGCCTACGGTCAGTCTGATCCCCGGGTGACCCGTGAACATGGCGATGACATGAAGGCCGCCCTTTCAAGAGCGGGCAAGGACTTCGAATTCATCATCGAATCCGGAGAGGGTCATGGGTTCCGGAAAGAGGAGAACTCCATCGCGTTCTTCACGCAGGTGGACCGCTTCCTCAAGAAGCATGTGCCCGGTGCCGGTGGCAATTGATTGCCGCCGCTGAAAATGATCCCGCCAGTCGGGCTGAGAAGCGCCGCTGGCGGGACGATCATGCAATGACGGATTGGTTTTCCGCCGGGGATTTCGCTACTCCACAACAGTGGCTTCGCCGATTTCCACGTTGGCGCGAGCATCGGTGTAGACCTGAAGTCCGTCGGTGGTTTCCCCGAAGTATGGCGTTGCGTTGCGGATAAGGGTCTTCGCGATCGCCGAGAATGGCTGCCTGGGTTCCTTGGGTGCGGCCACGAATGTGGTCCACAGTCGTTTGGCTGATTTTCCCTTTTCCTTGAGCTCCGCGTAGTCGAACGCATCGACCACAATGATGTGAAAGTCTCTTGTGCGCTCGTATCCGGTCAGCCCCGCGATGCCCGTGGCGGTGCTGTTCATGATGCCGGTGGTGCCGGCTCCCCCCGAGCCTGAGTCGCCGGAGCCCCCGCCGGATTTTCCCCCGCCCTTGCCCCACGCGCTGCTGCCGGACTGATTCTCCTTCGCGGCAGCCAGCGCTTCGTCGTTTCCTCCCGCGCGGCTATCCCAGAGCGTGTCTCCACCGAGGGTGTGCAGTCCGCGCCCCTTGGGACCGGGGACGATTCCGTCTTTCCAGGTCAACTGCTCCGTGCGGACGATCGGCTGGCGCCATGGACGGATGCCATAGTGCACGCGCAGGACCAGCGACACCTTTTCGGGTTCGCGCATCAGCCCCTGCTCGTCGGCCGCGTTGATCAGGTTTCGCTTGAGCAGGGCGGGGGTGAGCAGTTTGCAGAGCTCCTCGTAAGTGACATCGGACTCATACACCTCCCCGGGGAGAAAGATGAAATGGGTGGGTGCAGTGTCTGAAGCGGCCGCCATCGCAGCAGGGTTGACGACGTTCTTTTGTGAGACATTGCGAATCAATTCCGCGCGATCGGTTTTCTGGTAGTTGGCGGCGGAGACGGAAACCGGGGCGGGTCCCTTGATGTCCTGGGCAACGGCGCCAGTCGTGGACAGCGCGATGGCGATACAGATGAACGAAGTCTTCATTGTGGCGGGGGCTCTTAGGTCAGATTGACGGCACCGGTCGCGCAATGCTATTCCCGCCACACCTCGGCGCTGAGCGGCAGTTCGTTCAATTCGGCCCGCGCTTCACGCCACGTCGGGTAGTGTTTGTTCAGGATACCGACGAAATGCTCGCTGTGGGTCGGCTCCAGGTCATGGGACATGAGCGGGAAAAGCGCGTTGAGGACCTGCTTCTCCCGCGTTGTATCGCCCTTTCATCCTGCGGGCGCCTTTTCGTGCATCGTTTGATCGATCAGAAGAGCCAGCGCCGCGCGCTTCTCAATCTCCATGGCGTTGTCGTCATGAAGCGCAGACTCCCCTCCGGCGAGAATGTCGGGGAGATTGGCAAAAATCACGATCGCCTCGGGTTTGCCGTGCAACATACCGGGCACATCCGCGACCGACTCCTTTTTTGCCAGGTGCCTCGCCAGCTCTTCAGCCTTCTTGAGAAACGCCTCGTAGTCGGCGGCGTCCGCACGGCTTTGCTTGATGAGGTCATCCAGCAGCCTCGACATCTCCGCATAAAACCTTGGATCGGTGAGTTGGTCCCGGATGATGGTTTTGCGGACATTGTTGATGATGCCCTCGGCGATGGCGTTCTTCGAGAGTTTACCCTTCGCATTCAGTTTCCGGGCAATCGCGTCGTGGATCCCGGTTTCGACAATCAGTTCGGTGAGCGACAGCGAGTTGAGGTTGCCCATGTCGGCCGCGGGGTCGGCCTGCACGTAGGTGTTGAGCAGGTGACGCATGAAGGGCCAGTTTTCCGGTGAGCTAAATGATCCGGCGACGGCGACGACCTATGTCGCAGCCTCGTCCCTGCGCGTAGTTTGCGACCTGCCTTACATCGCAACCGAGAATGACTTGGATCGGTGGATGGCCGCTTGGCGGAAAGCCGCCCTCACCGAGATCAGGAACGAAAATCGCATAAGCCTATGAAACAGTATGATAGCATAGAGTAGGCACGATAAACTTGATATGTGTATCGTGCACATTAAGTGTATCTCCAATGTCCTCCCTGAAAGAACGCTTGTTCGACTATTGGGAACCCCTAACCGGTGATCGCCTCGATCTCGTTGCCGAGGAAGCATCCTCTTTGCCTTTGTTTTTGCGCGAGCGTTACGCGGTTTTTTCCACCCTTCTGTTCGGACGCAAATCGTTCCTAGCCCTTGAAGCGAAGGGGTGGGAAACAGGGTCCCCCGGTGAATATCAGAAGCACGCCGATACCCTCCACCAGGCACTCCATGGTCCGGTTATCTTGGTCCTGCCGATTCTGCCCTCCTACGCCAGAAATCGCATGGTGCAGATGGGCCTGCCCTTCATTGTCCCCGGCAGTCAGACTTTCCTGCCCAATCGCCTGATCGATCTGCGGGAGCGCTTCCCCCAAACCGCGCCCAAGCCCCGTGAGATGCTTAGCCCGGCCGCGCAATGCACCGTGCTCTATCACCTGCTGCGCCATCCGCTGACCGGAATTCCCCTCCGGGAAATTGCGCAGAAAGTCCGTTACTCCCCGATGATGATGTCGAAGGTGAAGGATGAGCTTGAGGCCGCCAAGGTCTGCCGCGTCGTCCGCAGCGGTCGTTCCGTCGTTCTGGATTTCCCGACCTCCGGGCGCGGGCTTTGGGACCAGGTCATGCCTCGCCTCGCTTCTCCGGTTAAGCGGCAATGCTGGATCAACTGGAATCGCCCCCAGCCGTCCGCCTTGCTCGCCGGGGTGAGCGCTTTGAGCCGGCGGAGCATGATCGCCGACAGCCGGCTGCCCACCTATGCGATGATCCATACCGCCTTTCAGGACTGCCTCGAACAGGGCGAATGCGTCGGATGCCGCGATGCGGAGACTGCCACGGCCCGGGTTGAAGTTTGGTCTTACGATCCGCAAACGCTGCACGACCAAGTCTCCCCGACCGTCGATGTGCTTTCCCTTTACCTGAGCCTGCGGGACACCGCGGACGAACGCGTCCAGCAGCAGTTGGATCGGCTCATCGAGGAAGTCAAATGGTAAGGGGCCTCGATCTTTTTCGGGAGCGTTTCAAGGAATTTGAAGACTCTTTTGTCCTGATCGGCGGGGCCGCTTGCGACGAGTGGTTCGGGGCCGCCGGGCTCGAATTCCGGGGCACCAAGGATCTCGATATCGTCCTGATCATCGAAGTGCTCTCCCCGGCGGCCATCCAAGCGCTGCGGGCTTTCGTCTCAGACGGAGGTTACGAGATTCGCGAACGAACTGCGGGCGTGCCGGTGCTCTATCGTTTCGCCAAGCCCAAGAACGATGCGTTTCCATTCATGCTGGAGTTCTTCAGCCGCAAACCTGAAGGCATCCAACTGGGCGAAGGGCAGGAAGTCATCCCCGTGCCGGCCGACACAGATCAGCACAGCTTGTCGGCCCTGCTGCTGGATGACGCCTACTATGCGTTGATCCAACAACACCACGCTGTTCACGACGGGCTCCTCTTTGCCACCGCGACCGCGCTTATTCCCCTGAAGGCCCTGGCCTGGCACAACCTGACCCGGGACAAAGCCTCCGGGCTCGAGGTTGATTCAAGGAATATCACCAAGCATCGAAACGATGTTTTCCGCCTGGCCGGCACTCTGCCCGGCCAACCCGGGCCGGAATTACCCAAGTCCATTACAGACGAGCTCGACCGTTTTCTCCGTTCTTTCCCGGAAGATTCACCGGATTGGCCATCGATTCTCGCTTCACTGAAAAACACCTTGGGCGGCGGGATCCGGCCGGCCGCCCTGCGCTCGGCCATCCAAGTCTTTTTCCGTCTCACCCCATGAACACCTCTGCGCTCAAAACGTTCGCTCCCGCCGTCGGCACGCTTTCCGCGCCCGGGTCCTGACCGCGGCGAGTGCCGGGGAATCTCAACCCGAATTATTGAAAGTGACGCGTGCGGGGGCTTTGTCGCCAGAGTTAGTGCCCTACACCCAAGCACAGCGGCTCAATGACCTCCTTGATGGCCGCATCCCGTCGCCGGATGCGCAGGGCGAAGTATATCGCCACCTCGTCCTCGCCGCCTGCCGTTTCTACCACGCCCTCGCACCACGGCGTCCTGCAATTGTCGTTCGACCGTTTGACGGAGGGGCTGGACGCCGAGCTGCGGATGAAATCCCTCTCGCAGTAGGAACTTCATCGCCTCGGGCGTGACCGCCCGTTCGAAGTCACCCGCACGCAACAGGGCGGTCTCGCGGGCTGCATCGAGCTTTTTCCCTCCCTCGATGAAGCGCCGCTTGAGGTCGTCCTCGTAGGCTTTGGTCGTCTGGTTGTTCTTGAGAACGTGCCTGGTGTACGTGTCGAACTTGTAGCGCACATCGCTGTTGGCCGGCTTGCGGGAGATGGCGATGCCGTTCAGGTAAATCACCAGATCGGGCCGCCGTTCGTAGCCGCCGCGCAAGGTTACTTCCTCGGCGATGGCGAAGTCATTCCGCTCCGCGCGATCCCAATCCACCAGATGTACCTGTTCGTTGGGTTTACCGGCGCCAGTCTGCACCGACACGCCATAGCGCAGCAGTTGGTAGGTGCGCAGATTGGCCTGGTAGAGCGTGATGCCGGTGGCGTCAGCGGCGGCCATCAGCTTGTGCAGGGCCGCGGAAATGTGCGCCTCGGAATAGCCGCGCGCCTTCAGATTCGCGCGCAGAAATTCGACCTCGATGCCGCGGTTTTTCTCCCGCTTGCTCCATTCGCCGAGGTAGTGGTAGCCAAGGCAATCCGGTCGGGCCGGGCCGGTGAACAAGGCGACGACGCGGTTCTGCGTCTTTCGTTCGGAGCGGGGTTGTTCCGGCATGGGCGGGTTGAATCGGTGAATGCGAACGGCGTGGCTACATTTGCCAAAGTTTCGCCAAGGGTACGGCCAGAAAGCGCGGATCGTCGAGCGTGACCGTGTGCGCGCCCGCGTGAATCAACACGCCACCGACAAAGTCGCCGCCACATTGCGCCGCGAGGCGGCGCAGCCCGGAGATGTCCGCCTGCGTGGGCGTGGCGGAGGCCTTCACTTCCACCCCCCACGTGCGCCGTCCCCGGGTGATGACGCAGTCGACCTCGACCTGATCCTTGTCGCGGTAGTGCCAGAAACGCAGGTCCGGATCGGTCCAGCTCGCCTGGGCGACGAGTTGTTGCAGGACGAAGGTTTCCAGCAAGTGTCCGAAGCGATCCCGGCGGTCGTGCCAATCCTCGGCCGTGAGATCGCCCAAAGTCGCGGCGAGCCCGCTGTCGATGAAGTGCAGCTTGGGCGTTTTGATCAACCGCTTCGACTCGTGGCGGTGCCAGGGCTGGAGCCGGCGCACGAGGTAGAGACGTTCGCAGGCGGCGAGGTGGTTTTCGACGGTGTCGCGCCGCAGATCGAGTTCGTTGCTCAGCGTGGAAATATTGACCAGTTCGCCGGTGCGCAGAGCCAGCAGGGAAAGCAGCCGCGAGAGATCATGCGGCTCCTTCACCCGGGCCACGTCCTGCACGTCGCGCTCCAGCAGCGCCCGCACGTAGTCGCGGTGCCAGGCCCGCCCGCGGGCCGGCGTGCGGGTGAGCAGTTCGGGGAAACCTCCCCGAACGACACGCACGGCGAGCGTCAGCGGGTCCGGAGGCTGCGGCGCGGCGGCAATGGCAGGTTTGAGTTTTCCGGCGAGCCATCCCGCGAGAAAGCCTCCGGGCTCACATTCCTGCTCGGCCGCCGTGAGCGGATGCATTTCCAGAATCGACATGCGGCCCGCCAGCGAATCGCCGAGCTTGGGGAGAAGGAGCAGATTCGCGGAGCCGGTGAGGAGGAACCGGCCCGGCCGGCGCTCTCGGTCCACCGAGAGCTTGATCGCCCGCAGCAACTCGGGCACGCGCTGGATTTCGTCGAGGATCACGCGCTCCGGCAGCGCGGTGAGAAACCCGTTGGGGTCCGAGCGGGCCAGAGCGAGCGCATCGGCATCGTCGAAGGTCACGTAGCCGTAGCGCGGCGCAAGGGCGCGGACGAGGGTGGTCTTGCCGCACTGGCGCGGCCCGAGCAGGCAGACGACCGGGGTGTCCGCCAGCGCGTCGCGCACGGAGGTCTCCAAGACGCGGGGAAGAGGCTTGGCGTCCATTTGCCGGTTAGCTAGGCGTCCAATTGCCTGTTAGGCAAGCGTCTAATTGCCTGTTATAAGAGCGTCCAATTGTCGGTTACAGCAGCGTCCGATTGCCGGTTGGTCAACCGGCGCCCCGTCATCGCCCGCCCTGCTGGTTGAGCCGATAGGCCGTGTGCGGCGCGAGATGGAGCAGGTGGTCGGCTGAACCCCATGCGCATCACGGTCAAAGACGCCAGCATCCTGATCGACCTCGCCGCGGGGGATCTGCCGGGCCTTTGGTTCCAACTCCAGATCGAGACGCACACGACCGACTTCGTGCCGCGCGAGATGAAGCAGGAGATCCAGTAGCAGCGCGTCTCGCCCTTCGTCGATGCGAAGTTGCTGCAAGTGCACGCCACGACCGCGCAGGAAATCGATGCGGTGGCCGTGTTTGCCCAGGCCAACGGTCTCAGCTTGCCGGATGCTTCGGGCGTGTTGCTTGCCCGACGGCTGCGGGCATGGCGGGCCAAGCCGTAACGATGCAGTGCAAAAGTGTCACCGATGGCGAGGGGACTGGGTTTGAATGAAAAGGAGCCAAGCGAAGGGCAACGGCCAGCTCCACCAAACGGCGACAGAGGAGGTGAAGTTCGATCCGGATTGGATTGCGCTTATTCCTCTTCGAAAAGCTGTCTGATATGGGCGGCGAGCAAATCGTAAATCAGTCTCCGCTGTTCGACGTAAAACACTTCGAGCCTTTTGTCATTGCATCGATAAACAAACCGCAGCGACCCGACGCGAAGCCGAAAATATCCCGCATAGGCACCCTCCAACTGCCTGGTGTCGCCGTCAGGCAATGCGAGGAGTGCGGCTTTGCACCGGCGCCGATTAGAGCTGTTGTTGGTTCAATTTTTCTTTTCGGCCGCGTAGGCCTCCGCGAGGAGGACGATGGGGTGGATGATGCGGGGTGGGGGGGAATTGCCGGCCGGGGCGGGCTTGTTGTTGAGGCCGTTTTGGATCTGGAGGTGACAGCCTGGATTGGCTGTCGCGACCACAGTGGCGCCGGTGGCGCGCAGATGTCCGAGCTTCCGATCCTGCAGCCAGGACGAGGTTTTCGGCTGAGTGACGCTGTAGATTCCCGCGCCTCCACAGCACCAGGACACCTCGGCGCATTCCTTGTAGGCGATGCCGGGGATCGACTTCAGGATTTCGCGGGGCTGGCGCGTGATCTTCTGTCCGTGGCAGAGGTGACACGACTCCTGGTAGGTCAGGGGAGTCGCCGGGCTGCCGGCGAATGACACCGGAGCGACCTTGGGCTTGCGGTAGTTGATTTCGACAAGCCATTCGTGAATGTCCCTCAGCTTGCGCGACCACTCGGCTGCGCGCTGCGCGTACTGCGGCTCGTCCTTCAGCATTTTGCCGTAGTGTCGGAGGTGGGAGCCGCAGCCGCCCGCGTTGCTGATGATGGCGTCGATCTGCGTGAGGTCCGTCTCGTCGAGCTGGCGTCGGGCGAGCAGGCGAGCCGTATCGTCGTCGCCATTGTGCATCTGCAGCGATCCGCAGCAGAACTGCACAGGTGGCGTCAGCACCTCGCAGCCGTTCTCAAGCAGCACGTCAACGGTCGCACGGTTCACATCCGAAAAAGCCAGATCCTGCACGCACCCGGTGAGGACGAGCACCCGATGCCGCACCTCACCGGAGGCGGGGCGCTCGACCGGTTTGATCAGGGCGTTGGAAAACTTCGCGCACATGACAGGCGCCTGCGGCTCGAGTTCGCGCAGCCGCCCGGGGAGCAGTCGCATCAGGCCCATGCGCCTGCACCAGGCCTGCGCGCCACTGCGCTGCCAGACGCGGAGCACGCGGCCAATTGCGCGAAGCAGACGCGGGCGGGTGAAGACGAGTCGAAAGAAGAACCAGCGGGTCAGGCTGCGGGTGGGTTTGCGCAGCACACCGGTGCGCTCGACCTCGGCGCGCGAGGTTTCGATGAGCGTCGCATAGTCGACACCGGCAGGACAGGCGGTCACGCAGGCCAGGCACCCGAGGCAGTACGACATCTCCTCGCCGAATGAGGGAGTCACCTCGAGCTCCCCGTCGGCGATCGCCCGCATGAGCGAGATCCGTCCGCGCGGGGAGTTCCGCTCGCGTCCGGTTTCATTGTAGGTCGGACAGGTCGGCAGGCACATGCCGCAGTGGATGCACTGCTGCAGGACCGAGTAGTCCAGCTTGACCAGTTTCGACTGCGGATCAGGCGTCATGACCGGTGGCGGGCGCTGCTTTTGTGTCGGCGACATCGAATATCTTGCCCGGATTCATGATCCCGTCCGGATCGAGCGTGCGTTTGATCGCCTTCAGAAGCGCAAGGCTGGCCTCGCCCAGTTGTTTTGGAAGGAAAGCCTTCTTGGCCAGGCCGACACCATGTTCGCCGGTGATGGTGCCTCCGAGGGAGAACGTGTGGTCGAAGATCTCCTTCATCGCCAGTTCCACGCGGTGCATCTCGTCGGTGTCGCGTTCGTCGGTGAGAAATGTCGGATGGAGATTGCCGTCGCCGAAATGTCCGAAGGTCGCGACGGTGACGCGGTGCTTTTCGGCGACCGCGCTGATGAAACGGATCATGGCGGCGAGTTCGCTGCGTGGAACCGTGGCATCCTCAAGGATCGTGGTCGGCCGCATGCGGGCGAGCGCGGAGAAGGCGCTCCGCCGCGCGGTGGCGAGGCTCGTCGCCTCCTCCGCCGTCGCCGCGCGCCGCACGGCCATCGCGCCGTGCCGCGAGCAGATTGCCTCGATGCGCCGCGCCTCATCGGCGACCGCATCCGGATGACCGTCGGTCTCGATGAGCAGCAGGGCCTGCGCCTCGACGGGAAGCCCCACGGAGGCAAACGCCTCGACGCAGCGGATCGTGCGCTGGTCGAGGAATTCCAGCGTGCACGGGATGATCTTCTCCTCGATGATTGCCGAGACGGTTTCGGCTGCGGCGTCCATCGACGCGTAGGTCGCAAGCAGCGTCTGCCGGGCGGCCGGTTTCGGCAGTAGCCGCAGCAGCACGCGCGTCACCACGCCGAGCGTGCCCTCGCTGCCGATGAACAGGTCGCGCAGGTTGTAGCCGGCGACGTCCTTGACGCACTTGTTTCCCAGCCAGACGATCGACCCGTCCGGCAGAACGACCTCGAGCCCCATCACGTAGTTGCGCGTGACGCCATACTTGAGGCCGCGCAGGCCCCCGGCGTTCTCCGCGACATTGCCGCCGATCGTGCTGATCTTCATGGACCCCGGGTCCGGCGGATAGAAAAGTCCCGCGGCGTCCGCGGTGTCGAAAATGCGCTGGGTGACGACTCCCGGCTCGGCGAGGAGCGTGAGGTTCTTCGTATCCAGTTCCAGGATACGGTTCATCTCCACGAGGCAGAGCACGATGCAGTCCGCGACGGGCACGCTGCCGCCGGAGAGGCCGGTGCCGCTGCCGCGTGTCACGACGGGGATGCGGCGTCCGCGGGCAAAATTGATGATTGCCGACACGTCCTGCGCGCTTCTTGGAAACACCACGCAGGCCGGCGAGCCCTTCAGTGTCGCGGTGCCGTCGAAACCATACGGAAGGAGATCCTCCCGCGCGGTCAGGATGGTCAGCGCGGGCAGTGCGGTGCGAAGGGCGGGGATGAAGTCAGGTGTCTGCATGGCGGCGGGGAGGAGAGGGGCGCTGGGATTCACGTTGCGCGGCCTGGACGTGCGCCAGCATGGCGGCGTGCGCGGCGGGAGCGACGCCCGATGCGATGGCGTCCGCGATGCGCTGGTGCTGGGCCCGGGCGACGGCGACCCCGACCCGTGTGAGTGTGGTGCGCCGCGTTTCCTCCTCCAGCTCGGCCATCGAGCCGGTCATGAGGGCGAGCACGCGGTTGCCGGCGAGATCGGCGATGCCGCGGTGAAACTCCAGGTCCGCGCGCACGGCGCTGTCGACCTGCGCGCCCGCATCATCCATCTGCGTCATGAGCGACCGGAGCCGCCGCCTTCCCTCGGTTGTGATGTGCGCCGCGGCGCGGCGGGCGAGCTCCGGCTCAATCAGCACGCGGGCTTCCGCAAACTGCTGCAGCCGCTGTTCAAAGTCCGGCAGCGTGCGCAGCAACGTCGCCCGAACCGGCGCGTTTGGATTGTCCACCACCCGGACGCCGATGCCATGCTTCACCTCCAGCAGACCCTGGATTTCGAGTCGCTGGATCGCCTCCCGCAACGCGGGGCGGCTCACGCCCAGTTGCTGGGAAAGATCGCGCTCGGCCGGCAGCCATTCGGTCTCCCGGTATTGCAGCACGAGCCGCTCGCAGATGCCGGCGACAACCGGAACGCGTTTGTTCAAGGCAGGTAGCACAAGTGGTAAGAGGTCAGACCACTGGCCTGAAGTCAAGCCTGCTACGGGGATTCGATTGGGGGCTGGCATCCCTGCCTTGGCTTGTGCGACAGTTTCCGGATCCCAAGTATTTCTTACGCATTCATGTCACCGTTCACCAAAGAATCCGCCGTGCCGTTTGGCATTTCGCTGACGGGCAACGAAGCGAACGCGCTTAGGATTGGCGTTCCGGCACTGGCGGGAGATCGGGTTGAACGGCTCTTTGGACCGGCCGTGAGCCGGGGGCGCAGGGGATTGCTTGAGCTGTTTGAAACGGGGGCGTGGCTGCTCGGAGTGGCTTCGGTGGGGGTGCGGTCGGAGACGCTCGAACGGGAAACCAGGGCGGTCTACGACCAGATCCTGGCCGCAAGCCAGGGCTTTCATATCGCGCGGATCTGGAACTACGTTCCTGCCATCAACGCCGTGGGTGATGGCTCGATGGAAAATTACCGGGTCTTCTGCCGCGGGCGCTCGCTCGCCTTCGAGGACAGGCTTGGCGCGGGTTTCCGGAAGACGCTGCCCTCCGGTTCGGCGGTGGGCACGGATTCGATGTCGCTGACTGTTGTTTTTGCCGCCTCCCGTTCACCGACGCGGCATTTCGAGAATCCTCTGCAGGTTCCGGCCTACGACTATCCGAAGCACTACGGTCCGCGCTCCCCCAGCTTTGCACGCGCGACGGTTGTCGAGCACGGCGGGACGTCGGACGTGTTCATTTCTGGAACGGCTGCGATCCGCGGACATGAGACCATGGCGCCTGGCAACACGCGGGAGCAGCTTCGCTATACGCTGGAGAATCTGGAGTCCATCGCCGCCGAATGCGGGACGCCGTTGTCCGGTGCATCCGCCCGGCGCACCGGGAGGCGCGCGTTCAAGGTTTATTTGAGGAATGCGGACGAGCTGCGGGATGTGAGGCGCGTGTTGGAAGCGCAACTCCTGCGTGCGGGCGACGCCGTGTCGTACCTGCGCGCGGACATTTGCCGGTCGGATCTTTCGGTCGAGATCGAAGCCACGATCCTTGGGTAGCTGAGTTGGCGTGTGTGCGTGGAGACGGAGGCCCGTTTCCGCTTTGCCGATCAGCTGGAGCGGGGACTGGCCGGACCGAAGAGCGCGGAATTGAGTGCGCGGGAGTCCGGCTTCCCGCGTTCGGTTTGAGGCAGGGCTGGCAGCACGAGCCACTTCCTGGGAATTTTCCAGGCGGACAGGATTCGGCCCAATGCATCCCGAAGTTCCGATGACGAGCGGCCTGAAGCGACGGCTGCCCCGATGACCTGTTCGTCCGTGCCTCCGACCGCTACCCAGGCGTCATCGACGCCGGGCAGACGCTTGATGGCGGCGGCGATTTCGGCGAGTTCCACTCGGCGGCCCGCGATCTTCACGGTGGTGCCGCGCCGGCCAAGCAGGCGGATGGTGCGGTCGGCGCCGATCCGGACTCGATCCGCCATGACCCAGGCCCCGTGCCGGTTGTGCTTTCTTCGATTGCCGGCTGTGAAAACCGCGGGACTGCTGACTCGGAGGCGGTCGGTGCCAAGCCGTGTGAGGGTAACGCCGTCCATGGCCGTGCCAACGGATCCTTCGAGCGTTGCACGTCCATCCCTGTCAAAGCTGATGCCTCCGGTTTCGCTCGATCCATAGAAGCTGTGAATGCTCCGACCGTAACGCTGGCGAAAGGCCCCGGCGGTTTCGACGGGAAGCGGCGCGCCTGCCGAGATGATGAGGCGAAGTCTGCCAAGGCGGATGCCGTCGGCGCCGGCCAGGGCGCGGAGAATGGCGGGCACCGCGGGGAAAACGGTCGACTTCCACTGCCTGAGGTCGGCGGCGATCGCATGCGGAAAGGGCGAGGTTCCGCAGACGACGGATACGCCGGCGATCATGAGCGGGAGCGTGAGGTTGCCGAGACCGTAGGAATGGCCGAACGGAATCAGCGCATGATTCCGGTCTTCCGAAGTGATGCCCATGGACGACATCACCTGCCTCGCATCGGCGATCATTTCGTCGTGGCTGAAAAGAAGCGGGCGGGGGCTGCCGGTTGAGCCGGAGGTGAGCTTGATAAGGCAGGGCCGGGTTGTTCGGTGCCGTTTCGCGCCGCCACTACCGTGTTGCACTGGGACGAGTCGATCGTTTTCCCATCGCGCGACCGAGCGCAGCAGTTTCACCAGGTTTTTCTGACTGTCGACCGGCTCCGCGGCATCGAGCGGCACGGGAATTGCGCCGAGTTTCAGCAGGCCCAGCATGAGTTCAAACCAGCGAATGCCGTTGGGGACGGAGAAAGCGACACTTCGACCTTCCAGGCCGGGAGGAATTGATGCCCCGTGATCCCGCGCCCAGGCATCCGCGCGGTCGTTCAACTGCTGAAACGTGCAGCGCGTTCCGGTGGAGGCTTCGATCAGAGCGACCTTTCGTCCGTGGAGACGGACTGTTTCCAACCAGCAGGCGGGAAGGGACGGATTCATGCGCGTTTGCCGAGGCCGGAGAGGTGCTCGAGTTCGATCACCACGAGCGCGGTGATCACCATGCTGGCGACGGTTGTTCCCAATGCGCGCACGACGGGGATGCTGCTGATCGCAAGTACGCCGAAGGATGCAGCAGTCGTCAGCGCGGAGACGCGCACGGAAACCGGGACTGACTTGTGCTCGTAGGCTGACGTTGCGGAAAAGATGGAATAGTTGTGCGTGAGACACACGCCCAGGAAGGCGCCGAGCAGGTGAAACAGATTGAGCGGGTGTCCGATCCACCCGAAGAGACCAAAGACTCCGAGACAGGCGCCGCAGGGAATCGCGAAGATGCGAAGCCCGTCGCGGAACCCGTACGTCAGGAATACGCCGAGACCGACGATGCCAAGGCCGATGAGGCTCAGTCGAAGCGTGGAGGCCCGGTAGTCGGCGAAGACGCGATTCAGCGTTTGAAGCTGACCGGTGCTGATTGTTGACGCCTCCTCGGGAGGAGCGGCTGAGGGGGCGTGTTCAACCAGCGTGACGAACCAACTCGATGTCGGGGTCATATTGACGAGCAGACCAAGCGGCCCGACCAGTTTTTCGCGCAGGTGGGTGAAGGCGGGGAGAAAGGACGACTCGGGCGGCGACTGCATGATTCTGGCATAGTCCGCAAAGAATGCGTTGAAGCCCTCCTCTTCGAATCCCTCCTTCGCCAGCGCCGACTTCAACTCCGCCGGGAATTCCTTTTCGTTGTGAATGAAGTCCTGCGCGCGTTCGAAGGCGGCGGCGGTGGGCACCACGGCGCCGAGGCTGACCGCACGCGCCCGTCCGGCGCTCGCAACGTTCAACCACGACTGCAGTTTTTCGAGTGACGCGCGTGCGGCGGTGAGCGTGTCGCCATGCGTGAGGTACACCATGCGCTCCCCGTCCTTGTCGCCGAAGAGCCCGCGGATGCGCGCATCCTCGCGTTTCAAGGCATCGGACGGAATATCAAGATCGCGGATGTCATCGCGCCAGGTCAGGAAGGCCAGTCCGGGCAGTGCGCCGACCCAGAGCGCGAGGACGAAATGCCGAAGCCGGCGGCGCGTGCGCGGTGCGAGGGCCTGGCCGCCGCCGAAGCTTCGAGATTCCAGGAATGGGTTCTTCACGATCGCGAAATAGAGGATCGCCACGCCCAGCGCGCTCAAGAGTCCGCCGCCGACGAACACGCCGAGCTGTCGGATGAAGGGGAAATCCGAAAGCAGCAGAAGCGCGAAACCGGCCACGGTCGTGACGCAGCTCGCGAGCAGCGGCTTGAGCAGGCGGCGCACCTTTGACCAGTAGTCCTCGCCTGGATACGCGGCGGGCTGCATGTAGAGGTAGAAACCGTAGTCGATGGCCACACCGGTCAGCAGCGAGCCGACCACGAACACGAGGATGTGCACGCGGGCGAAGGCCAGCGTCACCGCCACCCAGGCCCCGAGTATTGAGAGCGCGACGACGGGGATCAGGTGCAACCCGCGAAGCGGGGAACGGATGAAGGTGAAGGCGACGATCAGGACCGCGGCGAGGGAGAGTGTGTTGAGAAGGGTCACCTCGCGTTCGATCACCCGGCGGCTCGCCGCTGCGAATCGGTTGACACCGGTGAAGGCGACCTTCAGGCCCGGACGCAGCTTCCGGACCCCGTCGGTCGCCCGCGCAATGGCGTCAAATGCAGGTCCCTGGCCGGCCTCGCTCAACGGCGATTCAGCCAGTTGCGCCCAGACGAGCGCGTGGGACGGCGACGATTCGGACTGCGCATAAGCCAGACCGTCCTGCAGGCGATCGATCGCGCCCGGCAGCAGGAGGAGGGGATCGGATGGAATCAGGTCCTGGAATGCGAGGGCCTGCGGCTTGGCGAGAAATCGCGACAGATCGGCTGCGCTTTTTTCCGCAAGCCATGCCGAAAAATTCCCTCCGGGCCGGCCTTGTGCGTTGTATTCCGCCCGATGACTTTCGAGCCAGAATGGCAGGAGCAATGAAAAGCGCTGCTCGAACAGCTCCTTCCCCAGTGCGTCGCGGGAGGAGGTGTCGCCCATGGAAAATGCCTGGGCGAACGCAGGATCCTTGAGCAACGCCGCGGCGAATTCCCTTCCCGCATCCGCCGGCACATCACCGCCGTCCGGCATCGTGATTTCGAAAAGCATGGTCCGGATCTCCGCCTGGCTGGCGAGGGAGCGCACGAGTGCAAGCTCCGGTGACTGTGAGGCACCCGAGTCGGGAACCAGGTCCAGCACGTCGGTCGTGATGCTCCTGCGATAATCCAGCCGCGCCAGCCACACGCCGCACAGAATGCAGAAAGCGAGCAGGGCTGTTCCGGGCCCCCATTTTCCTCGGAGCAGTTTCATGGGCCTTCGCGATGAAGACGCGGCCATGCCGGGTGACCCTTCCATGCGCGACGATGCCGCAGGAGTGCGGGCCAGCGGAACAGAAGAAGCTCGGCGAGCAGTTTGACGTGCATGATCAGCAGTCGAGCATTGTCGCGGACGTAGTGGAAATGGGAAATGCCGCCTTCCTCGCGGGAAAGGTATCGCACCGGGGCGCGCACATTAACCGGCATGATGCCGGCCCAGGCGAGCCGGACGGCCGCTTCGGTTTCGAAGTCGTAGCGACGCCCGCCGCTGCGGTCCTTCAGCGCCGCGAGGAGCGGTGCCAGCGGATACACCCGGAAGCCGAACAGGACATCATTGATTCCCCGGCCGAGCAGTTCCACCCAGACGAGGCCATTGCTGAGTTTTCGTCCGTGCAGGCGTTCCCGCGGGATGTTGTCGGGGAATATCGGCTCGCCGACAATCAAAGCTTCGGGATTCCGCATGGAAACCTCCATGAAGGTGGCGATGCTCCCGGCCGGATGCTGGCCATCAGAATCCATGACGAGAGCGTGGGTGAATCCGCGATCCAGCGCGACGCGGGCTCCTTCGAGCACGGCGGCTCCCTTGCCTTGATTGGTTGGACGGCAAATCACCGACAGGTTTTCATGAAAGCCGGCCAACGCCAGCACCTCGCGCTCGCTGCCATCGGTGCTTCCATCGATCACCACGAGCGTGGGCCAGCCGAGCGGCAGGACTTCGCGCACCACCGCTGTCAGCCTGGTTCCAGAATTGTAGGAAGGCAGCAGGATCAGGTGGGTTGGGCCAGGGGGCATGCCGAAGCGAAGGTTGTGAGCGCCCGCCGCTATTGCTGGAAAGCGGCCTCCGCGGAACGCCTGGCACCAGCACGGGGATCGGGCATCTGGCCGGACCTGAACCAACGTTCGATCTGCTCGCAAACGCTTGCCGTGTCTGCCTCAGGCGCCACGGAAATCAGCGGCCCGGCCACGATGTCCGCCCTCGCGGGCAGTGGCTGAACCTTCCACCAGGTGTGATCCTTCGAGAGAACCGGTCTGCTGAGCGTGATGCGGACAAGCTGGATGGGGACCTGCGCGCGGCGGGCGACGATGACGAATCCGGGTTTGAAGGGAAGCAGGTGGGTGCCCGGGGGAGTGCGTGTGCCCTCGGGGAAGACGATCAGCCGGTTGCCGGCGGCGACCTTTTCAGCCGCGGTCCGCAGGATCTCGTGTCCGCCATCGCTGGCCAGATAGCCCGCGCGACGCGCTCCCGAGCCGAGAATGGGATTCCGCCGGATCGCGGGTTTGAAGACGCAGAGCGCCTCGGGGATGCGCGACAGGAGAACCGTGATGTCAACGAGGCTCGGATGGTTGGCGACCACCACGAGGCCTCGTTTCGGATCATTGGGAATGTGCTCGAAGCCGTGATGGCGGACCTTGAAAAGACCGGATATGCCGGTCCACCAGGTGAACAGGGCGAACTGGCGGTGGATCAACCGCTGAAATGCGCGCTCCGTGCGAGGCGTGGACGGGAATATCTCCGAGATCAGCGAAACGAGTGTGATGACCGCTCCAAACAGACCGAACATCAGCAGGGTGAAGTAGTATCCTGCAACTATTGCGGCGGTTCGGAAGATCATGGTGTTCTGCAATGACTGACGAATTGAGAAACGACAATGCAATGTGCGGCAAGAATGCGATGATTGGGCGCGCCATCACATTGTACTCGCGAGCAATGGAAGGCTGGGACTTGCTGTGAACATGCCGCCAATGGTGGAGTCCCGTCCAGCGCCAGCTTTCGAGCAGTCCAGGGAAACGGCCCTGGGGCGGTTCTCGAGGCTGTGGCCCTACAAGCTCGTGGGTGCGACGGTTGGCTTCACGCTCTTTTTCACCGCGTACTTTCACGTCCTGCGCCATCCCTTGTTTCCGGTTACGGTGATGCCACTCACGTTCGTTGACCGCTGGATCGCGTTCAGTCCCTGGTGGATGGCTCCCTATGTCTCGCTGTGGGTTTACGTGACGCTTCCACCTTTCCTGCTGACGGACAGACGTGAACTGGCGGTGTACGGAGCGGGCGCCGTGGTGTTGAGCGCGGTTGGGCTGGCCTTTTTTTTCTTCTGGCCGACGATCGTGCCGGCGATCGATCCCGGCGCTGACTGGGTGGGACCGATGCGCGTGCTCAAGACCGTGGATGCCTCGGGGAACGCCTGTCCATCCCTTCACGTCGCATTCGCATGCTTCAGCGCGTTCTGGCTCGAAAACATGCTGAAGCGAATGAATGCATCGATGGTCATGCGCTGGCTGAACGCCGTCTGGGCCCTGGCGATTGCGGTTTCCACGATGGGAACGAAGCAGCATGTCCTGTGGGATGCGGTGGGCGGGGCTGCTCTGGGGATCGCGGTCGCGCTGCTCCATCGGGCCGCGTGGCGCAGGTTCGTGATCGTGCGGCATGGTGCGGACGGCTGCTGGACGCCTGGCTCCGGCCCGCTTCGCGATTGCGAATAGGGCGGCCGCTGCCAGGGAAGATGCAAGAATGGCACGCTGGATTATCTTTTCCTACGGAGCTGGCAAGGGAGCTGCGGCCTGGTGCTGGCTCGCGGCGGGCCTGCCGGGCTTGGCATGGTTTTTCTTCCTCGGCGCGGACATGCTTGTTCTCTACCAGGTCCTGGTTCCGGGTGCCCAGGGATTGTTGCGCGTTGTCACCTCGTTCGAGACGCGTGAGCGCGAAGTCTGGCTGACAATTGACGATGGCCCCGACCCCCATGACACACCGCGCATTCTGGCGGTACTCGCCGAGCATCAGGCCCGGGCCACATTCTTCCTCGTCGGTGAAAAGGCCGCGCAGCATCCGGACTTGGTGCGTTCGATTCTGGATGCCGGCCATGATGTGGGTCATCACACCCACACGCATCCGTCGGGAACACTGTGGTTCGCCGGTCCGCGCAGGCTGGCGCGTGAGCTCGACAAGGCTCTGGAGGCGTATGCAGCGGCAACGATCAATCGTGGCGGTCCGGTGCTCTGGTTCAGGGCGCCGGTCGGAATCAAGAACCTCCTTCTCGGCCGCGAGCTTCGGAAGCGCGGCCTCACCTGCGTCCACTGGTCGCTGCGAAGCTGGGATTCAACGGCGCGTTCGGCTGCTTCCGTTGCAAGGCGCGTCATGTCTCGGGTGAAACCCGGTGCGATCATCCTTGTTCATGAGGGCGAGCGCTTGCATCCGGATGTGCGTGTCAAAGCCGTGACGGAGATTCTGGGGCAGTTGAAGCTGCAGCAATACCGCTGCGTACTGCCGTCGGCGCAGCAATTGAGGCCTCGGATCGCTTCCTGAGCCGCGAGGCGCTTGAATCAGGCGCACCGGCGGATTCCAGTGCGCGGCGCTGGCGGGCGTTCAGGGAACGGTCGCCACGCCGGGCGCCTTGGTGCTTTGCGGCGGCTGATAGTACGGGGTCATGGCTTCCAGAATCGCAGCCAGGGCGCCTTTCGGCTCGATCGGTCCGTTGTGCCGCCAGACAATCCTGCCGCCCGGTGCGACAAGCACGGTGTGGGGAACCGGTCCTGGCCATTCAGGATCCAAGGCTGCAGCGAGGGAATCCTGGCTCGCCCCCGCAAAACGATAGTTGTTGGTGAGACGTCCCTCCTTCTTCAGGGATCTCGCTGTCCTTTGCGATGTGCCGGCTCCCTGCTTTTCCAGGAAAAGCTTTGCGCGAGCGGCCGATTTTTCGTCGTCAAGGCTGATTGTCAGGAATTCGAATTCCCGCAGATCCAGGCGACGCGCAAGCTGGACCAGATCCGGAAACTCCTCAACGCAAGGCGCGCACCAGGTCGCCCAGACATTCACGAGACGAAAGTTCGTGGTTGCGTCTGCAAGAAGCGCGCGGACTCCGTTGGCATCAATATCGGCGAGTGTCACGGGCAGGCTCCTCCAGTTCTGCTCGTGGGCCGCATGCGCGGGTTTTCGCTCGCGCCACTTTGTGGAGCAGCCGTGCGGCTTGGTGACCGCAACCGGCACCTCTTTTCCCGCCAGCAGGGCGACGACGGCATTGCGCGCGTCGGGGGACTTCACCGTTTCCTCCTGGGAGTAGCGCGAGTCGTCAAAGCGACCCTGGTAGCGGAGCTTCCGGTCCTTGTCGAAAATGAAGACATGCGGAGTTGCCAGGCATCCATAGGCGCGTGCAGTGAGCTGGCGGTCGCCGTCATAGAGGTAGGGAAAATCCCAGCCATTCTTTTCCGCGTAGGGTTTCATCTCCGGGAATGAATCGCCAAATTCACCGTAGCCCAGTTCATCGAGGCTCAGTCCGTCGGGATGGTTGGGATTGATGGCCACGAGTGCGAAGCCCTGATGCCGAAAATCGTTCCAGAGCTTCATCAGGCGCTGCTCGATGCCATGTGATGTCGGGCAGTGATTGGAGGTGAAGAGCACCATGAGCACGTCCGCTCCTGCGAACTCCTTCAGTGAATGATTGCGGCCATCGATGCCGGGGAGGTTGAAATCGGGAGCGGGCGCTCCGATCTCGAGTCTGGCCAGCTCCGGCGGCATCCAGTTGCGCGTGATGGCCTGTGTGTCGGCAGCGGCTGCGAGTGCGTGTGGCGCGGCTATCAGAGCCGATGCGGCGGTGACGATGGGGAGGAGAAACTTCATGGCGCTCCGGGAGGGGTTTTGCAAGGCGTGGGCAGGCGGCCAACATGAGCGCATCGGAGCAATCGCGCAAGTGTCGGCAGGCGTGCGGACATCGCCAGGCGGCATCCAGGCTCGTCTGAATTCACGGCACGCCGGATGCCACCGGCTTTTCGCAGGATTCAGCCAAATGAAATAAATCATTGAAAGGTAATGTCATGCCAGGCAGCGTGCGGGCTCCCATCGGCCATCCAGTGGCCTGTGGTGGCGATTCTCTTTTCCATGAAAATCCCGCGTTCCTCCTCCGGAAAAATTGTCCGGACCCTCCTCCTCGGAGTTGCTGCATTGATTGTATTGGCGGGTTTGGCCGTGCTTGTTGCGTTCACTGTCGCCCATACGCGCCTCACGCGCACCTACACGCTGACCGTGCCCTCCGTCGTGGTGCGCAATGATGCCGCAACAGTCGAGCGAGGGCGTCACCTGGCGAACACGCGCGGCTGCACGGACTGCCATGGCAAGGATTTCGCCGGCGCAGTGGTCATCAATGATTCGGTGGTTGGGCATCTTTCCGGTCCCAACCTGACGCGTGGCAAGGGCGGGCTTCCCACCAATTTCGGCGACTTGGACTACGTGCGAGCCATCCGGCATGGCGTCGCGGGCAATGGACGCCCGCTCCTCCTGATGCCGTCGTTTGAATACAGCGTGCTCAGCGATGAGGACCTTGGCGCACTGATTGCATTTCTGAAGACGCTACCGGCGGTCGATCGGGCGAGTGGTCCGGTGAAACCGGGTCCGCTGATGAAGGTGCTGATTGCCTTGGGTGAAATGAAGATCGACGCCGCCCGCATCGACCACGATGCCAAACGTCCGGTGGCCGTGGCGGCGGAGGCGACCGCGGAGTACGGCAGGTATCTCAGCGCAAGCTGCACGGGATGCCATGGCACCAACCTGGCTGGGGGAAAAATCCCCGGAGCTCCGCCCGACTGGCCGCTCGCCCCCAATCTCACGCCGGCGCCAGGTCTGTTCATGGCACAGGCATCCCCCGCCGACTTCATGCATGTGCTTCGGTCGAGAACCCTTCCCGACGGGCATCCCTTGAGTCCGGTCATGCCTGCGGCGTTCGGACAGATGACTGATCTCGAACTGACAGCGCTCTACAAGTACATCAAGAGCGTGCCGGCGGTGTTGAGCGCCAAAAAGTAACGGCCTGCATTACGCGGACCTGGAAAGCGCTGCGATGAAACGCAGAGCCTTCCATTGTGGACATCAGCGCTGCTGATTCCATTCGTCCGAGGTGTAGGTCGCGGTCAACTGCTCGACTTCATTGTCGTTGAAGTCGGGCCATGGCGTCTCCTCAGGCGCGGCCTGAACCAACCGCCCAAGTCTTTCGACGAAGCCGGCGAGGAAATCCTCCCAGTTCCGGATCTTGCCTGCTGACGGGCGCCAGATCGAGCCTTGGAGGATCAAGCCGTGTTTGTTTCGTTTTTGCGCTGCGCCGGCGATCTTGACGCCGGAACCGGGGACAATGACGTCGTGGTATTCCGCCTGACTGAAGCAGACGCCGGCGGCTGCCTGCCCGGAGGACGGGGCGGATGATTCGCCTGGCTTTTTGGTTTCCGCGGGCTGTCCGAGTTCTCTCATCGCCGCTGCAAGCGCCTCGTGCACGTCGCGGTAGCAATCTACGGCCCGTCCCGCCTCGATGGGGTGTCCCCGGGGGATCACCAGCGCGTAGGTCCAGTCTTCGCGATGGTCGACGAGGCCGCCGCCTGTGAAGCGCCGGCAGATTTCCGTGGGAGCGGAATCTGACGCGAGTTGGTCGCGGATGAAGGCGAACTTCTGGCTGTAACCGAATGTGCGGGCCGGACGGTGCCAGCCATAGTGTCGAAAGCGGGCCTGGGATGAGTCCGGGTATCGCTGGAGCAGGAGAAAATCGATCGCCATGTTTTCCGCAGCGCCGCCGAGGCGGGAGGGCAGGAGGTGGAATGAGGGCGGCACACTCATACGAGACGAAACCGCCCCATGCGGCGCAAAGCGATTTTGCGGCTCGCGACCGCGCTGCAATCGGAGAAGCTCGCGCACCATGCCCTCCACTTCGCGACGGACCGCGGGTGAGCGCCTGCAAAGGCTGAAGCGGGGCTGAAACAGGGGATCAGGCCGCCGGTTTTGCCTTGGGCGGGGTCGCTGCGCCTTGCGGGACTTTCAACAGTCCTGGTGTCATGTACCAGCAGACCATCCAGCGGGGTTGTCCCGACTTCTTGTGACGTGTTTCAGTCTTTTCAAGAGCAAGCACCGACCCCTTCTTGAGATCCATGAGCGCGGGTTTCGACCGGCCGCGGATCAGCAGTGACGCAAGGCGGGTCAGGTGGGGGTCGTGTCCGACCACTGCGATTTCAGATCCGGGCGGCAGATCGTTGACGCGTGCCAAGAGCACCCTGGGATCATCATCGCCGAGAATCCCCGGGATCTCAACGCGCGCGGAATCCTGATTCAACCCTGCGGCGAGACGGTCTGCCGTTTCGCGCGAGCGTGCATGGGGGCTGTGCCAGATCTGAGTTGGAAGAAGCTGGTGATTTTCGGCAAAAAAACGCACCAGCAATGCGCATTCCTGAACGCCTGCGAGGCTGAGGGGGCGAAGCGGATCCTCCGATGCCGGGACGGCATGCGCGTGTCGGATCAGGTAGAGCATGACAGGCGGGATCGATCAGAGAAAGGGTTCCGTTTCCACCTGCACCGCGGCCACGCTGCCGAGCTCGCGGTCAAGCAGCGCCCGGATCACCTTCAGAAGCGTGCTCAACGTAAAGGGTTTGACCAGGTGGGCCTGCGCGGTCTGGTCAACCCATGACAGGGGAGTCGGCGGATCGTGATCACCCGTGGCCAGCAGGCGAAGCGCGGAATTTGCGGCCGCCAGCCGGCGCACGAGCGCCTCGGCTCCGGGCAGCCGGCTGTCCAGGATGACGAGCTCAGTGGCAGGCTCGCGCGCTGCGCCGACGGGCAGGATTTCGTTGGCTGTTGCGGAGTCGATGACGACATATCCCTCCGATGTCAGTATGCCCGCGATCATCTTTCTAAGCACATTGTCGCCTTCGACGATCAGGACCGACTCCCTCCCGCCCGTCGTTGGAAGTGTCGACAGCACCGCCGGCCGCGGGCCCGCCGGTTCATTGACCTCCGGCAGATAGATGTCGAACGTGGTGCCGATTCCCGGCGCGCTGTGGACCGCTATGTGCCCCTTGTTCTGCTGCACCACACCGTAGACCAGGGCAAGACCGAGCCCCGTGCCCTCACCCTGGGGCTTGGTCGTGAAGAACGGCTCGAAGAGATGCGCCTGGACCTCCTCGTCCATGCCGTTCCCGCTGTCGCTCACGGACAGCAGCGTGTAGTGGCCGGGGGGAATGTCGACGCGCCTGGTGGTCAGACCCGTCTTCATGGGCCTTCTGGACGTGCTGATCGTGACCTGGCCTCCCGGCGAAAGCGCATCCCGGGCGTTCAGCGTCAGGTTGAGCAGCACCTGCTGGATGGCGGTGGGATCCACGCGCACGTTCCGGGTGTCAGGTGAAAGCGACAGATTGAGCTGGTGATACGGGCGCAGCAGCCGTCCGAAAAGATCGCTGTTCGCCTGGATGACATCGTTGAGGCTGATCACCTGCGGCTCGAGAGTCTGGCGCCGACTGAACGCGAGCAGCTGCCGCGTGAGCTTTGCGGCTTTCTGTCCCGCCGAATGAATCTCCGAGATGGTCCTCCGGGTGTGTTCGTCGTCGGTGAAACGATCCGCAAGGATCTCGGAATAGCCGTTTATCACCGACAGCAGATTGTTGAAGTCGTGTGCGACGCCCCCCGCGAGCCGGCTGACGGTGTCGATGCGCTGCGCGTGTCCGAGCGCCTCCTCAAGGCGGCGTTTTTCGGTGACGTCCCGGTAGCTTGCGACGACATGCGTGACCCGGCCACGCCGGTTGCAGAGGGGGCTCAGCAGCCATGCGGCAAAGAGCGTGGAGCCGTCGCGGCGTGTCAGGTATCCCTCCGCTGAATACGTGCTTCCGGGGCGTGCGGAGCGAAACCACCGGCGCTGCCGGACGAGCTCGGCCTTGTCGACGTGAAGGAAGTCATGCGTGCGCGTCGTCAGCTCCGCCTCGGAATATCCCGTCATTGAGCAAATGCGCGCGTTGGCGAACGCGATCGGAAGTCCGGAGCGGCGCCAGCGTGCCGGAGCGATCAGCACGCCTTCGGGCAGCGCCTGGAGCGCGGTCGCCAGGAGCGTGGGCGGTGGGCGCCTGGCGGCTGGGCGGGAGGAGGCTGATGCGCGTTTTCGGCGCGGGGATGCCGGCGTCGGCCTTGAACGCCGCGAGGCGGCGTCATTCCTGTTTTCTGCGTGGAGCGCTTGGCTTTCGCTCGCGGGCAGCTTCATGGTGACAGCCGCTCGACGATCCAGTCCCCGCCCGCCTTTTCGCGGCGATAGCGCAGGCGGTCGTGCAGCCGGCTGCGGCGCCCCTGCCAGAATTCAACCGAATCCGGCAGCAGGCGGTATCCGCCCCAGTAGGGCGGCAGGGGAACTTCCGCACCAGCGTACTTTTCCTCGAGCGCCTTCATGCTTGATTCCAACGTCTCCCTGTTTGGAACAACGCTGCTCTGATGGGAAACCCAGGCTCCGAGCTGACTGGCCCGAGGACGCGAATGGAAGTAGGCGGCGCTCTCCTCCCGACTCACCCTGACGATCGCGCCCTCGACAATCACCTGTCGCTCCATCGCGATCCAGGGAAATGTTAGCGAGGCAAATGGATTGGCCTCGAGCTCGCGGCCCTTGCGGCTCTCGTAGTTGGAGAAAAATACGAACCCCCGCCCGTCGATTCCCTTGAGCAGGACAGTGCGTGTTGAAGGGCGGCCGTCACGGGTCGACGTCGCCAGCACGGTGGCGTTCGGCTCGGGAATGCGCGCCGCCTCAGCCTCCTGGAACCACGCGTCAAATTGTCGGAAGGGATCCTTGGCGAGATCCTGTTCTGACAGCCCGGCCAGACTGTAATCCCTTCTGAGATCGGCGAGTGACATCGCCGCAAACCGTAGTGAACCGCAACGGGAGCGCACGGAGAAAATGATCCGGCGCCGCAAAACCCCCAGGCATGCAGCCCATGCAACCGCGCTCTCCCGGTCGGGTGCGGAAAGGGAGCCACCGCGACAAAGCCGCCAGGAATCAGCACTAATCCGTCCTCAAGCGGTTTCGACCTTGTTTCGCGCGAGGGCAGGTTGCAGCGTTGTGGCTCAATCTCCCACGCCCATGAAAATCAATCTGAAGCTTACACCCCGGTCATTGCAGCGAAAGGTCGCGCGCGTCTTCGACCTCGCCGGAAAAAAGATCCGGTCGATCGATGCAACCTGGGATCCCGCCAAGGGCACGCCCGTTTTCACGGTCAAGGGCGGATACACGTCGCGCGGATGGACGGAGTGGACGCAGGGCTTCCAGTTCGGCATGGCGTTTCTGCAGTACGACGCCACGGGCGACGAGAGTTTCCTCAAGCTGGGCCGGGAAAAGACGGTCAAGCTCATGGCGTCCCATGTATCCCACGTCGGTGTGCACGACCATGGATTCAACAATGTCTCGACCTATGGGAACCTGCGCCGACTGCAGCTCGAAGGTCGCATCCCCGAGAATCGTGACGAATTGAATTTCTGCGAGCTGGCCCTGAAGGTTTCCGGCGCCGTGCAGGCCGCACGCCATGTACCCACGAGCTACAAGGCCCCCTGGTCGCCGGTTGGCGGCGCGGGTGTCGCCCCGAGCGGCTACATCTACTCCTTCAACGGACCGCAGTCGCTTTTTGCCGATACGATCCGCTCCATGCGATCGCTCGTGGTCGCCCACCAACTGGGGCATGCGCTGATGGGGGAGGGCGACAAGCCGATCAACCTGCTGCATCGGGCGATCGAGCACGCGGCGACTACCGCGAGATTCAATGTGTTCTTTGGCCGGGGGAGGGACAGCTATGACATCCGGGGCCGTGTGGCGCACGAGTCCATCTTCAACCGCAACGACGGCCAGTACCGCTGTCCGTCGAGCCAGCAGGGTTATTCCCCGTTCACAACCTGGACGCGCGGCGCGGCGTGGATCATCTGCGGTTTTGCCGAACAGCTTGAGTTTCTCGACACCGTTCCCGGCACCTCGCTGGATGCGATGGGCGGCCGGCGGGCTGTGACGAATGTCTTTCTGGAAACCGCGCGCGCCAGCTCGGATTACTACATTGACGGCTACTCGGCGAGTGACGGCGTGCCCTACTGGGACAGTTCGGCGTTGAACACCCACCGGCTCGGCAACTTTGCGGCTCGTCCCGCTGATCCCTTCAATGAGCACGAGCCCGTCGACAGTTCAGCTGCGGCGATTGCGGCGCAGGGGTTCATTCGCCTTGGCCTCTGGCTCGGCGGCAATGGCGAGAAGGCTGCCGGTCGCCGCTACCTGCAGGCCGGTCTGACCGTGGCCGACACGCTTTTCGACGAGCCCTACCTGTCGGTGAATCCGAAGCATCAGGGACTGCTGCTGCACAGCGTCTATCATCGTCCGAATGGCTGGGACTACGTTCCGAAGGGCCGGAAGGTGCCGTGCGGCGAGTCTTCAATGTGGGGCGACTACCACGCGTTGGAACTGGCGCTGCTGCTCAAGCGGCTGGCGGAGGGCAAGTACTACACGTTCTTTTGAACCGGCTGGCATCCCTGGATCCGGCAGCAGGAAATGGTGCCGCCTTCCGCTATTGGCGCTGGAGGCATTCCTCCACCATGCGCGTGTACGCCTCTTCCAACCCTTGTGCCAGGGCCGTTCCGTCACAAAGGCTGGAGTGTGCCACGGCGTTGCGCAGTTTCCGGCGAGAATCGAGGCACGCATCGTGATCGCGCGAGCGACGCTCGGCGGCGAGGCGAACTGCGATGTCCGCGAACTCCTCGGGCGACTGCGCACACCAGGCGGGGAAGCCCGCTGCGGTCAGAATCGATGTCGACATGCGGGCAGGCATGGTGCCACCCGCCAGCGTGACGACGGGCACGCCCATCCAAAGCGCCTCGCAGGTGGTGGTGCCGCCGGTGTAAGGAAATGTATCCAAGGCGATGTCGATGCGGCGATAGGCAGCCAGGTGTTCCGCGCGACTGGGGAACGCGGGAAGCATTTCGATCCTTTCAGGCGCCACTTGGTGCTCGGCAAAGAGGCGCGTGATGCGGTCGCGGGATTCGTTGTCACGCAGACTCCACGACTTCAGCACGAGCCTCGATCCTGGAATCCGGCGAAGCACGGTGCTCCACAACCCAACCGTGGTGTTCGTGACTTTCAGGATCTGATTGAAAGATCCGAAAACAACGGCGTCAGCCGTCGTCGAGACATCGGGTTCCGGCGCCTCCGCCGGAGGCTGGTACGCCAGCCAGCAGCGGGGAAGGCGCCAGAGCTGCTCCACGAACAGGTCCTGATAGTCGGGCGGGTGCAGGACGTTGTCCGTGATCCAGTAGTCCATGGCGCGCAGTCCAGTCGTCGCAAAGAAACCGAGGTAGCATGCCTGAACGGGTGCAGCGCGCCGGGAAAAGATCCCGAGGCGATTTCCCGCGGTGTGGCCGGCCAGATCCACAAGCACGTCAAGCTGGTGGCTGCGAATCAGAGTGGTGGCCGCCGTGTCGTTGAGGGTGTAGATCGAATGCCACGCGGGCATGCGTGAACGCAAACGGTCCGTCACCGGATCGGGCCGGGCGACATTTGCGTAGCAGATCACCTCGACGCGGCGCGTGTCGTGCCCGGCCAGGACGGGCTCAATGAAGGTCGCCACGGAGTGTGCGCGGAAGTCGGGCGAGAGGTAGCCTATGCGCAGGCGGCGGCCGCCTGACAGCGGGCGCGCGACGGGAGCTGCGGGATCTGCGGTGGCCGGCACCCTGAACTGGCGCGCCTCCGCATAAATTTCCCCGGGCGCCTCCTGCGAGCGGTAACCGAGGAGAAAAATCAGGTTGCTGCGGGATATGTTCTCGCCCGGCTCGAGTTCGATCGCCTTGCGCAAGGCATCCTCCGATTCGTCAAACCGCATCCAGTCGCGCAGCACATTGGCGAGGTTCGCCCAGGTTTTGGCCCTTTCCGGAGAAATGGCGATCGACTGCCGGTAGGCGGCTTCCGCCTCGCTGAGTCTGCCGCGTCTATAGAGGACAAGCCCGAGATTGTTGTGGGTGATCGCGCAGTCGGGCTTGTACTGCAGGGCGCGGCGGAAGCAGGCTTCGGCGTCGGCAAGCCGGTCCAGCGAACGGGCGGCCTCGCCGCGATTCGTCCAGACACCGGATTGCGCCTCGTTCGCCTTCAACGATGTGTCAAAATGTTCGATCGCCTGTGCGTGGGCTCCGTGCTGGTGCAGCAGCAGGCCCATTTGCGCATTGGCGAGCGGATCTCCCGGCGAGGCGGAGAGGAGGTCGCGATAGAGCTTGAACGCCACATCATGACGCCCTGCCTGATGCTCCTGAATCGCAATCCTAAGACTTGATTCAAACGGTGTCATTGAGGCGTCTGTCAGGAATTTCTGCTGAAAAATGCGTCACGCATCGAGCCATAGGCTTCAGCAAGAAGACGGGCGAGCTCGTTTGCGTCGCAGAGCGGACTTGCAGCGACCATGGAGCGCAGAGCATGTCGGGTGCGCGAGCGTTCGTCGACTCCCCGGGAGCGCATGCGGTCCACCTGCATCCGGGCGAGGCGGACAAACGCGTCCTCAGTTTCCGCAATCCAGTCATTCAATCCCACCGTGCGTAGAAATGAGGCGGACATCCTTCCCGGCATGGTGTCACCCAGCAGGGTCAGCACCGGCACGCCCATCCACAGACTTTCAGCCGTCGTGGTTCCTCCGGTGAATGGCGTTGTGTCGAGTGCGATGTCGACTTCCTGGTATTGCTGAAGATGCGTGTGCCGGTCCGGGGCGGGTGCGCGGAGGACGATGCGCCGGGGGTCGACTCCCCGGCTGGAGAAGGCCTCCGCCAGTTGGTCGCACTGCCCGGCTTCCTCCAGCCCGGCGGTTTTCACGATGAGACGCGAATCAGGGATTTCCCGCAGCACCAGACTCCAGAGATCCAGTGTGCGGGGGGAAATTTTCTGGCGGTTGTTGAAGCTCCCGAATGTCAACGTGTGACCGTCGTCGCATCTCGCGGGCTCCGGACATTTCGCGGGAGGCTGATACGACAGCCAGCATCGCGGGAGCCGCCAGAGCCTTTCCGGGTAACAGGAGTCGAGCGATGGAGGCAGAATGGTTTCATCACCGATCCAGTAGTCCATTTCGGCGAGTCCGGTTGTCGCATAGTATCCAAGGTAGCAGGCCTGCACGGGTGCGGCGCGCTGGGCTAGCGCTCCGAGGCGGTTGCCGCGTGTGTGTCCGCCGAGGTCGATGAGAACATCGATCCGGTGGCTGCGAATCAATTCCGCGGCGGCGGAGTCGGACAAGGAGTGGATGAAGTGCCAGCGATCGGATGGAAGCCGTGATTTGAGACGCTGGGTCACTGCATCCGGCGCCGGCACGCTGGCGTAGACGGAGACATCCAGGGACTGCCGGGCATGCGCTTCGAGGATGGGCTCAAAGAAGGAGACGACGGCGTGGTCGCGAAAGTCCGCGGAAACATAGCCAACCTTGAGAGGCCGCGCACGATCCGGAACGGGAAGCGGGGTGGAGGGCCGGGTGCGCGGAAGGGACGCACTCCATTGTCGTGCGATGGCGAGGTATTCACCCGCGGTGAGCGATCCGGCGTAGCCCGCCATGGCGAGCAGGCTGCTGACCATCTGTGGATCAGGATTGGGTTTTGCCAGGATGCTTCGCTGCACGACGAGGGCGCTTTCGGCATCGCCGTTTTGCGCTTGGGCCTCCGCCAGAACGGCGGCGGCGTCATTGTCATCCGGTGCAAGTCCGATGGCGCGTTTGGCAAAGGAAAGGGCCTCGGACGGCGCCCGGGTGAGCAGGGTGCGTGAGAGGCAAACCCAGCCCTTGACGTGCCTGGGATGGCTGCTGGTCAGCGCGCGAAGGATCGATTCGGCCTCGGTGCGCTGGCGCTGCGCGATCAACGAGACGGCCAGGCCGAGCTGCACTTCGGGGTGTTGCGGCGCAGCGGCGAGCAGTTGGCGAAAAATCCGTTCCGCCTCGTGCGGACGACTGCGATCGATGAGAAGCTTGCCCAGATTGTGCCAGGCGGCGAGTGGGACGGGTTGGCTGGAGACGGCCTGTCTCAGAACGGATTCAGCCTCATCCAACGCCTGGCGGCGGCGCAGGGATTCGCCGAGCACGCTGAGGAGGCGTGCGTCGTGGGGGGTGCGCTTGAGTGCACCGTGCAGCAGCGTCTCGCACTGACTGAAGCCGCCCGATTCGAGAAAAGCCTGGGCTGCGCCGAGGACAGTTTCCAAGGAGGTGTCTCCACGGGCGAGGGCCTGCTGGAACGAAGCGGAGGCCTCGGAGAATCTCCCCTGATCAGCCAGGACCAGCCCGAGATTGCAGTGTGCGCGGGCGAGTGCGGGGTCGTGGGACAGCACCTCGCGGTAGGCATTTTCGGCTTCGGGCAGTCGGCCCTGGGCTCGAAGTGCGTTTCCCAGATGGATCCGCAAGGTGAGGTGCCGGGCGTCGATGGTGAGACCGCGACGATAGAGCCTTTCGGCTTCAGCGTGGCGTTGCAGACCGCTCAGGGCGTCGCCCCAGTGCTGGAAAACCGTGGCATTGGTGGCATTGCCGGCCGCAGCCGACTCGAGGAAGGGCAGCGCCTGTTCGGGACGTGATCTTTGCAGGCAGATGATGCCGAGCTGATGCAGCACGAAGGCGTCGTGCGCGTGGCCGATCAACCAGTCGCGGTAACCCGCCTCCGCCGCGTCGAGCCGTCCCTCCCGGTGGTTATTGACGGCCTTTTGAAGCGCGGGATCCAGGTTCATTGCCCGTGTGAAGAAATGCCTGCAAGTCGGTGCCTTGGGAGGATCAAGCGCCGCCTTTCACCCGCTCTTGGAGGGGCACGCTCCGTCGTGCCCTGGGGACGTGCGTCGCAAAACAGCGTCGGAAGAATTTCACGCGGAGCCGCGGAGCACGCGGAGAGGAATAGGTGGAATGGGTCGATGGGAATAGGCACCGGCGTTGTGGCGCGACGGGCGAACCCTGGGCATGACAAAGCATGCCCCTCCAGCGGAGGGGGGGATGCATGCTTCTCCAGCGGAAGGATGCTGACAAATAGCGGACGGGAGATGCCTGCCCGTCCAGCGGTGGGGGGATGCATGTTCCTCCGGCCGAGGGGTGCCGACAAGTGTTTGGCGCTCTTCATCCAACCCCGACCGGTTGCACACGGGCGTCGCTGGATGCCCGCTTCCCAAGCATGCCTTCAAAGGCGCTTTCGAGGGCGCGGGCGAGATCGCGCGCATCGAACAGCGGACTCGCAGCAGCTTGCGCGCGGATGGCACGGCGGCGATCGAGTTTTTCCCGGGGTGATAGCGCCTGCCATGCGGTGGCGTGAGCGACGGCGCGCGACACAAAATCCGCGGGTGAGTCCGCGATCCAGTCCGGCAGGCCGACGGAGGTCAGCATCGACGTCGACATGCGTGCGGGCATGGTCGCGCCGGTCAGGGTGAGAACAGGCACGCCCATCCAGAGGGCGTCGCACGTTGTGGTGCCTCCGTTGTAGGGATGCGGATCCAGCGCGATATCGAGGTTGTGATACCCGCGCAGGTGATCACCAAGACCCGGCGTGTGCCCGGCGAAATCGAGCCGGCCCGCGTCGATGCCCCGGGAGCGGAAGGAGGCGCGCACACGTTCCTGGATTCCAGGATCGCCGAGGTGTCGCGTTTTCAGAAGGAGGCGGGAATCAGGGACCGCGCGCAGCACCGAACTCCAGAGATCCAGTGTGGACTCGCCAATCTTTGAGAGGTGGTTGTATGAACCGAAGGTCAGGCCCGGCGTCGCCGGTATTCCGACTTCGGGCGAATCCGAGGGCGGGCCATAGGCAATCCAGCAGCGGGGCAGGCGCCACAGTTGCTCGACGGCGAGCTCCTTGGTGGATTCCGGATGAAGGATGGAGTCCGTGATCCAGTAATCGACTGCAGGCAGTCCCGTCGTTGCAAAATAGCCGAGGTATGTGGCCTGTATCGGAGCGGGCTTGTACCCAAGAATGCCAATGCGCGAGTCGCGCGTATGCGCGTTCAGGTCGATGAGGAGATCGAGCTGATGACTGTGGATGAGCCGCGCGGCGGCCTCGTCGGTCAGGGCTGCAACGACGTGCCAGTGGTCGACGCGGGACTGGATGCTTTCGGTTGTCGCGTCGGGATGTTTGACGTTGGAGTAGGCGAAGACCTGGACGCGGTTCCGATCGTGGGCTGAGAAGAGCGATTCGACGAAACGCGCGATGGCGTGGTGCTTGAAATCGGCGGAGAGGTAGCCGATGCGCAGGGGCCGGCTGACGACGCTGGCCACCGGTCCCTGGCAGAGTGGAGGACGCATGGAGGCCCTGCCCCAGGCCTGCGCGTTGGCGAAATGCGCGGGGTCGGGAGCGGTGGCATTGGCGGCCTGCGTGAAAAGCAGATTGCTCAGGTAGCGAATCGTGCGCGGGCTGAGCCGCAGGGCATCCTGATAACCCTTGCATGCCAGATCGTTCAGTCCCGCCTCCCGCTGGGTCGAAGCGAGCCCGCTGTGCGTTTCGGCGATGTGGGGAGCCAGTGCCAGCGACTGCCGGTACATCGATTCCGCCTCGCTCAGACGACCCGTCTCCTTGAGCAGGGAACCCAGATTGCTGAAGGCCTCCGCAAAGCGTGGATTGATTTCGATGGCCCTGCGGAAACTGCGTTCAGCTTCTTCGATGCGTTTCTGATCGCGCAGCAACGCTCCCAGGCTGTTCCATGCCTCAGGCATGGCGGGTTGCAGTGTGAGCGCCTGCCGCAGAGCTTCACCGGCCTCGGCGAAACGCATCTGAACCCTCAGCACATTGCCGAGATTGCACCAGGCCTTGGTGTTCTGGGGCTGAAGTGCGAGGGAGCGTCGCAAGGCGCTCTCGGCTTCCGGCATACGATCCAGGTAGTGAAGCGCGATGCTCAGGTTGCTCCAAAATGAGGCATTGTCTGGAGCGCGCCTCACGGCCTCGCGGTAGCAGGCTTCAGCCTCGGCGTATTGATGGAGTGCACGCAGCGCTTCGCCGCAATTGCTCCATGCGGCGGCTTCGGTGGGATCGATCTGCAGGGCGGAGCGAATCAAGCGCGCGGCGTCGGTCGGTTTGCCAGCCTGCAGGGCCAGCACGCCCAAAAGGTGCAAGCCTGCCGCATTGCGGGGCTGGTGCGTCAGAACCTCGCGGTACACGCGTTCGGCTTCCGGCAGGCGACCCTGCTGGTGCAGGTCCATCGCCTGCTGCAAGCGGGTGTTGATTTCTGCCTGAGTCACTTTGTCGAGCGTTGGGGCGATACGGCGACATGGCAAATGGTCTTTGGATAGGCTTGCTTTGGGGCGAAATTGCGGACACTCGCTTGCGACCATGACGTTGGATCGCGCCCGATATGAAACGGCCCATGCCTTTGCTTCCGCTGCGGTCAAAGTGGAGCGCGCATTGGCGGAAAGATGCGTCCGGCAGGCCTTGGAGTCGGTTCTGCCCTCTTCGTCGGAGCAGCGTCGGGCGATTCATCAGGAACTTCTGAAACGTTTTCCGGATGATTCGCCGCCGGCAAATTTCTGGCATGCGGCGTCATCGCAGGCGTTTCGCGACTTTTTTGTCTGGGGGCACGACTACGATTGGGGCGGGGGATGCGTGCGAACCGGTGCCATGGGGCCGCGTCATGTTGAGATTGGCACTGAATCGATCGAACGGGGATTCATCCCGTCGGACCTGCGGGGCAAACGTGTTCTCGACATTGGCTGCTGGTCGGGCGGCGATTTGCTGCTGCTGCGCGGTTTGGGCGCGGACGTGGAAGCGATGGAGGAACATCGACGGTCGGCGGAGTCGGCGTCGGGGCTCTGCAAGCTCCTGGGCATACCCGCGAACATCACCACCGACAGCCTCTATGCGGACCGCCCGGAGTGGAAACAGCGTTTCGACGTGATTTATTGCAGCGGTGTGATCTATCACGTGACCGACCCTGTCTTGTTTTTGCGGATCTGTTTTGCCTATCTCAAGGTGGGCGGCCGGCTGGTGGTCGAGACGAAGGCGCACAATGGCGAAGCAGAAGGGACGGGCCTCTGCGGCTATTCGGGTACACTGGAAAAGGGATGGAACTGGTTTGCGCCGAATGGCGAGGCCCTTGGCCGCTGGTTGGTGGACGCGGGATATGCGCAGGAACGCGTCGAGCTCTTTCAACGATTTAACGGGCGCCTTCTGGCCTGCGGAGTGAAGACCAGGACGGATGCGTTGACGGAAACCGCTGGATTTTCGCGACCGGGAAGCTGGCTGGAAGGGGAAGTGTGAGTGTGCCCGCCACGCCTGCACCGGGGGTTGGGCCGAGGAAGCTGCATTTGGGGTGCGGCCGGAAATACATACCTGGGTTCTACCATGTCGACATCCTCCCCTTGCCGCACATCGATCTGGTTTCGCGCGTCGAACGGCTTCCCTCGATTGCGAGCGATTCGGTTGAACTGATTTATGCCGCGCACGTGCTCGAGCATTTCTCGCGGAAAGAGTATCGTGCGGTGCTGGTGGAGTGGTTTCGAGTGCTCGAGCGCGGGGGCGTGCTGCGCCTCGCCGTGCCCGATTTTGCCGCCTGCGCGAAGCTCTACCATGAGCAGGGATTGAAGGACGGGTTGACGGGCCTGGTGGGATTGATCGTGGGAGGGCAGCGCGACGAGTATGATTATCACAGGATGGTCTTTGACGAACCGCTTCTGACGCGGGAGCTGCTTTCCGTTGGATTTCGCGAGGTGAGGCGCTGGGATTGGAGGACGACAGAGCACGCGCAGGTCGACGACTATTCGCAGGCTTATCTGCCGCACCTCGACAAGACCCACGGCACGCTGATGAGCCTCAATCTGGAGGCGGTAAAGTGAGGTTTCCGCCGGCATGTGGTGGAAAGGTTTTCCGTTGACCGGACATTCTCGGATGAGCAGCGTCTCAAACCCCTCAGCGCCTGACGCGGGCGCGAGGGCCACCAGGAGAGGTGGCAGAGTGGTCTAATGCGCACGCTTGGAAAGCGTGTGTAGGGCAACCTACCGAGGGTTCGAATCCCTCCCTCTCCGCCATTATCTCGCTCTAAAAGAGCGAGTTAAGGTTTCCGACAAGCTATTTGGACATCGACCGGCCCAATGGATCATAGAGTCGGAAAATCCTTGTTTCATTTCGGAGTTCACGAATTCCTCCGCGAAAATCGTGTTTGAACTCTGCGCGCGCATCGTTGGCAAACGCTTCCGCAAGAACTTCCGGACTCGCGCGGAGGCTGTCCTCGGCCGGCTTGTGAACCGTCCGCGCCCGCCTGCCGACCACTGGCTCCCGCTTGACGTCCGCTATCAGTCAGACAATCTGATTGGGCATGGAAACAACCCTGACAGACTTTCAGCGGAATTTCCGTGCCGCGCGTGCCGCCGCCGACTGAGGCGAAACCATCAAGGTGAAGTCGGGCGAAACAATGTATGTCTTCGCCCGTGCCACCGGCAAGCCAGAGCGCCCGTTCGCCGACTTGGAACACCTGTTCGGCGTTGTGCGTCGTCCGCATCGTTCAGAAAGCACGCATGAAACCATCCGAAATCGCCTTAAAGCGCGTCGTGCTGGTTGATACCGGCCCGTTGGTGGCCGCCACAGACACGCGCGATTTCTCCACCTACCGGATTCCGTTCGCCTCCCCGGAAGGCTTGTTCGCGGATTTCTAGTCGCGCCAATTGGCGAAGCCGCCCTACACCTGCGTGAGCGCCACCGCACCGGTGACCGCAATCGCGGCGCCGATGATCGAGCGAAGGGTGGGCGTTTCCCGCTCAATCCAATACGAGAGCGGAATGATCACCAGGGGCGTTGTTGCGACAATGGGAAGAACGAGTCCGCTGCTGGTCGTGAAGAGCGCCCACTGGTAGCAACTTACTCCGATGACCGCGCCGGACAGCGCATTGGCGGGAATCCAGAGAAATGCATACCAGGGCCGATCGACTGATCGAGGCAGCGCCGGTTCCTGACTCTTTCCACCAAACGCCCTCTTGATGACTGCCCGGATCAGAAAAAAGAGAAGGGCGATCACAAGTCCTCCGAGGATGCGCTGATAGGCTCCAGTAATGCCATCAAGGGTCTGCCCGCTGGAATTTGCGACCTCACTGGCCTTGCGGCTGAGAACCGCGCCAACTCCCTGCCCGGCTGCGGAAAAAAAGCCCCAGAGAAAACCGATCGGCTTCACCTTGACCCGGGGGGGATTGCGCCGCGACGGCATCAATGCAAAACCAACTCCGCCCAGAATCACCGTGCTCCACAGAACCTGAATCCCCGTGAGCGTCGTGCCGAGCCACAGGTACTCTACGCCCGCGGCGATCGGGGCCGCCAGGCACTGGGTCACGAGTGCCGTCAGCCGCGAGCCCAAGATCGGAAACGCACCAAAGGCCGCGATGTCGCCGAGTCCCATGCCGATGACGCCGCTGATCAGGAGCCAGGGTGTGGCGTTGCCTTCAAGTCCGTGTCCGAGCGTGTGTGCATAGAGCCCAAGCACGGCCGCCGCGACCATCAGGCGGCCCAGATTCGCATGGGTCGCCCCGACCACCCGGATGCTTCGATTGGCAAAAATCGAGGACAGTGAAAAGAAGATCGTCGTGAGGAATGCCGCGAACATGTCGATTCGGGTCTATTCACAGCAGTTGACTATTCTCCTGGCCGAAAAGCGCTTCAATTCCGCATCCCCGGGGAGGAACCGAGCGTTTTTTGTGGCGAATCCCCCCGCGCAAACCAAGGCTGCGGCGCTTTATGACGGCAAAACGCAGCACCAGGAAACGACCCGAGGACATCAACGCGGCCCTCGCCAGATCGAAGGGCCCCATCTCCAAATTCATCGCCCTGAATTACCGCCATTTCAACGCAGCCGCGCTGGTTGATGCGGCGAAAGGCTACGAGGCGCACCTCAAGGCGGGCGGCAGGATGCTGGTGACCCTCGCAGGCGCGATGTCCACCGCCGAGCTTGGCATTTCGCTCGCCGAGATGATCCGCAGGGACAAGGTGCACGCCATCGTCTGCACGGGCGCCAATCTCGAGGAGGACGTCTTCAATCTCGTGGCGCACGACTACTATGAGCGCGTGCCGCACTACCGGCACCTGACCTCCGAGGACGAGCAGGCCCTCCTCGAGCGTCACATGAATCGCGTCACCGACACCTGCATTCCGGAGCAGGAGGCGATGCGTCGCATCGAAAAAGTGGTTCTTGAGGAATGGGTCGCCGCCGACCGCGCCGGCGAGCGCTGGTTTCCGCATGAGTTCATGTACAAGATCCTTCGCTCGGGCAAACTGAGGAAGAGCTACCAGATCGATCCGAAGAATTCGTGGCTGCTCGCAGCGTCGGAGAAGAACCTGCCCATCATTGTTCCCGGCTGGGAGGACGCCACACTTGGAAACATGTACGCCGGTCACGTGATCAGCGGCGACGTAAAGAACGTGCACACGGTGCGCACGGGCATCGAGTACATGACCTGGCTGGCGGAATGGTACACGAAGACAGCGAAAACCCTTCGCAACGGCGAAGGCTCGATCGGATTCTTCCAGATCGGCGGCGGCATTGCCGGCGATTTTCCAATCTGCGTCGTGCCGATGCTTCATCAGGATCTTCAGCGCACCGGTGTGCCGCTCTGGGGGTACTTCGCTCAGATCAGCGACTCCACCACCAGCTATGGCAGCTACTCCGGCGCGGTTCCCAACGAAAAGATCACCTGGGGAAAACTCGGTGCGAAAACGCCGAAGTACATCATCGAGAGCGACGCCACGATTGTGGCTCCCTTGATTTTCTCCTGGGTCCTCGGCCAGTAGCCCAGGCGTGGAACCGAGCCGATTCACCTGGGGGCGCTGACATCCCGAAAGCCGCCCCTTCTGCACCGTGTCCAACCGCCTCGCCACTGCGCTGTCCCCGTACCTGCGGCAGCATGCCGGAAATCCGGTCGATTGGATGGAGTGGGGCGATGAGGCCTTTGCGAGGGCGCGCTCGGAGAACAAGCCCATCTTCCTGAGCATCGGCTATTCGACCTGCCACTGGTGTCATGTGATGGCCCATGAGTCCTTCGAAAGCCAGGGGACGGCCGACCTGCTGAACGCATCCTTCGTGTCCATCAAGGTGGATCGCGAGGAGCGGCCCGATGTCGATCGCGTGTACATGGCCTATGTCCAGGCGCGCACCGGGCGCGGCGGCTGGCCGCTCAGCGCATGGCTGACCCCGGATCTGAAGCCGTTTTTCGGCGGGACTTATTTCCCTCCCGAAGATCGCGCGGGGCTCCCCGGATTTTCCACGATCCTGCGAGCGGTCGCAAACGGCTGGGCCGACAGTGACACGCGCGGAAAATTCATCGCGGAAGGAGTGCGGGCGATTGACCTGCTTCAGGAGCATGCCGCCACTGCTCCTGCCGGCCCGCCGGCAGGTTCCGCCTCCGGCGGCAAGGATCTGCTCGCCACAGCTCAGGAATCCTTTGAACGCGCCTTCAGTTATTTTTATGAGAACTTTGATCCCGAGCACGGGGGGTTCGGCGGTGCGCCGAAGTTTCCCAGAGCCTCGGTTCTCACGTTCCTTTTTCGTTGTGCGGCGGTCCAGGGTCCGCGTTCGGAAACGGGCTCCGAAGCGGTGCGAATGGCAACCCACACGCTGCAATGCATGGCGCGCGGCGGCATCCATGATCACGTCGGCGGTGGATTTCATCGCTACTCGGTCGATGAACGCTGGTTCGTGCCGCATTTTGAGAAAATGCTCCATGATCAGGCGCAGATCGCCGGCAACTACCTCGAGGCCCGCCAGGCGACCGGTGACGAACGGTACGGCTGGCTCGCCCGCGATGCCCTCGACTACCTCCTGCGCGACCTTCGCCATGCAGGTGGCGCCTTCTTTTCAGCCGAGGACGCCGACAGCCAGATCTCCAGAGACAATCCAGAGCATGCCGAGGGAGCCTTCTACGTCTGGACCTCCGGGCAGTTGAATGCGGTCGCGGGCGCTGAGGATGCCGCGCTGCTCACAGCCCATTTCGGCGTTGAAGCCTCTGGCAACGTTCCGCCTGCACTCGATCCCCATCACGAGTTCGGTGGGAAGAACATTCTTGCACAGCAGCAGTCGCTTTCCAGCACGGCGAAGAACCTTGGATTCACTCCGGAAACGCTTGATCAGCGACTGCGGTCAGTGCTGGAAAAGTTGCGTGTCGAGCGTGCACGGCGCCCACGTCCGCATCTGGACGACAAGATTGTCACGGCTTGGAACGGTCTGGCCATCTCGGCATTCGCACGCGCCCATGTCGCCCTTGAACGAAACACCGCCGCCCGCGCATTGAACGGCACCGCTTCCGAAAGTCCCACGCCCTACCTCGATGCGGCACGCTCGGCGGCGGCTTTCATCCAGTCGAACCTGTACGATCCTGCGGAGTGTGTCCTGTTCCGTGCGTTCCGGGAGCGCCGAAGCGCGAGCCACGGCTTTGCGGAGGATTACGCCTTCCTGATCTCCGGATTGCTCGACTTGTATGAGGCATGCTTCGAAATCCGCTGGCTGCAGTGGGCCGAAGCACTGCAGCGCACTCAGGATGAGATTTTCTGGGACGACGCACACGGTGGATATTTCTCGGCTCCTCGGGATGATCCGCATCTCGTCCTTCGAATAAAGGACGACTATGACGGTGCGGAACCGACAGCCAGCTCCGTCGCCGCCAGCAATTTGCTGCGACTCGCCTGTGCGCTGAACAATGATGAACTTCGCGATCGCGCTCTCCGGGTGATTGATGCCTTCCAGGCGCGCTGGACTCAGCACCCTCAGGCGCTGCCCTGTCTCCTGGTTGCCGTCGAGCGGGCTCTGGCTTCGCCACGTCATGTCGTCATCGCCGGCACCCCTGGATCATCCGACTTTCAAGCCCTCGCCGGCGTGCTGCCGGGTCCGCTTGGACCACCGATGATTGTGCTCGCAGCGGATGGCGCAGAGGGGCAGCGCTGGCTGGCGGAGCGCGCGCCGTGGATGGCCGGGATGGCGCCGCAGGATGGCCGCGCATCCGCCTACGTTTGCGAAAATTTTGCGTGCCGTGCGCCCGTCACCAGCGGCAACGAACTCGCTGCTCTGCTTGACGCTTGACGCAAGACGGCGGCGAGGCGGGGTGGACGGAGGGTTTGCAGTTACGGAGTTTTGCTCGCCTGCGATCGATGTGCCCGCAAAATCCGGAAGAACAGAATGAAGGTTCTCGCTGTTGAGGACGACACCACGTCCCGCAAAATCCTGGTTCAAGCGCTGCAAAAACTCGGTCATGAGATCGTGGAGGCAGCCCACGGTGAGGAGGCATTGCCCCTGCTCGGCGATCCGGAGCCACCGCGGGTCGTGGTCAGCGACTGGACGATGCCACAGATGGACGGCCTTCAACTGGTGCGGCGGATCCGCTCGCGGACGAATGTTGAATACACCTACTTCATCCTGCTCACGGCTCACTCAGCCGATGAGATCAACCAGCGGGAGGCGACTGAGGCTGGCGTCGACGACTTCCTCACAAAACCCATCAATCTGACGGAATTGTGGATGCGGTTGCGGGTGGCTGAGCGCATCCTGCGTTTCACCACTCAGGTGCGGCAACTCGAGGCTTTCCTTCCGATCTGTTCCTACTGCAAGAAGGTGCGCGATGACAGCAACTACTGGCAGCAGATCGAGACCTATATCAATGCGCGGACCGGATCGGAGTTCAGCCACTCCGTCTGCCCGGATTGTTATGCGCGCGTGATCGCCCCTGAACTCCAGAAGCTGAAAACCCGGAATGCCCGGGGGAATTCCGGACCCAATGTCACCCGAACGCGTTGATCGCCTGGAGGAGCGCATCGCCTGGCTCGAGAAACACGTCGCCGCCCAGGACAAGGCCATGCTGGCGCTGCACGAGGAGATTGATCGGCTTCGTCGGGAATCGTCATCGTTGCGCGATCGGCTGCAGTCTGCAGTCAGTGATGGCGAAAATTTCCCCGCGCGGGAAACTCCACCGCACTATTGAGGCGCTGCCGATTGAGATCGAGCGAGCTGTCATCCGCAAATGCCGGCGGCCGCGCCGAACATGCAGCGGTCTTCACCAGGCAGGGGCCCGCAAACACCCGACAATTCAAACACCCGCAGGGGTCTGCACGCGTGACTCGGCAGCCCGGATGGCCTCGATGAAATCCTCGGGCGTGGCCGCGCGAATAAGCGCCTCGCGATTGCCCGGCTCCTTCAGCATCCGGCACAGCGCGCTGACAACCAGGAGATAGTCGCCGGGGTTCGACTTCGGAGTACCCAGGACAAAAAGCAGCCTGACGTTCTGGTTGCAGTTCTCGAAGAGCACCCCGTTGTCGCTCCGCCCGACGGACATCACTATCGATTGCACATGTTCCGTGCGGGCATGTGGCAGGGCTATCTCATTGCCCAGATACGTGGTATCGAGCCGCTCGCGGGCGAGCAGCTCGTTGTAGAAGCCCTGAAAATTCGTGACCGCCGGAAAGCCCTCCAGCAAACGGGCCACCTCGTGTATCGCAACCGTGCGTTTTGAGGCCTGAATGTTCAGGGAGATTCGCGACGGATGCAGGAGGGATGTGAGTCGACCGGCCATGCGGCTAAGGTACTACAAGGTGAGTTTTGCGCAAAACGGTCGGACCAATTGACCTTCCGTCATTTTCATTGGCAAGCGCGGAGTTTCGGATGGGGAATAAAATCGTGCCATCGGCCAGGAACTTCAGGTGCATGTCGGATTTGCCGGTGGAAAAGAATCGTGAAACGGGCGGGCGCATGTGCGCCGATGCATTTCAATCCCCAGGCTCTGAAGCCGTGAAGCCCCGGTCGCTTTTCTGCTTTCGGCCGAAAAATTTTCGTCCGATCATCGACCTGTGAACAACTTGACGAAGGTCCGCCTGTTTGTCGCCGGCATCGCGGCCACCGCCTCGCTCGGCGCGGCTCCCAAGGACTCGTTTAGCAGCCGGCTTTCACCGGAGGACTTCACCTCGGCCGGGCTCGAAAAGCTGACGGCAGCAGAACGATCACGTCTGGATGCCTTGGTGCAGGCCTTCAAGTCGGAGAGCCGCGAAAGATCACAGGCCCGTCCTGCGCCTGTGGGCGGTGAATCGGCGGCGCTCGCATCCCAGTCACGGAGTGAGAGCCATCGCCCGCCAGCTTCACCGGAGGTTTCCGGCAAGAGCTGGCTTCGCAGAATCAAGCTGACCCCGGGCACCACGATCGAGTATGAGACGCTTGAGACTGAGTTGACCGGAACCTTCGCGGGCTGGCGTGAAGGCACGGTCCTTGTGCTTGGCAACGGCCAGAAGTGGCAGGTCGTGAGCGGGACCTATGTCTCGCCTCCCGATCATCGTCCTCGTCTCGTGAAGGTCAAACCCGGCACGTTTGGAAGTTTCTTCCTCGAGATCGAGGGCATCAATTCCCGGCCGAAGGTCAGATTTGTCGGCACGACGGATTGAGTTGTCCCTGCTTTCCCTGCGGACACTGACGCAAAAAAAACCGCCCCAGTCTCCAAGGGCGGTTTGGAAAGAACGAATTTGATGTCGCTTACTTCAGGTGTCCCGAGACGAGTTTCGTCATTTCAAACATGCTGACGGACTTCTTGCCGTTGAACACGGCTTTGAGTTTGTCGTCAGCATTGATTTGAGTCCTCACCTTTTTGTCCTGGAGGCCATTTTTCTTGATATAGTCCCAGAGTTTTTTGGTGAGTTCTGTGCGAGGCAACGGTTTCGAGCCGACAACCGCCGCGAGAGCGTCATCGGGCTGAACCGGTTTCAGGAAGGCAGCGTTGGGTTTGCGTTTAGCCATATCGGTTTTGAGCAATAGACCCGGTCAGAGGGAAAGCAATGACTTTCTCATCGGCGTTTCGCCGGTTTTCAGAGGAGAAAAGTTTTGCAAGTCAGCGTTTCGGGGGGTTGACGTCCGCGGCGCTTTGCCTCAGGAGGGGTCGTCAACCCGCACGAACTGCTCGTACAGCGCCGCGTAATGACCCTTTTGCGCCATGAGGTCCTGATGGCGACCTCTTTCAATGATGCGGCCCTGATCAAGAACGAGCACCAGATCCGCACTGCGAATGGTGCTCAGGCGATGCGCCACGACGAAGCTCGTGCGTCCGACGAGCAGCGCGAGGAGGGCCTTCTGCAGGCGCGCCTCCGTGACGGCGTCGATTGAGCTGGTGGCTTCGTCAAGGATCAGGATCCGCGGATCCGCAAGAAACGCGCGGGTGAAGCACACCAGTTGACGCTGCCCGACTGAAAGTCCGGCACCCCGCTCGCCCACCTCCGTGTGCAGGCCCTGGGGAAGCGCCTCGAGGATGTCCAGACAGTCGAGACTCGCAGCCGCGGCCCTGACCTCCTCGTCCGTCGCGTCGGGCTTTGCAAGGCGGATGTTGTCGATCACCGTGCCGCTGAACAGAAAGTTCTGCTGCTGCACCATGCCCATCTGGTGATGCAGCGACTGACTCGTCAGCGTGCGAATCTCCCTGCCGTCAATCAGGACCTCCCCCGCCGTGGGCAGGTAGAATTTCGCGACGAGGCTGATGATCGAGCTCTTGCCGCTTCCGGTGTGCCCCACAAGCGCGATCGTCTGTCCGGGCTCGGCCACGAAGTTGATGTCATGCAGCACGCGCCGCTCAGGCGTGTAGCCGAACATCACGCTTCTGAACTCGACCCGCGCTCCCCATGCCTTCGCGGAACCGGGATGCGTCCCGTCCGCTTCGGCGGCGCGCCGCGGATCAGCCAGAGGCACGGCATCGTCCGCATCCGTCCAGTCCGGCGGCGAATCCACGAGCCGGAAGACCCGCTCCGCCCCGGCCATCGCCACCAGCGCCTGGTTGAACTGGGTTCCAATCGTCTGGATGGGCGAGAAAAAGTAGTTCGCCATGAAGAAAAACTGGATGAGGTCCTGGATTCCCATGTACCCATGGAATGTCCGCCATCCCCCGAGAAGAAGCAGTATCGCGATGAAGAACTGGCTGTTGAGTTCAAGCAGCGGAATCAGCCGCGCCGACGTCTGCGCGAGCGCGATGTTGTAGCGGGAGTGATCGGCAAGAAGATTCCTGAATAGCCCGGAGTTCGTCTCCTGTCGCACGAAACCCTGCGTCACCCGGATGCCGTTGACCGACTCCGCAAGCGTTGCGGTGACTCGGCTGAAGCTCTCGTGCGACGCGCGGGAAAGCCGGCTCAGCCGGAGATGGAACCGCCGGTTGATGGACCACAGTATCGGGGCCATGGCGACAACCACCAGGAACAGCACCCAGTCGCACCAGGCCATGATCACGGCGGTGAACAGCATCTGTCCGACCTGGATCAGCGAGACGAAGAGCACGTCCTGAATACCGACGCGCAGGGATTCCACGTCACTGGTGACACGACTGAGAATCCTCCCGAGCTTCACGCGATTGAAGAAACTCATCGGCTGACGCTGCACCTTCGAAAAAATCTCGGAGCGCAGGCCATTGACAACCGTCTCGCCCACCTCGAGCGCCAGACGCTGGCGGAAGTGAAATATGAAGTCGGTGGACAGCGCCAGCACCCCGTACGCCACCAGGGCTGACACCAGGCCGGACGAGTCAGCCAGTGTTATCGAGCCCTGTCCGATTCTTCCAATCGCCACCGACACAAGCCATGGCAGCGCTGGAAGCTGCGCTGAGCGGATTATCGTCATTACCGCCAGCGTCGCCATCTTCCGCTTCACAGGCCGCGTGTAATGCAGGAGCCGGCGGATCAGGCTCCACTCCAGCGGGCGGAACTGATCCTCGTCATCATCGCTTTCCCGCACGCGCTGAATCAATGACAGCGGCTTTCCCGGCTGAATCGGTGACTGCGGACTCGTGTCGACGGGCTTCAGGCTGGAGCGTCGCATGGGTCAGATCCTCGACTGTGCCAGGGTTTGCTGCTGGAGTTCGCGCCCATCCAGGAGCTGAAGGTTTGCCACGCGACGGTAAGGACCGGACACACGCATGAGCTCATCGTGCGTGCCCTGCTGCACGATCCGGCCGTTTTCCATCACGATGATGAAATCCGCGCGCCTCAGGGTGCTCAGCCGGTGGGCGACGATGAACGTGGTACGGCCGGCGATGGCGCGGTCAAGCGCCTCAAAGATCTCGTGCTCCGTCTCGCTGTCGATGGCTGCAGTCGGATCGTCGAGCAGCAGAATCGACGGCTCGAGCAGCACCGCACGGGCGATGGCGAGCCTCTGCCGCTGTCCTCCCGAGAGGCTCTTTCCGCTCTCGCCGAGGACGGTTTCGTATCCATTCGGCAGATTCATGATGAACTCATGTGCCGCCGCAATGCGCGCCGCCTTTTCGATCTGCGCCTGCGTCGCCCCGGGATGTCCGAAGGCGATGTTGGACGCGATGGTGTTTGAGAAGAGGAAGCTTTCCTGGAACACCAGGCCGATGTTGCGCCGCAAATCGTCCACGCGGAGATCGCGCACGTCGATTCCATCGATGAGGACCCTGCCGGAACTGGGATCCCAGAATCGCGGAATGAGGCTCATCAGCACGCTCTTCCCGGCCCCCGTCGCCCCCAGGATGGCCACGCACTGGCCGGCCTTCACATCGAGGCTTACACCGCGCAGCACGGGCTCTATGCCATTGTAGGCGAAGGTCACGTTCTCAAACCGCACCCCGCCCGCGAGCTTTGGCCGTGCAATGGCGCCGGGCCGGTCAGTCACATCAACCGATGCATCCAGTATCTCAAACACGCGGCGCGCGCCGATCAGCGACTGCTGAACGCTGTTCACGACATTGGCCACCTGGTTCACCTGGCCGGAGAACTGCTCCAGCAGGCCGGCAAAGACGATGAGTCCGGTGCCCAGCGGCAACTGGCCGTCGATCACCAGCCAGCCGCCATACCCCAGCAGGACGATCATGTTCACGCGCGTCAGCAATCCGACCGCAGGGGAGAACAGGCTCACCCGCCAGAAGATGCTGTGCTGCTGCTCCAGCACCGCTTGGTTTGCGGCCTCGAAACGGGCGCGATCCTCCGCCTCCCGCCCGAAGCCCTTTGTCACCTGAATCCCCTGAACGCTTTCCGCCAGGGTTTGCACCATTTTTTCGACGAGTGTGCGATTCTTCGCGTATGCGGGCTGGATCTTGCGCGAAAAGGACATGGACATCAGCCACAGGATCGGCGTCGTCGCCAGACAGGCGAGTGTGAGCCTCACGTGCAGGCTCGACATGTAGACGATGTAGACGGTGAGTGAAATCAGCATGATCAGGCTCTGAATGAGCACCTGGTCCACGAACATGCGCACACTCTGGACATCACCCGTGACACGCGTGATGATCGAGCCGGTGGTGTTGGCGTCGAAGAAGCGGAAGCTCAGTCGCTGAAGCTTGTCGTATATCTCGGATCGAAGATCGACGACCAGGCGCTGCTGCACGAGGCGGTTGATCGCGACAGTGTAGGTGTAGTTGAGGAAGGCGCGCACCATCGCGAAGGCCAGAATGCATCCCGCAACCATGAGAATCACCAGGAGCGGTGACATCGACTGCGACAGTTGCAGGCCGAATCTTGCGTGGGGAAACGCAGCCGCCGGCACTCCCTCAGCCGGGTGATCGCGCGCAATCACATAGCGGATGTAGTCGATCCCGAGCCCCGTCAGACCCAGTCCGCTCAGTCCCAGCGTCAGAAGAACCAGCTGGAGGGAGAGAACCTGGAAGCATCGGGCGCGGTATCGCCACGCGAGTCCCCACAAGCGGCGTATCAGCGCCCAGTTGGAGGGCTGATCCGATGGCGCTTCGGGAGGCGATGCATCCTGCATATGCGCGATCACGCTAGGTTCGGCCGGGCCAAGAGCACGAACAATTTTCCGGCCTCCGGGCTTGTCCGCAGGGGGACCACACGATGCGGCGTCCGGCCCCGGTTCAAAAATCCTTTGGCTTCGAATACTTGATTGAGTTTGCGATCACCGTGTGAAAAATGAAAACCGATGGGGCGCGCGACCCGGATTTCACAGACCAAGCTGGCAAAGGACCTCGGCGTTTCCCAGGGTCTCGTTTCGATGGTGCTCAATGGGCGGCGTGAGAACATCAGCCCGGAGACCTACCAGCGCATCTGGGATCACGCGTTCAACCTTGGCTACACGCCGAAGGGAATGAAGCTGAATCAGTCCCCGATCGAAACGGCGCGCCGCCAGGTGGGTTTCGTTCTGCGCTCCGGACTCAATCTCCACACCCAGGGCAGCTACTTCAGCCATGTGCTCCACGGCCTGCACACGGCGCTCGCCGAAAAAGGGTACGCAACCGTGTTTCTCGGCTCCGAAGACACCCTTGCGGAGCCCCGCCTGCGCCAGTTTTTTCCCGCCGGCCATTCGATCAAGGGCGTGACGCTCCTGGGCCAGGTCAATGAGGGATTTCTCCAGCAGATCCGTCAATTCTCCACGCGCATCGTCGCCGTGTCCGCAAGGCATCCGGGCCTCTGCCATTCCGTGCTCGGAAACGAGCCGCAGGCGATATCCTCATTGGTCAGGCACCTTGTCGAGCTTGGCCACCAGCGAATCGGATGGATCGGCGGCAACGCAGGGCTCGGTCGTCACGAGGCGCGCCACCAGGCCTATCTCAACGCCATTCAGGCGGCGGGACTCAAGGCCAATGCACGCTACGACATCCAGCAGAAGCAGGGCGACCGCGCCGAGGGCGTCGATGCGGTGTACCTGCTCCTGCCGTTCAGGAGGCGCAGGGACTTCCCGACCGCATTCATCACCTACAACCAGCAGATGGCACGCGGTGCGGTCATGACGTTCAAACGCGAAGGATATGAGGTGCCTGGCGACGTCAGCATCGCGGCCGCCGACTATTCCTCGCTCGCGCACGAGGAAAGCCCGACACTCACGGCGGCGGGCTGCGACGCCGAGTCCCTCGGCCGGTCAGCCGCCCGCCTGATGCTTGACACCCAGGAAAACGAGGAAGGCAGCTATCTTGATCTGACCCTGGCTTCCACGCTCTTTCTGGGAGAGACCAGCGGGCCGGTTGGAAGCGTCGCGTCAGTTTCCGCGAAGTCCTGATCCCGCTGAATGATGATCAGAACTTCGTCGAGATGCTCAGGATCACGCGTCCGGGCTGCCCGCGCGACTGGTTGGCGTTGAAGTATTCCTTGTCTGCAATGTTTTTCCAGGCGAGGGCACCCGACCAGTTGAGCCCGTCGGCCTTCCAGTTGTAGCCGACGGTAAGATCGAAGATCGTGCTCGCATCGATGAAGAGAGTCGGATTCGCGGTTCGCTGCGCTTTCCTGCCCGTGTGGACAAAACCTCCGGCCACCCACCAGTTCTGCAGCGGTCCATTCTTGAAATCGTAGCGCGTCCAGAGTGTCGCCAGATTCTCCGCGGATCCTTCAGGCACGGCATTGAGAATAAGCGCCTTGGCCTCATTGTACGCCGCAACATAGGCAGCCTGCACCGCAGGATCAGTTGAGTAGACGTTGATCGACGGGAACGTGCCCTTGATGGTCTTGACGTCCATCAGGCTCAGCGTCGCGAACACCTGCCAGTTGTCCAAAGGCGACCAGGTCACCTCGACTTCAACACCCTCGCTCCGATCAACCGTCCCCTGCCGCGTTATGGTCGGGAACGTTCCATCCGGGGCCGTTTCACGGAAACGAAGGATGCGGTTTTTCCGTTCCAGGTGGAAGAGCGAGATCGTTGAGGAGACGCGTCCGTTGAGGAAGTCCGTCTTCACGCCGAACTCATATCCCCTGCCGGTCGTCGGCACCGCGGGCTCGGTGATCGTGACGCGATTGCTGGGGCCGGAGGGAAGTGCGGGATTGTAGGCTGGGTTGAAGGACGTGAGGCTGCGGTCTTCGATGAAGAACGACTCGGAGTAGCTGGCGAAGAGCAGCAGGTCCCGGCGGAGCTTGTAACCCGCGCCAAACTGCGGCGTGGTTTTTGTCGCCTCAAACTTGCTGCCCTTCACCGCCTCACCCGGAGGCGTGGTCGTCGTCGGCAGCTTGTTGGTGTTGATTGTCCACGTCTCGTTGTACCGTGCGCCGCCAATGAGGATCAGCCGCTCGTCCAGCATGCTCGCCGTCACCACGCCGTAGAGCGCGCTTTCCTCGCCATCGGAGTCGTTGAATGAGTTGATGCCGGGAATCGCATTTACGTCATAGTCGTCCGTGTTGATCCAGGTGGAGCGATCGTTGTAGTTCCATGGCTGAAAATGCTGGTTGGGCGCGGTCTGGGCATTGGCCAGGCCGGCCGGTGGGGAAACCGTGCTTTCCCTGCGAAAACTGCCCGTGCCGACCTTGCTGAGATAGGCGCCGAAAAGCGGCTTCAGGGTCACCGCGCCCGCATCGATGCGCCCAGCGAGCTCCACCTGATAGGAGTGGGAGTCACCCATTGACTCCTCCAGGCGCTTGCGCCGCGTCAGAAGCGCTGATGCGGTTTTTGAGGGATCGGCAAGCACCGACCGGGGGTCATTCTCGAGTTCATCACGGAACGTAAACCGGCTCCTGCCGGCCGTGGCAATGTAGGCGGCGGCGGGAGTGACGGTGAATTCGGCGAGGCCGGTCAGTTTGTTGCTGAGCTTGAAGTCATTCCAGCCAAAGTTGGCCCGCGCGCGCCAGTTCCGGCTGAACTCCACGTTCAACTCCGCGTTGATGGAATCAAATCTGGAGTGACGATAGTCATTCCGGCCGACATAGTTGAAGTTCTTCGGCAGCGGCGCGTAGTTGAGAAAGCCGAGATTGAGGTTGCCGACGTCCACATACGCCTGCGCACGCGCCCGGTCGGCCAGCACCGGATAGTTCGCGGCGTTTGCGGTGGTGAAACCGGCGACCGCGAGATTGGGCTTCATGCTTATGAGCGGAGTCTCGTAACGGCGGTAGCTCTCGAACTCCACGAACAATGAAACCGACCGGGTCGGCGCCAGCTCGATGCTGCCTGCCATCAGCCGGGAGTCGCCGCCACTCGGATCAGCCCATGCGAGCCTGTTCTCGTAGGCGCCGATCAGGCGTCCGCTGACCCGTCCGTCCGCAAACGTGCGGTTGATGTCCAGGTCGGCGCGCCAGAAGTGATCCGTGCCGATCTCACCCTTCACACGGGTGAAATTCCTTCTCTCCGCGCGTTTGGTGATGTAGTTGACCGTTCCTCCAGGCGTGATCTGTCCGTAAAGCAGCGATGCCGGACCCTTCACGACCTCGACGCGCTGAACGTTGCCTGAATCGACATAGCGGTTGCCGACGAAGCCGTTGCGCTGCGGGGTGACATCGCCGTCAAAGCCGCGAATCGAAAAGCGATTGGTTCCTTGCGTGAACTCCTTCGCACCGCTGGTCACTCCAGGGGCGAAACTGACAACGTCGAGAAGCTCATGGGCGCCGATGTCCTCGATGAACTGCTCGGTGAATGCGCTGATTGAGAAGGGAAGGTCCTTGATCGGCGTGTCGATCCGGGTGGCCGAGACGGAGTTGCCGGCCCGATAGCCGGAGTCGGAGGTGGTGCTGACCTGAAATGGCGAGAGCTCAATCGTGTCGGCGTCATCGGTGACCGGCCCGGATCGAATCTGGCCTCGAAGGAGGTTGATAGTAATAAATCCTGTGACGACAAGCAGCCGTGCCAGGACACGCAGCGATTGGGCGGAGGGGAGGTTCATAGGGGAGGATCCGATTGATTCCGGCCTGGAATGGCACGGGTGTTGATTGATAAATATCAATCAACGGGCAATGCCAAGCCCAATTTCACCGCTAGTTTCTGAATCCCCGCGGTTCAGTGGGTCATCAGGTAGAAGATCAGGTTGATCGCCAGGGGGTAGGCCCGTTTTTCAGACAGTTCACGAAAGTAGTCCGCATTTTCCCCCTCGCGCTCCCAGCCGTCGCTGATGTCGGAGTTGTGGATGGAAAGGACCATGATGCGCCCGCGGTCGTCGAGCAGCGCCTTGACCGCGACGTTTTCCGAGCCGACGCCGCGGTCCACCGTGATGCGTGAATTGGGGTTCGCTGGGTCGTGACTGCGCACCCAGTACTGAAGCGTGGGAATCTGAAGCTCGTTCATCGGCCCCGAAATCCTGTAGATGCACTTGAACACGGGATGATCCATGGGAATGTCCGCCCAGGCCTTTCCCGGAAGCACGCGCCGCATCTCCGCGGAGAAATTGTTCCAGGCGTCCGTGCCCCAGTAGTCCGATGCGAGCAGGACCCCGCCCGCCTGCAGGTAGTTGCGCAGGGCCGAAACCTCCTCCTCCTGCAGGAGCATGTCCTCGGTGTGCACCATGTAGATCAGGGGATAGTCGGGCAGATCGGGATCGGTGAGATGCAGGACCCGTCCATCAGGATCCACCTTCATCGAGGTCAGTTGCTGCAGGCGGTAGGACAGATTGAGATCCGCATCCGGATAGTCGACAAACCACCCGAACACGGGTCCGCGCCGCGGCACACGCCTTTCGGAGCGAAAGATGGCCCGCGCAAACGTGAAGACGTCCCGGCTGAACTCGCGCGGATTCCGCCAGTCGGGCGTGCCCGTGCTGTGCGAGGCTGTTTCACGCGCGGTCCTGACGGTGGCTTCATCCACCCATCCGCCTCCCTCAATCCAGATCCGCGTGCCTGACCGGTCGCCGGGATAGGGCCCGCCCATCCGGGGAAAATCAACGCGCGGCTGCCCCTGCCCCTGCGCCGATGCCATGGCAAGGAAACAGGCTGCGGCCGCGAATGCCAGCAGGCGGCGTCGGAGTCCTGGATCCAGGGTTCGGCGAATTCGCATGGCTCGATAGTCGACGGAGTTTTCACCCCAGCGCAAACGCCTTCGGGAGAGGCCGCACGTCATGTTTCCATCATTCTTTCCGTCCCGTCCCGCGTGACTTCAAAGCCACTTTCGCTTTCGCATGAAACGAAGCATCGCGATGGTGCCTATGAGGACCAGTGCCGTTGCTCCGGCGTAGCCGTGTTTCCATCCCAGTTCACGCATGTTCGTGAAGTTCATGCCGTACCAGCCGCTGAGAATCAGGACGGGGATGGTGAGTGCGGTGATGCCGTTCAGCACGCGGATCCCTTCGTTGGCCTCGTGGCTGGAGCGGTTGAGATAGACGCGGAATGAAAGGATGAGCTGCTCGGCCCAGGCGTTGGCCTGCGACTCGATGCGCGAGAGATCCTCGGTCAGGTCGCGGAGGTACGGGACCATGACGCTCCGGATCAACTTGAGTTTTCCGTCCGAGAGCGTGCTGACGATCTCCCGCTGCGGGCGCACGATCTGGCGCAGCGCGGAGAATTTCTTCCGCAGCGAAATGACGAGCGGAAAGAGCTCGCCCGCCGGCGCGCCCTGGAGCACGCCGCGCTCCACCTTGTCGAGCTCCTCGTGCAGTGCGTCCATCGCGGGCTTGTACGCCTCGACCATGAGGTCGAGAATGACGTGCGCAAAACGATCGGGCCCGCGGACGAGGGTCGATGGGTTCTTCTGGTATCGCTCCAGGGCGGCCTGGACCGGTCGCAACGGCTGCTTGTGGAAGGTCAGGAGGAAATTCTTTCCGAGAAAGAAATTCAGCTCGGTGGTCGTGAACTCCTCGGTCTGCGTGTAGTCGACCGCGTGCATCACCAGGTAGAGGTAGTCGTCGAACTCCTCGAGTTTCGGAAACGGGGTGTCAATGACGCAGTCCTCAATGGCGAGCGGGTGGATCGCGAAGGCCGATTCCAGAATCAGCCGCGTTTCCTCCTGGGTGGGCGCCGAAAGATCGACCCAGAGCAGGACGCCGGGTTCGCACCGCAGCGTGCCGAGCGATTCGACCGGCGGGTCCTGCGCAACGATCTTGTTGTCCCTGTAGACAAGCGTGGTGACCATGGCGGAGGCTAGATCCAGCGTTTTCGTTTGCACCACCGCCACATCAGGAACGTGCAGATGGCGGTTGCCGCCGTCACCCCCGGGTAGCCGTAGGGTGAGGTCAGTTCCGGCATGTGTTCAAAGTTCATCCCGTACCAGGTGCCAATGATGATGCCCGGCAGACTGACGGCCGTCAGCGCCGTAAGGGCCTTGATGCCTTCATTGGCCTGGAAGGACGATTTGTTAAGGTAAAGGTCGAAGGAAATCAGCAGTTGGTCGGCGAACGAGGCCGCGGTCTCATCGATGCGGATCAGGTTGTCGCGCAGGTCCCTGAAATACGGCAGCATCACCGAACGGATCATCTTGGACTCGCCGCGGGCCAGCCGGGAGATCATGTCGCGCTGCGGTCTCACGATCTGGCGGAGGTGCGCGATTTCGCCGCGAACCTCCATGAGCTGGGTGGTCAGGCCGGAATCCGAGCTGCTGAGGACGGATTCCTCGATCGACTCCAGCTCCGCCCGCAGTTCCTCGGTCGTGGGCTGGTAGTTGTCGACCAGCGCATCGATGATGAGGTGCGCCAGCCGGTCCGGCCCGCGGGCGACTGAGCCGGTGGTCCGGACGCAGCGGTCCACGACAGTCTCGATGGATTTGACCGAGGGGGCGTGGTAGGTGACCAGAAAGTCCTTTCCGAGAAACAGGTTGAGTTCCGTGGTGTTGAACTTTTCCGAGCGGGTGAAGTCGACCGCGTGGGTCACGACGAACAGGTAGTCGTCATAGTCCTCCGCCTTGGGCAGGGAACTGGGCGTCCGGCAGTCCTCGATTGCAAGCGGATGGAACTGGAAGACGCCCTCGAGGATTTCATGGACCTCCTCGTCGGTGGGGTTGACCAGGTCAACCCACAGCAGGAGCCCCTTGTCGGCCCGCACCAGCCGAAGGGCTTCGGACTCAAGGTCGCGCCCCACAAGCTTTCCGTCGCTGAAAACGAAGGATCGAATCATGCTCGGCGGGCGATGCTGCCCGGCTCACTGAAGGTGGCAAGCCTTCTGCCTGCCTCGCAGGCCGGTGGTGAAGAATCTTCATCATCCGGCGGGTGAAGCGAGAAAAAGACTGGGAATTCCGTTTTGGCTGTGCCTCAACTTCACGTCGAAAAACCGCCTCATTTCCGATGCACAAGACCTTCATTGTTGGCAACAAGTCGTTCGTCCTCGATCAGGCCAAGGCCGAGGAGGCCTTCGCCGCCAAGCGCGTCATCAACGGCCGCGACACGATGACCTTCAATCTCCTGCCCCTGAAGTACCAGTGGGCCTACGACCTCTACCGGAAGATGAAGGCGAACCATTGGGAGCCGGAGGACATCCCGATGGGCAAGGACATCGAGCAGTGGCGGGATGCGAAGATGGTTTCGGACATCGAGCGCTGGATCATCCGCATGGGCATCGGCTATTTCTCGGCGGCCGAGGGGATCGTGGGCGACAACATCCAGCACGTCGTGCGCGAGCTGGTCACGGCGCCGGAACTGAAGCTGGTGCTCGGGCGCCACGCGCACGAGGAGAACATTCACGCCGACTCGCTGCTCTACATGATTTCGTCGCTTGGCATCAATCCCCATGAATGCGAGGCGATGTTCGAGGATGTTCAGACCATTGTGAAAAAGAACGAGTTCGTGACGCGCATTTCCCGGAAGCTGCGCCGCGACCTCGACCTCACCCTTCTGGAGAACAAGCGGCTGCTTGCCAGGAACATCTTTGTATTCGGGCAGTGCATGGAGGGCACCCAGTTCTACGGACTGTTCGGCATGATCCTTTCGCTCTACCGGCAGAACAAGTTTCCGGGAATCGGCCAGATGTTCCGCTACACGCTGCGCGACGAGAGCAATCACATCGAGGTCTTCCGCAATCTCTTCATGGATCTTGTCGAGGAGAACCGCGACATCTGGACTCCGGAGTTCAAGGAGGAGCTGCGCGCGACGATGGCGGAGGCCGTGCAGCTGGAGAAGGAGTTCATCCGCGACTGCCTGCCGGTCAATGCGGTGGGGCTCGCCGTCGACGAGTTCCTGCAGTACATTGATTACATCGCGGACCGCCGGCTGGAAGGGGTGGGCCTGGGTCTGCTTTCACCTGGCGTGAAGAACCCGCTGCCCTGGCTTGCGGAGATGATGGACATCAAGAAGGAGCAGAACTTCTTTGAGGGCCGTGTGACCGAATACCAGAAGGCCTCGTCCCTTGAGGGGGCGCACGACGACGATCTGTAGGCGGCGGCCTGATGCGGGAGAACGCGACTGCGTTCCCGCGGCGACTCACTTCAGCTTGCAGAGGTCGGTTGACCGGACCAGCTCGTAGCCAATTGCCGGCCGCGTGGAGAAGATTTCCCCTGGAGCGCCAACGGAACGGCAGCGGCCGTCCGACAGCACGACAACCTGGTCGCAGAGTGCGAAGAAGTCCTCGGGTGCGTGACTCACGTACACCAGCGGCACTCCGAACTCATCGCGTATGCGTTTCAGCAGTGGAAAGACCGCGGCTTTGTGCCCGGCGTCGAGACTGCTGAGCGGTTCATCGAGCAGCAGCAGCCGGGGGGAGGCAAGCAGGGCGCGGGCGAGGGCGACACGCTGACGCTCTCCGCCGGAAAGGTGGGTCACCTCACGCTCGAGAAGGGAGGCGATGTCGAGCCGTTCGACAATGGACTCAAGCGTGATGGGAAGTTTTTCCGTTCCATCAGCTTCAGCGATCCCCCCGCGTGCCCGGCTGCGAACGCCATAGTTGAGGTTGGAGCGGACGTTGAGATGGGGGAAAAGCGCTCCATCCTGGGGCACGTAGCCCACGTCCCGCGATTCTGGTGGTACGAAAATTCCGGCCATCTTGTCGCAAAGCGTGACACCATCGAGGGCGATTGAACCGGCATCCGGGCGGCGCACGCCGGCGATGAGTTCGATCAACGTTGTCTTGCCCGCTCCGGAATTGCCGAAGAGGCCGATTGCACGACCTTCAACCTCCAGTGAAAGGTCGAGTGAAAACGCATCTGCGTTCCAATTGAGCGAGGAGAACTTGAGCCTCATGAAGACGCGGCTTTCGATGACTGGATTCTCTCGCGCGTGGAGCGGCGCTTGTGCATGAGCAGTTCGCTGAGAAGCACCGCTGAAAATGCCAGTGAAGCGGACATGGCGAGAAGGATGAAAGCATCGGTGTCACGGCCCATTTGCACCTGGTGATAGATCCCCAGCGAGAGCGTCACCGTCCTTCCAGGGATGAATCCCGCCACCATGGCGGTGGCCCCGAACTCTCCCAGCGCACGGGCGAATGCCAGGACTCCCCCGGCGCAAAGTCCCCGCGAGGCAAGGGGGAGGGAGATTGTGAAGAAAACGCGCCAGGGGCCGGCGCCCATGGTTCGAGCGACCTGTTCAAAGCGGGCGGGCACATCCTCGAAGGCGACCCGTGCGTTTCTGACGAGCAGGGGCAGGGCCATCACCGCGGCGGCGATCACGACTGCCTTCCAGGTGAACACAATTTCCAGACCGATGGCGTCCAGGAATTCGCCAATCGGGCCCCTGCGACCGAGCAGCTTGAGAAGGACCAGTCCCGTTGCGACTGGCGGCATCACCAGGGGAAGGGCGACCAGTGTCTCCACCAACGTCTTTCCCGGCCAGCGCTTGCGCGCAAGAAGCCATCCCAGTGCGATTCCTCCAGGCAGTATCAGCAGGGTGCCCAGTGCCGCGACGCCGAGGCTGAACAAAGTCACCCGAAGTGTATCATCCATGTTCATGCCAGTGCCTTTCCGCGAGCGCCGCTTCGCCGGGCTCTCCGGGCGAACATCGACCGTGCCAATCGCTTCCGATGAATGATTTCACACTCGCCGCAGAATGCCTGATAAAGCATCGTGGCCAATCCATTTTACCATGAAGATTACTCCAACGAAATTTCTTGGGCGGAGCCGGTTGCTTGGAAGTGTGGCAATTCGTTTTGCCTGTCTTGGTCTGGGGCTCTGCGCAGCCGGGACCGCAAGTGCGGCACTGCCGCTTCCCACGGGTGCCACTGCGGCGCCCAATACGGCGGCGACCACGGCCGCGTTTCCGAAACGCATCACCGCGCGCGACAGCAATTATGCCGTCTGGGACAGTGGCACGGTCATGCCTCACTACAATCGTGCGGGTTACTACTCCATGCCCAACGTGAATGGGCAGAACAACACGACCATTGGCGGGCTGCTGGAATTTGATTCTGCGGGCAACACCGTCACCCGGCTGTCGCCGCTGCAGCTGGGCGTGACCGTCCTGTCCGCCGCCGATGCCAGTCAGTTTTTCGCGAAGCAGACCACGCCGACGGAAACAACGTTTGGCCTTTACGCGAAGGCCGGGGGCGCGCCCATATTCCAGAGAAAAATGACAACCGAAGCAGCGCGGACGACGGTCATTCCGGGCTCGACGGTCAACCGTATTTTTGTGGTGCGCGATCTGGACATCTCCGTCGAAGTGCTGGCCTTCAACAACGATGGCAGCCTCGCGTGGGGCCGGTCGCTGACGGCGCCCGGTTTTACTACAACGGCACAGAACACGAACCCCGTCGTGTATGGACTGCCGCTGACCGACGGCTCGCTGCTGGTGCACGTCCTGCGCATGCAGTTGAATCTGATGACGTTTTCGATTGGCTATGAAACCACAATCATCAAGCTCACCTCGACGGGCGCGGTGTCGTGGGCAAAACGCTCCACCAACAACGCCATTTTCTATGCGCTTCCGTCGGCGACCACGACGAATCTCTATTTCTCCGGAGTCGAACTGCCCGCCTTGGGCGGCACTGCAAGCCCCGGGACAATCGTTGCAAAGGTGACTTCGGCGGGTGCCGTCATCTGGAGCAAACGAATCAGCGGCGGCAGCGGTGACCGGATCGCGTCGATCGCGGCGGGAGGTGAATTGGCGAATGAGAGAGTGCTTCTCACGGGTGCAATGACGGCGGTGCAGGGATCGAGCAACCCTGCCATCGACGCTGTTCTTGGCGTCATGAGTTCCAGCGGTGCGATTGAGGCGCAAACGCAGATTTCCTTTGGCACAATCAATGTCCTCGCGCCCCAGTTTGAAGGGAGCCGGATCTGGCTGGGACTCGCGTCGGGAACAGCGGCCGACACAGTCCGCCCGGTCTATGCGGGTTTGTCGGATCTGACGCTGAGCAACATCAAGTGGAAGAAATACAAGAACAACATGAGCCTGGTGATGGTTTCTCCCGACTATGACAGCGACGACGTTGTGGCCTCGTTCTTCAACAGTACGGATCACTCGATCGAGGCTGTGGCATTCAAGGATGACTTCGGCGCGAGTGTCAGCACGGAGCTCTTCACGGACGCAACGCCCACCGTCAGCAATCCCGGACTGACCGCGACGGACGTCACTTTCTCCCTTGCGGATGTGACGGTGACCGCAACGTCGATCAATCCTTCGCTTGTCACTGGCACAACGCTGACGTTTGAGACCCTCCCGACCACCGAAACCAGCATCGGTTCCGGGGGCGGAGGTCCGGTGACTCCGGTGAGCATCGCAACCCAGCCCGCAGCGCAGACAGTGAGCCAGGGGGCGAGCGCATCCTTTTCGGTGGGCATCAACAACCCCAGCGGATTGACGGTCACCTACCAGTGGAGTTTCAACGGCACTCCGATATCCGGAGCCACGGGGTCAACCTACACGATCCCCTCGGCGCAGCCATCGCATGTCGGCAGCTACACGGTCGCGGTGACGTCCAACGGTTCCACACTGACGAGTTCAGCGGCGACGCTCACGGTGAACCCGGTCACGCCTGTCAGCATCGCCACGCACCCCAGTTCGCTTTCCGTGATCCAGGGATCGGGCGCCTCTTTCACAGCGACCATCAACAATCCTGGCGCGCTTGCGGTCACGTATCAATGGAGGCTGAACGGCGTGCCGATTTCCGGCGCAACGGCTTCATCGTATTCGATCCCTGGCGTGCAGCCTGTGAACGTCGGCAGCTACACCCTGGCGGTGACGTCCAATGGCAGCACGGTCGTCACGAATCCGGCCACGCTGTCCATGACCCCGACGCAGCGTCCCGCCGGCACCGCGATCCTGCACACTGCGGATATCGTTCACCCGGCGACCGGGAACGTCTATGACCAGTTCCTCCTGACGGGAGCGGCGGCATCAATCACTGCGGATCCGGGCCAGATCGCACGCATTTCCTACGTGGATCTGACGGATGACATCGTGCAGCTGGAGTTCTCCGGAGCCGGAGTCCTTACGGTCACGCTGACGAATCCCTCGGGTCCGGCGGTGGCGGTGAACTACAATCAGCCGTCCGTCAGCTACATGAAGGGCCATGCCACGGTGACCATCTCCGGCGCCGATTCCACGACGAACTTCGGCGTGTACAGCGTTGGAGCGGCGACGGGCAATGTCCTGGTGCTGAAACCTGGCGTCACCTACGACGGTTTTGCAGATCTCGCGCTGGTGAACATCATCAGCCCGACGGGGCAGTTCGCTGGTGTGCGAGTTGGAAACGTCAGTTTCTTTGGCTCGTCGGGAAATGTCGGATTGTACGCGCCGGGGGTGAATATTGCCGGACCGCTCAATCTGTATGACATCGACGCCCACGACAATGCATCGCCAAAGCTGGTGACCGGCACCGTGGGGACCAATATTCTCATCACTGGCGGAAACCTTCTTCAATCCAATGGCCGCGCCATAGAAATTGGCGGGGCGACCGCAATCAAGATGAACCCGGGGCAGCGCTCCGATGGATTCCTCATGTCCGCCCAGGCGAACCAGGGGCGGCTTGAGCGGAATGGGGTCGATGTCACGTCGTCGGTCATCATTCCGCCCACGCCGTGATTTGACGTTGTATCCTTGATACGCAGCGCCCTGAACGACCGGTCATTGCGCTGCGGAAGGAAACCGACGGTCGCGCGTTCCGATCAGACTCTGCCATGCTTTCAATTCGCATCCATGCAACAGGCGGCCCGGACAAGTTGATCGTCGACGACGTGCCGGTGCCTGCACCCGCGGCCGGTGAGATTCGTTTTTCCGTGGCGGCTGCGGGGGTCAACTTCATCGACACCTATCATCGCAGCGGGCTCTATCCGGTGAAGCTGCCCTTTGTTCCGGGGATGGAAGCGGCGGGAATCGTGACAGCCATCGGAGCCGGTGTGACAGAATTCCGGGTTGGAGACCGCGTGGCGTCGGCCAGCGCCAAGGGAGCGTATGCTGCGGAGGCGTTGTCGCCGGCCGCGCACACCGTGCCTGTGCCGCCACCTGTCGCACTTGAAACCGCCGCGGCGCTGATGCTTCAGGGAATGACGGCGCACTACCTGGCCTGCGACACGTTTCCGTTGAAGCGGGGCGACACCGCGCTGATCCATGCGGGCGCCGGCGGAGTTGGGTTGCTTCTGATTCAGATCGCCCGGCTGCGCGGGGCACGGGTGATCGCCACCGTGGGCACGGAGGAAAAGGCTGAACTCGCCCGGCAGGCGGGGGCGGGTGCCGTCTGCATCTATACGAAGGAGGGTTTCGTGGAGGCCTCCCGCGCCTTCACCGCCGGACATGGAGTAGACGTTGTTTATGATTCGGTTGGCAGGGACACCTTTGAAGGAAGCCTGGCGTGCCTCCGGCCGCGGGGCATGTTTGTGACATTCGGCAATTCCAGCGGGCCCGTGCCTGCCTTCGAGCCCTTGCTTCTGTCGAGAAAGGGATCCCTGTTCATGACCCGACCGACGCTGGCCCATTACACGCTGTCCGCCGAGGAGACACGAGCGCGGGCGAACGATCTGTTTGCATGGGTGGAGCAGTCGGTGCTGAAGGTGCGCGTGGGTGCGACGTTTCAACTGTCGAAAGCCGCGGATGCGCATCGCGCCTTGGAAGGACGCGTCACGACCGGGAAAGTCCTGCTTCTGCCCGGGAAATAGTGGACGCGGAATTTTTCGGAGGCCGTGGTTGCGTTCGACACAGCGCCGATGCTTCATTGGCGGACCTCGCGTTTGCTGGCGAGGCACCACCATGACCTATTCTCGAGCTCGCAGCGTTCCTGTCGCAATCGTCTCAATCCTCGGCTTGATTTTCGCCTCTGTGTGCCAGGCGGCGGAGGCACCCTTTGAGCTCAGGGACGGCGACCGCGTGGTCTTCATAGGAGACCGTCTGATCGAGGGCGAACAGGAGGCTGGCTGGATTGAGCTGATGCTGACGACCCAGTTTCCGGATCGATCCGTCACATTTCGAAATTTGGGATGGAATGGCGACACGCCTGCAGGTGGGTCGCGCGCAAGCCTGAGCCTGATTCAGGCGGGAAGGGAGCCTCCCGACGAGGGCTGGCGCCAGCTCGTGCGGCAGATTGAAGAGGCAAAGCCGACCGTTGCGTTTCTGGACTATGGCATGGCGAGTTCATTCTCGGGGGAGGAGGGACTGCCGGCTTTTCGCGAACAGATGAACCGTCTGATCGACACCCTTGAACGCGTGTCACCCGGGATTCGCATCGTGCTGCTTGCTCCGATTTCGCACGAGGCACTCGGCACGCCCTGGCCGGACCCTGCGGCGCACAATCGTCAGATCAGCGCCTATTCCGAGGTGCTCGCGGAGATTGGCGCTTCCCGGAAGCTCCGGTTCGTTCCGCTTCAGGAACAAACCCGCCTTCGGACCGGACGCCCGATCACGTTCAATGGAATCCATCCCACGGACGCCGGATATCACACGCTTGCGGGAATGATTGAGGAGTCGCTTTTCGGATCCAGCGCCCGCGGTGCGTGGCGGGAGGATTCACCGGTGATGAGTGCCCTGCGCCAGTCGATCCTGCGCAAGAATGACTGGTTCTTCTACGCATCGCGGCCCGCCAACTACGTCTATATCTTCGGTTTCAGAAAACATGAGCAGGGCCGAAACGCCGTGGAGATCGAGCAGTTTCGTCCGCTCATCGCGGCGGAGGAAGCCCGCATTGCTCAACTCCGCAGGCCGGGTGCTGTGGTTTCCGCGGATCTCGTCGCGAATCCACCCAAGCCCATACCGCAGGCCCCGCTGCAGCCTCTGCCGGATTTGAGTGTCGCCAGCGACCTCGACGTGACGCTCTGGGCGGAGAGCCCGATGCTGCACAAGCCGGTGCAGATGAACTTTGACGAGAAGGGCCGGCTTTGGATCGCCACCTCGGAACTCTATCCGCAGATCGAGCCGGGCCAGGCAACGAACGACAAGATCATCATCCTTGAAGATTCGAAGGGCGCCGGGCGTGCCGACAAGTCGACGGAATTTGCCGGCGGCCTGCTCATTCCGACTGGCATCGAGGTCGGTGATGGCGGCGCGTATGTCGCCCAGAGCACCGAGCTGATACATTTCCGAGACAACGACGGCGATGGCCGGGCCGATGAGCGGCAGGTGGTCCTGAGCGGATTTGGCACGGAGGACACTCATCACAATCTGCACACGCTCCGGTGGGGCGCGGATGGACGCCTCTACATGAATCAATCGGTGTACACCCGCACCAACGCGGAGACACCCACCGGCGTGGTTCGGCTCAAGGCGGGTGGCATGTTCCGCTTTGATCCGCGCAACGCGCGCATGGAGGTTGTCTATCGAGGCTGGATCAATCCGTGGGGGCACGCGTTTGACAACTATGGCGATTCGTTCGTCACGGACGGAGCGGGCTTTCAGGGGGTCAGTTGGGCGTTTCCTCGGGTGACATTTCGCACGCTGGCTCCGGCAAGGCGTCAGGCTCCGTCGATCAGCCTCGGACAATACCCGAAGTTTTGCGGCGCCGAGATCATGCGCAGCCCGTTGTTTCCCGCGGACTGGCAGGGTGATCTTGTGACGGCGGATTTCCGCGCCCATCGCCTGGTCCGATTCAGATATTCGGAAAACGGCGCGGGTTTTGTCACCCAGGAAATGCCGGATTTCGTGCGCGCAACGGGAGATTCCTTCAGGCCGATCGACCTGCGCATCGGTCCGGATGGTGCGCTCTATGTGGCTGACTGGAGCAATCCCATCATTCAGCACGGCGAGGTCGATTTCCGGGATCCCCGGCGCGACAAGTCAAACGGGCGCATCTGGAGAATAGCGCCGAAGGGATCAAGACCGCTTGTGAAGGCCGATCTTGGCCGGCTTTCAGTGGCGGAACTGCTCAACAGGCTGACATCCAACAGCGGCTACGAACAGGCCCAGGCGACGCGACTGCTGCGTGACCATGGCGCCGAGAAGGTGCTGCCAGCGCTGGATCGGTGGACTGCGGCGCAGCAATCAGACATCGCGAAGCTGCACGCGCTGCGAATTTACCAGGTGTTTGACAGCATTCCCCCCGCTCTTGTGAAGGAGCTGACGGAATCCGGGGATTCGCGAGTGCGCGGCGCGGCGGTGCGTGCGCTGCCTGTGGGAATGGACATCGGCATTCTTGCGAACCGTGTGGCGGATGAACATCCCCGTGTCCGGCTCGAAGCGGTTCTAGCCCTCGGGACGCGCGGCACTGCCCGGGCGGCCGAACTGGTGCTTTCCGCGATCGACAGGCCCACGGATGAGTTTCTCGAGTACGCGATCTGGCAGTCGATCAACGATCTGTCGAAGCCCTGGCTGGATGCGGTGCTGAGCGGGAAATGGAAATCCGAGGGGCGCGAGGCGCAGCTTGAGTTTGCGCTGAAGGCGATCGAACCGGTGGACGCGACGAGGGTCCTCGGCAATCTGATTTCAAGGGGAGTTGTTCCGCTGGATGGCTCCGGATCCTGGTTTGAATTGATAGGAGCTGCGGGAGGCGTGGCGGAGTTGGACAAGCTTTACGCGCGCATCGTTGATTCGAAACTTCCTGAGTCTGCGGTTTTGCGCGGGATGGATGCCCTCCTCAGCGCGACGCGCCTGCGGTCCTTGATGCCCTCGACGTCGGCGGAGCCCGCCATGGCAATGATTCAGTCTCCATCGGAAAAAATTCGCGTGGCGGCGATACGGGTTCTCGGCGCGTGGAAGGCGGGATCCGCAACAGCCGCGTTGCAGGAACGGGCGGCAAAGGGTGATTCATCCGAGCGCGATGCGGCGATGACAGCCTTGCGTGAAATAGGAGACGACGAGGCTCTTGCCGCGCTGCGGGCGCTGGCGGGTCCGCAGTCGTCGCTTGATGTCCGTCGTGACGCGGTTGTGGCGCTCGCTACCGTTGATTTCAAATCGGTTTCTGGGCGGATTGTGACCGTGCTTGCGGAGACTCGGGATCCGGCGCAGTCCGAAGCGTTGTGGCGTGCGCTGCTTGGCATCAAGGGTGTTGGAAAGGCTCTGCCGGCGTTGCTGGCATCGGCGACGCTTCCCGTCGATGTCGCGAAAGCGGGTCTCCGTCCATCGCGGGAGGGCGGCCGCTATCCGGAGCTGGCCGATTTGCTTGCCAGGGCCTCGGGCCTCAGTGCGTCCTCGGAGCCGCTGACCCCCGAGCGTTTTCAGGAGCTGGCGAGAGAGGCCGCAGCGAAGGGCGATCCCCATCGGGGCGAACGGCTCTATCGGCGACCGGATCTCGCCTGCATGTCCTGCCATGCCATTGGAGGAGCGGGCGGGCACATTGGACCGGATCTCACGAGCATTGGCGCGAGCGCCCCCGGGGACTATGTTGTCGAATCGTTGCTTGCTCCGGCCGCGAAGGTGAAGGAAGGGTACCATGCCGTCTCGATCACCAAGCGCGATGGGCAGGAGCTGATGGGCATGATTGCACGGGAGACAGCGACGGAGGTGCTGTTGCGCACGGCGACCAATGAGGAATTCTCCATCCCAACGGCGCAGATTGTCAGGCGCACCAACATCGGTTCGCTCATGCCTGCGGGGTGGAGGGATTCGCTTCTGCCGGAGGAGCGGCTGGACATCTACGCGTTTCTGTCAGCGCTCGGAAAGCCTGGTGACTTTGACGCCGGCAAGGGTGGCGTCGCCCGAATTTGGAGAGCGTACCTGGTTAGCGCGGCAAACGAGCACCTCGGCATCCAGCGGGTCGTGGAGGGCGACTACACGCTCAAGGACTGGGTGCAGATCGTGTCTCTTGCGGATGGAACGCTGCCCGTCTACGAACTCGAGACTGCCTTTCCCACGCGTGGAAACAACCGTGGTTTCTTCGTTTCGACGCGTTTTGATTCACCCCAGGGAGGCAATATGACCTTTGCACTCTCGGGCGAATCGGCTGGCGGCTGGTTGAATGGCAGGCGGGTGAATCTCGGCAAGACATTGAGCGTCGTGGCCAGACCGGGAGTGAACGTCCTCGTGCTGGAAACCGACCCCCTCGATCTTCCGGCAATTCGCCTGAGTTCTGAGACGGCAAGCTTTGTCCTTCAATAGCCTGCCCGGCACAATCGGACGACGAGTGATGCTCTGGATTGGTCCTTCGTTCTTTTCAGTGGGTAGCGGGCAGGTCGACCCGAGCGGCAGTGAAATAGACCCGTGAAAATTAGAAATTGTCTCAAATCTCAAAATGACAGGCGACTCTTTCGCGGATGCGACGGCACCACGGAAATACTATCAAAACGATGAAATTCTTGAAGTGGGTTGGTCGTCACTACTCGCACGTTTCAGGATGCGGTCACGATGTATCAGTACCTTGGATATCACATGCTCCCGAAAAACCTCATTTTCGACCTCCAGTTGCGCAAGTTGGGTTGGCTTAGTCTTTCGCTGGCGTGCGATCCCACACAGTGAGGTTCGTGAGCGGGCGGTTTGGGGTGTGGAATACGCAAGAGGCGAGCCAGCAGGTTACGAACATCGTCACGTTACTCAGGATCGACGTGTAATAGGGGTGGAATATCTCTTCGACCAAGCCCCACTGCGAGACGATGGAATAGCCGGTGAACGCCATTGTGGCGACCACGCCGCACAACACCGCACGCGCGTCACCGCGGCGCGTGAGAAGACCAAAAAGAAAAGCGCCGGAAATACCGCCACCCACGAGTGATAGCAGCATGAAGGAAAGATCTACGATCGTCCGGGAACTCCATCGCGCCACCGCCCAAGCGCCGCATGCCATAATCAGCGCGAAGGACATCGAAGCCCAGCGTCCCATGCGCACGTAGTGCGCATCGTTGCCGTCGCGATACAAGTGGGCACGATAAATATCGCACACCCACACCATGCTTGCGCTGTTGATACTGCTGCTAAGCGATCCCATCGCGGCCGCTAGTGCAGCAGAGACTACCAGACCGCACAACCCGGGCGGTAGAGCCGTCATGATGAAGTGCGGCAGGATGTCCTCCGCCTTCCGCAATCCACTGGAAATCTCCATCGATTCCGCGGACGGAAAGTGTTGGAAATAGACCCATAGGCAGGTGCCAATGAACATGAAGGTCGTCCACACAGGCAGCGCTCCGAAACCAAGCACAAACATCGATTTTCGCGCTTCGCGTGTGGACTTTGCGGAACACCAACGTTGCACCGTATCTTGATCGAGCTGGCCAGCGACAAATTGCGACATGCCCACCAGCACGAGCATCGGCAAAGTTATGTTTTTCAAAGAGAGGCCATTTGAGAGCGGCTCGAGCTGGCCCGTCGTCCGATTCAAATCCTCGAACGACAGCTTTCCAGCCGCCATCGCTTCCCGAAGGACCTGACCCAATCCGCCAGGCAGCGCCAAGGCAATCGTCACGATACATGCGATGGCTCCAACGATGAGAACTATCACCTGCGTGACGTCTGTCCACACTACCGCTTCGAAACCGCCCTTGACTGTGTAAAATGCGGTGGTGCCTGCGGCAATCAGGATGCAAACTGGCACGGAGTACGATGTGAGTGTGTGCAGGAGTACCGACAGCAGATAGAGGATCGCAGAGGCGCGCACTAGTTGTGCCGTGAGATAAATCATGGCCGCATAGGCCGCGATCGACGGACCAAATCGCAGGGATAGATAGTGATAGGCCGACCGTGCAGAACCCGAGCGAAACAACGGGATGAACAGGAAGGCGGCGACCGCCACCACGAGCGGATACGCAAACGAGGGTGCGAGGCGCACCCAAGCAGTGCGGAAACTATCTGCCGGGTATGCGATGAAAGTTACCGAACTGATGGTCGAGCCGATGAAGCTCAGGCCTACTGCCCAGCCAGGAAAATTGCGATTGCCTAGGAAATAGCGGTCCGTGCTGCTATTTTGCCGGGAAAACCAGAGGCCCACTCCAAGAATCGCGGTGAAATAGCCGAAGATGACGATAAGGTCGATGGCGCGCATGCCGGAAGTTTCTTAGAATATCCCGTCGGGCGGACTGTTTCGGGGACCGCGAAAATCAAGGGAGCTATGGTTCGGTGCCGAAACAGGCCTCAAGATCCAACGAGCGGAGAGTCAAGTTTCCAGCGCTGGAAAAGCTCTCGCAGCCGCGCGATAGTGCGCCGCGGAGCGCCCCAATTCAATCGCGGCCTCCGGACGGATATCAGAGTCATTCTCGATAGCTGACATTTCGGCGGCGAATTTGGCAATGATCGAGACTGCCTTCTTGCGCTCTTCGGGAGCGAAAAGGAGAAACCCATCAGTGCTGCCAAGCGCGAGGACTCCGCGCCACTCCATGGATTCGCTCGAAATTGACGTTTGCGGCGAGGGTGCCACGGTCCAAGCGCCGGTCCCGCCGACTGGGAGACATTGGGCGGTGAATGCGCCATGCGGGTGATAGACGGTCTTTCATCTCAGCCGTGGCCAACATTCTTCAATTTATCCGTGCATCTTCGGCTGCGGCGAATGCGGGTATGCCGGGGCTGTCAACCATGGCATCCACCTCGACGAGGCGCGCGCGCAGCGCCTGCGGATCAATGAGGCGCGGCACGGTCCCTGCCAGGGCCGTCAGCGCCGCCGCGGTACCAGCCGCCTGCCCCATGGCCATGCAGGTGCCCATCACGCGGAAGGATGATTGGGCCTCGCGGCTGCCCGATACGCAACGTCCCGCCATAAGAAGCGCATCCACCCCTTGGGGCACGAGGCAGCGATAGGGCATGCCGAAACTTAGCCCGCCATCGATTTGCGTGCCAGAGGCTAGGCTCACGTAGTCCGATGCGTGATTGTCATGGATGTCCATGAGGTTACCGCACTGCGCGACGTTGTCCGCAAACTGGCGCGCCTTCCGCGCGTCTTCGACGGTCAGATAATAGTGACCATGAATACGGCGCGTCTCGCGCACACCAACGTGTGTAGCGATCTGCACGAGGTTGACGTTCTCGAACCCCGGTACGTTCCGCTGCAGGAACTCGACGAGACGCCACACGACAGTGCGGCCAATTGTCTCGGCCTTGGCGAGCTGGTCGCCGTTCGATCCATCTAAATGGCTGATATGGATGAAATTTCCAGTGTGGAAGATGCCATTGCCGTAGTCGTGGAAATTTGTGCCCGTGATGCGAGGCACCTCAGGAATAGCTTGAGACAACTGTCCGACCCAAGGCATGAGATTGAGCCGGTAGCTGTTGATCTTACCGATTAGACGCTTCGGCTCAACGACGTTCCAAGGCTGCCGTTTGAGCACGCCGTGTTGCTCGGCCCGCGGCACGTTCACATGCGAAAGGAAGAAAAGCATCGTCATTGGCTGCAACACGCCGTCGCCACGACTGCCTATCTCGTGTTGGGCACCCGCCCGAGCTGCAAGGTCCCCGTCGCCGGTGCAGTCTACAAGGCAGTCGGCAGAGAGCTGCGACGAACCGGACTTGTTCTCCACAACCACGCCAGTGACGCGACTGCCCTCGCGAACGATGTTCGTGACCATGCTGCGTACAACCATGTTCACGCCGGCTTCGAGCAGCATTTCCGTGGCGGTGCGTTTGAAGAGCTCGGGATTGAAGCGGATATAGCGCGAGAGGTAGAAAGGGTCCTTGGGATCGTCGTCGTTGCGCATGATCACGCACAGGCCGCGGTCGATCATGCGGCGCACGAATTCCCAAGGGATGCCACCGATAACGCGACGGGCCGAGGTGTCGTAGAAGCCCTGAAGGCCGAGACCCATGCCGGCGACGCCCCCGACAAAGCCGTTCTGCTCAAGCAGGGTGGTTTGCGCTCCTTCCCGCGCTGCGGCGATGGCAGCGACGATGCCGGACGGCCCGGCACCCGCGACGATGACGCGCGCTCGAGAATTGGGAGCGGAATGAGAAGTAGGACTGGAAGCAGACATGGAATACGATGACGGAAATGATGAAAAAATGAAATCAAGGAGTGGCCGCGGGCATTTTCTCTCGAATCCAGGCTGCGTTGAATTCGTAGTGCAGCGCACTGCTGATGAGATGAATCGTGCCGTCTCGGCTTTGGATGCTGGCAATGTAGCCTTTCGGCTCGGCGGTCTCCGGTCCCATCTCGAATTTGCCGGTCCAAGCGCCGCCATCAAACGTACGCGGCGTCTGATCATCGGTGACGAGCCGGCGATAGGGCCATGTGACACCATCGTCGAACGAAAGCGCAGCGTAGAGCCCCTTCACGATGCGTGTCTTGCCAGCAATGTCGTTCAGTTCCATCCCCGTGGTGAAGGAGGCGAGAAACAGGCTGCCGTCCTGCAACCGCAGGATCGTTGGTCGCTGGCCGGAGCCAAGTGCCTCAATCAAACTGCTACTGTATTCCCAAGTCTTGCCCAGATCGTAGCTGACGCTACGCAGCAGGTTGTCAGGGTTCTGATCGCGACGGCCGAATGAAACGATGCCCCTTCCGTCCGCAGTTTCCGCGATCGGCGCATGGATGCCTGCAATCCAAGCGCCCGTCTTGCCCGGCACGAACTCGGGGTCGGGCCGGCCGGCACCCGGGTCATTGAAGGTCTTGCCGCCGTCGGTGCTAACCCAAACCGCGCAGCCACCATCGCCGGCAGGCTTCTTCCTGCCCGGAACGTCGGCGCTCAGAACGATCGCACCACTCCTAGTGTGGACGACGGAAGCGACAAGCATGCGCCGAGAGCCGTGCTCGGCATTTATGAAGTGCGACTTGGTCCACGTGACGCCATTGTCGCGCGAGGTGCGGGCAACGAGTGCCAAGCTGCCCCAGGTGCCGCCCACGCTAAGTCCGTTGAAATGCCAGATCGTATCCACGCCGTCCCACCAGACGACGCCAGCATGGGCGTTGCGGTCGGGTGGTGAGAAAAACGACTCGGAAGCCGGTTCCCATTCCGCCGCACCGTACCGCAGGCGGCTCGCAACATAGTGCAGTTCCCGTGTTTTTTCGCGATTCGTGGTATACCAGATGGCCAGCAGATCACCGTTCGGAAGCTCGGTCAGCGAGGGAACATGATTGTGCTTGAAGAAGGGTCCACGCGGCGTCGGGGTAACTCTCACGTAGGTGCGAGGTCCGCGGAACAAGGGTTTTGCCGTATCAACCGAACGCGGCATGATTGTCCGGTGCCTTTGATCAACGTTTTGCGCATATAGCTCAGGTGCCATCGGCGGAAGCGGCGGCGTGGCGGACGTCGGTCCCATGGCTAGGCGAAATCCGATCACCCACGTCCGATCTTGCGGGATGGTGCCAGCACGGTTGGCGGAGCGCAGGTAAGGTAGCTCCATCGAGTGGGCACCGCCGCGCGTGACGCGGAATTCACCGTCGCTGAGTCCGACTGGATCCTTCTGCGCTCCTGCGATGTAGGGCCCGTACCAGTCGGAACACCACTCCTCGACATTGCCGTGCATGTCATGCAGTCCCCAGGCATTCGCCGGATACTGGCCCACATGCAGCGAACGCACGTTCTCAAGCTCACCGTCCGAGCGGGCGGGATCCGGATACCAACTCAGTATTTGGTTATTCTGCTGTTCTACTGGGAACTCGGCGCCGGTGTTGAATTCGGTGGTGGTTCCGGCACGACACGCATATTCCCACTCCGCCTCCGTCGGCAGCCGGTAGGACTTACCCTCTTTCTTTGCGAGCCAGGCGCAGTACGCAGTTGCGTCCACCCAGTTCACAAACACCACTGCCTCGTCATCCGCCGTGGAGAAGCCGAGCTTGCCGCGCAGTTTGCGATGCGCGGGGTCGAACTCCTCGTATTGGCGGTTGGTGACCTCGGTCGCGCCGAGGTGAAACTCCCGCGAGATCGTCACATAGTGCAGTGTTTCCTCATCGCGATCTCCCTGCCGGCTGCCCATCAGGAAGGTGCCGGGCATGAGCTGCACCATGCGCTGGCCAACAGAGTTGACAAAGTCGGCTGCGTTCGCGAGTTCCGTGGAGCATCCGATCACCGCGAAAGCAAGGAACAGACGTTTGGTGATCATGACTTCGGTGGGATCGCGAGGGATCCGCTTAGAAACGTCCGCTGATGCCGACGCTCAAGCGTGCGCCATAGATTTCCGACATCTGCCGCCGGTCCCCATGAATAGTATACCATGAAGGCGACTTGTTGAAGACATTCACGTAATCGAGGAAGAAGTTCACCGTCGGTTTCCACTGATACTGGATGTTTAAATCGAACGTGGGATCGCTGGAGACGTAGACCGAAAGCGCCGGCGTATTGCTGTTCACCGTGTTAACGAAAGCGCTCTTGTAGGTGTATACGCCGCGTACTTGGAAACCGCGCCAAGTGTAGCCGAGGCCGAAGTTGGCGGTCTCGGGCACGAAGAGCGCAAGCTGGGCCACCCCGAAATCATAGCTCCCCTCCGTCGTGAGCCTCGTGTAGTTGCCCAGCACACTGAGGCTGTCGAACGGCGCCGGCAGCATGCGAAGCTGCTGCTGATAGTTGAACTCAAAACCCTCGATCTTGGCTGAGCCGAGATTGGTCGAGGTCACGAGATCGTAGCCGGCGTAGTTGCCGTTGAATCCGTTGTCGGGGCCTGTGCCGATGATGGTCGTGAAACTGGCGATATAGTCCTTGATATCTTTGCGGAATGCACCGACGGAAATGATGCTGGCGGGCTCAAAATAGTACTCGACGCCGAGATCGTAGTTGTCGCTGAAGTTGGGTCGCAGTTCGGAATTACCTTGCCTTACCGTTCCGAGGCCGCCGGTCAGATTTGTGACCGTAGTGGTTGGCACGATTGAGCTGTACTCCGGACGGGTGCTGCCGGTGGACCAACTGGCTCGCAGCACAAGCCTGCGGATCGGCTCGAACCGAAGATGAATGCTGGGGAATAGCTTGTCGTAGGTGCCTCGAACACGGATGGTCTTCTGATCGGGTTTGGTCGGATCGGTAAATGGCGCCAGCGTGTCGAGGTCCGTCTTCTCTTGGCGCACGCCGCCGACCAGGGTGAATTTTCCTGCTTTGACAGTGGCCATGATGTATCCCGCCGCCACATCCTCTTGAATTTCGTCTGGAATAGGGCGCGTGTCGCGGACCTTCACGAAGTGCATCGGGTTGGCCTTGAAATAGTCCCTCACCGCGAAGTAGTTGATCCGGTCACGGGACTCATAGAGCCCGTTGAACAATCCGTAGCCAGGACGGGACTCGACAAACTGCGCGATGCGATCGTCGTTGATGCCGGTGACGGGATTCAAGCCGCGCACCCCGTCGGCGCCGACGTAGTTCCAAGTCTGCCGCCATGTCGCCGTCGTGTGATCCTGCCGGCGTAGCGCGCCCCCCGCCTTGAGCGTGACCGAGCGATCGCCGCGCAGGAGTTCATAAGTGAGGTCAGCAACCACGGTGTCAACCTGGTCGTCGGTCCGGTCCGGGTTGACCGCATATTCGCCGAGATACTTCGAGAAATCCGTGCCAAAGGCGGTTGAAACACCGAACAACTGGCGATATACAGGACGATCGCGATTGGTCATGTCCACGCCCACGCCGATGTTGTTGAGGCGGGCAGTGAAGGACTCCGGTATGCTGGTCATATAGGCAGGGTTGTGCACCACCGCGACCTTGAGCTTTGCGCGATCCCACTCCTTGGTTACCGAGCCTGTGATACGATGCTGCTCGAACGTCTGATGTGCGATAAAACCCTGCGCGTAGTAGTTCGCATTCAGGATCTCGGTGTAAGTGCTGGTGAAGCTGGGGGCGATGCTGGCCACCGCTTTGGAGGATGTCCGCGGCGTGGCACCGGCCTCGATTGCGGCGCGGCTGACCACCGAGTAGTCCGCGATGTTGTTATTGAAGGAAGATGCCTGGTAGTCGAACCGTGTGAGGTCATAGTCGAAGCGGCTGTAATTGACGTCCAGCTGCAGCCTAAGTGTATCGCTCGCACAGTATTCGACCTTGCCGCCAAGTCCCCAGCGGAAACGCTCATTGGTATCATCAAGGGTGCGGGCCGAAGTGCTGCGGGCATCGGTGGCGGAAGGCCGATTGGTCTGCACACGGTCGCGGTTGTTCATGGTCTCCGTGTAGCTTCCCGTGAATGAGATGCCAATCTTGCGCTGCGCACCCCATGTATCGAGATAGGTCAATGCGCCGGTCGGACCCCAGCGATTGGTGCGACGGTAGGTGTTGAGCGTCGCGCCGGCGCGATACGTCACGACGCGTTCGCTGAAGTCGAACGCAGACTTCGTTATGAGGTCGACGGTACCGCCGAGCGCATCGCCCCACATGTCGGGGGTCGAGGCCTTGGTCAGAACGATCTCCTTGATGAAGTCGGAGGGAATCTTGTCGATCAGCGCAGCGCGGCGACCCTGTGGGGAGAAACCCGCAACAGCCGAGGCGACACGCATGCCGTCCATCGATACGGAAACGGTTTCGGGCGCCAGTCCGCGCACACCAACGCCGACAATGTCGCCCGCTTCCTTGTTTGCCGCGACGCCGGGCAGACGTTGAATCATGTTGCCAATGTTGCCGTCGGCCACGTTGCCGAAAGCGTCCATCGAAACCACATTCTGGATGTTGGCGGCCGTGCGCTGGCGCACCAGCGAGGCGGCATTGCCCTCCTTGACCGTAGTGATGGTCATGGCTTCGAGGTCATAGACCTTCGAATCCATGCGAACAACTATCGGTGTTCGATCATTCGCATCTACTTTCACACGCACCTCATCAAGGCCCGAATAGCTGATCCGGAGGACTTGCGGGCCTAAGGGAACAGAAGTCAGCTGAAACTTGCCCGCGCGTGATGTGAGCGTGTGAAGGTTTGTGCCCACAATGTCGACCTCGGCGCCTTCAAGAAATGCGCCGGTTCCCTCGCGTCGGACTTCACCGGAAATCGTTCCGTACGCAACGACTTGGGCTACGGCCGAGGGCAGCGCGAGTAGGAGAGAGCCAAAGGAAACAACGAATAAGAGAAGGAGGCGCAGGCGCGCTACCGGATGCATGGGGGTGGAGTTCATAACGTAGGGGAGGTAGAGTTATCGTGGGACCAACTGAACTCACAGTCGAGCTCAATTGCACAAACGTTTGTGCAAATTTGAGAATATGTCAATATTGTTTCGTCATGGCCGCGGAAATAATGATTCTTCTTCGTGTTCTCCGCATAAAATCTTCTCTCTGAAAACACCCGAACATTCTGCGTGGGCAGAGCCATCTCGGCCCAGTCAACATCAGATCGCCGCATATCAGTCCAGTCCAAGGCGACGCGGGCTTTGGGCTTGAGGACGCTGCACGCTGCGAGCACAATATTCGGAGGAACGATGCTCGCTGTGGATTTCCAATCCTCTCGCAACAGCTCATGAAGTCCGGAAAACGTCAGCTGCCGGGCAATGTCACGCTGCAGAATGTTGCAAACGAGGCGGGCGTATCGGTTGGCTCGGTATCCGCCGTGCTGAGCAACCGACATGTCAAACGGCGCATCTCGCTGATTACGGTGGAGAAAGTTCGCGCGGTAGCCGCGAAGCTGGGCTATCTGCCCAATATCGGCGCACGCCGCCTGCGCCGCGTGGGTGGCGGCGACCGTCCTATCGTCGCCTTTGTGACAAGCTATGGTTCACCTTTCAATGTAGCCAATCAGTTCATGCATACACTGCGGCACGCCGTCGCAGATGACGAGCCCGGTGCATTTTCGTTAATGATTGAGATGTTCTCCCCAGGCAGGCTGCGTGACCTCCCGGGCCTGCTCACGGGCGATCGTTTCAACGCCGCTATCATCGCGAACACCACGCCTGAGGATGACATGTACCTCGCCAGGACACACCTGACCTACCCCGTCATCATGGTGAACCGTACGATTCCGAGTTATACGTCAGTCCTCGAAGACCCTCGGGCGGGTGCCCTGGCGGCCGAGGTGTTTGTCCGTGGGAAGAAGCGCTCCCGCCTTGCGGTGCTGCACGGAGATCCGTTGACCCAGACCACTCTTATCCGCGTCGACAGCTTCGTCGCTAACAGCGCCGCTCTACTAGGGGAAACAGCTCATGTCATCGCCGCCGACGAACTCACCGAACTCGGCGCATTCAAGGCCATGTCCCGTTTTCTCTCGACCGGCAAGCGGATCGATGCCCTCTACGCGGTGACCGACCGCATGGCACTCGGCGCCTACCATGCCATCAAGCGAGCCAAGCTGCGCATCCCGGACGACATCGCCGTCATTGGCGCTGGCGATCATGAAGTTTCAGCGTTTTACGATCCACCGCTCTCCTGCGTAGGTGTCCCTCGGTCCCGTATCGGAAAGGAGGTGAACCGCCTGCTCATGGCCCGGCTGTGCAATCCAGGGCGCAAGGCCGAGCACATTCTTCTTCCCGTGCAAACCAACCTCCGGAGATCCACCGGAGACAAATCGGAGTTCTAATTGCGAATGCGGCACCAGCTGTGGGATGACTGCAAGCCACCATCCGACACCCGGGCTTGCGGACCCAGGCTACAGCCCAGAAAGCATGCGAAGAAATCAAGCATACGTGGACCGAAGACAAAATGTCGCAATTCTGGATCGCGCTGACCTGGAGGATTGCTCATGGCGCGCCTCACTTCGCGACCTGCAACCACAGCATCGTCCAGAGAAAAAACCGACCCGGTCAATCTGTCTCGCAATGGAATCCCTCACACTCTGAACTTGCTCCCTGTTCCAAAAGTCCCTCCAGTAGAGACAATCATGGGAATGCAGGCGAGCACGCAGCGTGTCGCAGTCTTCATCTTCGTTTCCGTGATGAAGCAATTTGAATTTTTCTGGCGAGAGATCGAGTTGCACATCATGAGAGCGGTGCGGTGCTGCCAATGTTGGGTTCACAATATGTACGGCAGTAGGGGATCGCCTCAGCGCGCAGATTCATTACGCGGTGAGCGATGCGCAGGGTGAGTGGGTGGCGGTGCTGATATTCGCGGCGGCCGCGCAGCACCTGCGGGCGCGAGAGCAGTGGATTGGATGGAGCGATGAGCAGAGAAGGAGGAGGCTGGCGCTGGTGGCCAACAACGTGCGCTTCCTGATATTGCCCGGACGCAGCGTGCCCAATCTGGGTTCCGTGGTGCTCAGCCGGATACTGGCAAGGCTTGGCGAGGACTGGCAGGCGCGCTACGCTCATCCGGTGCTCGTGGTGGAGACCTTTGTGGATCCCGAGCGTTTCCAAGGCAGCGTCTACCGGGCCTCGGGTTGGACGGAGCTGGGGCTTACCAAGGGGCACGGACGCACACGGCGCGACTACTACGAAAACCACAACCGGCCCAAGCGGCTTTTTGTGTGTGAACTGGTCAGAAACGCGCGCCGCAGCCTTCAGGCCGAGCACCTGAAGCCCTCGCTGGCGGCGGTCGAGGCCAGGGTGCCGGTGCGCAGCACGCTCAAGGCCGCGGCACTCAAGTCGCTCTCGGAGCACTTTCGTGCGGTGCCTGAGTACCGGCAGCGTGTGGGCCGGTATCCGCTCTTTGCGCTGCTGGGGCTGACCGCGTGCGCCTATCTTGCCGGAGCGCCCCGGGGACAGAAGGATCTGGCGGCGTTTGCACGCCGGCTCTCCTCGCGCCAGCGCGGCGCGCTTGGTGTGAGGCGCATTTCCGGGAGCGGCTATCCGGCTCCCAGTCAGCCGACATTCAGCCGGATGTTCGCCCGCGTGAGCGAGGAGCAGATTGAGGCGGTGCTGCTCGCGCACCAGTCGCAGGTGCGGGGAGCACCGCCCAGTGGGCAGATCGTCGTGCTCGATGGCAAGGTGCCCAGGCACAGCGGCGGACTCAATGTGGTCACCGCGGTCACCGTGCCCAGCCTTCACTTCCTGGGCACCGAGGTGGTGGCTGAAAAAACCAATGAGATACCCGCCGTGCGCACCCTGTGCTCGAGGCTCGAACTCGACGGGCGGCTTGTCAGCATCGATGCGCTGCACACCCAGGCGGAGACCGCCCGCCAGATCGTGCTCGAACACGGCGGCGACTACCTGATGACCGTCAAAGGCAACCAGCCCCAGCTCGCCGCGACGGTGCAGGCGGCGGTGCCCGATCCCTCCCCCCCTTTTTCTCCCCGCTGAACGATCCGATGGCGGTGCGCTGCACCACAATGGAGAAAGGCCAGCCGGTCACCCGCACCCTTGTCGCTCGCGAGTTTGACGGGGAAGCCGCCGGTTTTCCCCTGCTTGCACAAGCCGCCCGGCTCCACCGGCACCGCACCCTCAAGCCATCCGAGACGGTGACTCTGATCACCAGTCGTCCACTGGCCCAACTGCCCTGCGGCCCACTGGCTCAAGGCCAATATCCAGCACTGGGGCATCGAGAACGGACTGCATGCACGCCTCGACGTCTCACGCCATGACGACACCTGCCGCCTGCGCACACGCAGGGCCGTGCGCATCCACGCCATCTTCAACCGCTGGGCAAACAGCCTGTTCATCCACTGGCGCAGAAAACCTCATCAAACCACCACTGACTTCATCGCCGCCATGGCTGAAAACCATGACCAACGCGCCGTCTCCACCGTCACCTCCTGCCACTTCCCTTCGTGAATACGCGCTGGGGATCGCCTCGTCCCTCGCGTCGCAGGTTTGACACGATATGCCACATGTTGCTCAATCGTTTGTGCATCTCAAGTGTTTTGGCAGCGAGTCTGTCTATTCCTCGGTTCGTGATTACCGATCAGGCGGGCTACGTCGAGATCGACTGCGCAATGATCGGGGGTCTACAAGATGCATTGAAGCGATTTGATGCTCTGCTTAAGAAGGGTTCAGGACCAGCCCAGTGAGCGCGGCGACACGCTTAGTCGCCGCGGCTTCTGTCGATGATTGTCTCGGTTGCCTCAAGGCAATGACGCATGCGGCCAGACGCCAATGATCAGGCGGCGAGCGGCAGGCGGGCGCGCGGAGTGCGGACAGTCGTGTCTGCAAGCGCGAGGCCAGGTCGCTGCGACGAATAGTCGCGCACGGCGACAAGCAGGGACAGGGAGATGACGAGGGCGCCGAAAGCCAGGGGCGAGAAGAAACCGAGCAGGACACCTGCAAGATTGAAACCGATGCCCAGAAGGGCGATCGCGACGAGGAACAGTGAGAACTTTGAAGCGTTCATATGCTATTGATTGAGTTGCCGAGATAACACGCCGCTTCCGGAAAAGTTACGGAAGGCGGAAAAAATTTTCTTCGCTGCTTGTGCATCTCGTTGATGCTGTGGCTCATTGTGGCGGCATGAAACTTGGAAAATCGCTCGACCGCGCGTGTGTACGTGCATTGGCTGACGGGACGATCCTGCCTCTCATGCATCTGGAGGAGCTTCACATCCATCCGGTCAAGTCACTGCGCGGTGTTTCCGTTCAAACCGCTTCGGTGGACGCCTTGGGGCTGGTGGGCGACCGGCGGTTTCTGGTCGTCGATTCCGATGGAAAGTTCCTGACGCAGCGCGTGCTGCCGCAAATGGCACGGGTGTCGACAGCTCTCGATGCGACGCACCTGACGCTTTCCGCGGAGGGCCACGGCGGCATTCGCGTGCCATTGAAGGAGGACGCTGCGCCGGTTCGCACGGTCAGCATCTGGCGCAGCGAGGGACTGCAGGCGGAGGATTGTGGCGCGACGGCGGCGGCATGGCTGTCGCAGGTGCTGGAGCGGGCGTGCGGTCTGGTGAGAATCGGTCCGGCGTTCAACCGACCGGTGTCCAGGGAAGGCGTTGCGCGCGCAGGGGACCTGGTGGGGTTTGCGGATGCGTTTCCGTTCCTGATTCTGAGCGAGGCTTCGCTTGCGAGTCTCAACGCCCGCATCACCGCCGCGGGCGGGAAGCCGGTGCCGATGGACCGCTTTCGTGCGAACCTGGTGGTCTCCGGGTGCGACGCCTTTGCCGAGGATGGCTGGGCGAGATTCAAGATCGGGCAGATCGTTTTTCGTGCCGGCGGCCCCAGCGTGCGCTGCATCATGACAACAACCGATCAGCTCACGGGTGAACGGGGCAGGGAGCCGCTGGCCACGCTGGCGACCTTTCGTCGCAATCCAAGGGATTCGACGCAGGTGATCTTCGCGCAGAACCTGATCCACGAAACCAAGGGCGGCACACTGCGCGTCGGTGATGTGCTCAACGTGATTTAATTTCCCGCAGCGCGCGCGCAGGAGGCGCATTCCAGGCTGATTGCCGGGGCTGAAGCCTGTCCGTCGCCGCTCGATTCTCAGGGTTCCATGCCAAACACCGCGCGGGCGTAGCTTTCGATCTCGAAAACCTGGAGATCCTCCGCCTGCTCGCCGAGTCCGAGAAAATAAATGGGCAGCTTCAGTTCGCGCCAGATGCCGACGATGGCACCGCCGCGGCTGGTGCCGTCGAGTTTGGTGACAACGAGGCCGGTGAGGCCGAATGCCTTGTGGAAAACCTTCGCCTGCTCGATTGAATTGCTTCCCAGCGAGCCGTCGACCACCAGCCAGCTGTGGTGGGGGGCCGTGGGGTCGTGCCGCTGGAGGACGCGCCGGATTTTTGCGAGCTCCTCCATGAGGTTGCTCTTCGTGTGCAGACGGCCTGCCGTGTCGACGATGAGATAGTCGCGATTGCGCGCGCGCGCGGCCTGCCAGGCGTCGAAGGCGACGGCGGCGGCATCGGCACCCGTGTGGCTCGCGACCAGCTCGAGGTCGAGGCGCTGCGACCAGGTCCTGAGCTGTTCAACCGCGGCGGCTCGAACGTGTCGCAGGCGCGAGCGTGACGGTCCCCCCCTCCTGCTTCAGTTTCCACGCCAGCTTGGCGGAGGTGGTTGTTTTTCCGGAACCGTTCACGCCGATCATCACGATCGTGGTCGGCGATGTTGCGGCGCGTTGAAGCCTGCCTTCGCTGCCGGCGAGCACGCGCTCGAGAACGGTCGCTCCGATCCGCGCGGCCTCCTGCCCGCGAAGGTCCTTGTCCTTTTTGTACGCGGACTTGATCTCCGAGAGGATTTCCTCGGTGGTGGCGACTCCGAAGTCGGCGGTGTAAAGAGCCTCCTCCAGATTGTCCAGGGACGAGGCGTCGATCTTGTGTCCCGAGAACAACCCCCGGGTTTTTTCCGTGATCGAGGCGACGGTCTTCGAGAGACCTTCCTTGAATTTCCTGAAGAGACCGAGCATGGCGGCGGCTGAGGGTGCGGGAGGGCCGGGGAGGCTTGTCAGGCTCCGGCCTTGCGGGCGTCGCGTCCGAGCTGCCCCTTCAGCCGGTCCAGGATGCCGTTGATGAAGCGCTTGGCGTCGGCGTTGGAGAATTCCTTGGAGAGATCGATGGCCTCGTTGATCGAGACGACGGGCGGGATGTCGGTGCGGAACTTCATCTCGAAGATCGCGAGGCGCAGGATGGTGAGGTCGATCTTTGCTATGCGGTCGAACTCCCAGTTGTGCGCGAGCGAGCGGATGTAGCCGTCGATCTCCGCGAGATGCTGGATGGTTCCATGGATCAATTCCTCCCCGAAGGCGTAGTGCTCGCGCGGCTTGTCCTTTCCCTCGAAGAAAACACGGAGGTCCTCGGCAAGGTTCAGCGGAGGATTCATGCTCCACGCGAACAGGTACTGGAGTGCGGCTGTCCGGCCGTCACGGCGTTGGGCGAAATGGGCTTTGCTCATTGAGAGGAAAAGAACGAGGGGAGTCCCGGCCGGTTTAGCGGGACAGGCGTCGGCGGAGCGCGGCCATTTCCAGCGCGGCGTGGGCGAACTCCACGCCGCGGTTGATTTTTCCGATCGTGCGCGCCTCCGCCTGCCGCAGGGTGTCGGCGACAATGACGCCGTTGATCACCGGCACGCGTGTCTGCAGCGCGACCTGCTGGAGTGCGTGGGAGACACTCTCCCCCACCAGTTCGTGGTGATTGGTGTCCCCGCCGATGAGAACACCCAGCGCGATGACGCAGTCGACGCCTTTGGCCAGCGCGAGAGCCTGCGCGGCGTAGGGAACCTCGTGCGAGCCCGGCACGCGCTCGACACGAATCCGGGCCGTCCGGACTCCGGCGCGAAGCAGCTCGGCGTGCGCGCGCTCAAGCAGGGCGTCCACCAGCCTCGGATTGAAGCGCGCGGCCGCGATCCCGAATGCGAGACGGGAGGCGTCCACGGAGGATGCGGGAGCTGAATCGAGACTCATCATGAACCGTTTAGTGGGAACGCTGGTGCGGCGGGGTGCAAACCAAACCGGATGCAAGGTGCTGGCTCTTCGCACGGGCCCGTCGCCCGATCATGCAGCTTGCTCCTTCAAACAGCGCGTCCTGCGTCGCGCCTAGACTTGGATCTGCTCGACAATCTCGAGGCCGTATCCATCGAGCCCCACCACCTTTCGCGGATTGTTTGTCATCAGGCGGATTTGGCGCAATCCGATCGCCGCCAGGATCTGCGCGCCAATGCCGTAGTCGCGGAAGCTCATGGGTGGGTGCGGCTCGTCAGGTTTCGCGCCGAGCCGCTTGACAAGGAGGTCGCCCGCATTTGCCGGCTCCATGTAGAGAATGACTCCCTTGCCGGCCCTGGCCACGGCCTCCAGTGCGGACTCAAGCGAGCGATGACTGTGCATGCCCCTGCCCTGGAAAACATCGCTGAGGATGTTTGTGCTGTGGACTCGGACCAGCGTGGGCTCCGGACCGGGTGCACCCATGACAAAGGCCAGATGGTGCCGGCCATCCAGGCGACTGCGAAAAACATGGAGGGTGAAGTCTCCGTACGATGACTGGAACGGGCTGCTGGCCACGCGCTCGACCAGTTGGTCGCGTCGGGCGCGGTGCTCGATGAGCGCCGCGATCGAGATCATCTTCAGACCGAAGCGGTGCTTGAACTCGATCAGTTCCGGCAGGCGCTGCACGGTGCCGTCATCGTTCACGAGTTCGCACAGGACGCCGCTGGGATGAAGCCCGGCGAGAATCGAAAGATCGACGGCCGCCTCGGTGTGGCCCGCGCGCTCAAGCACGCCGCCCGGCCGCGCACGAAGCGGAAAAACGTGCCCGGGCTGCACCAGTTGTTCCGGCCGCGAATGCTCACCGGCGAGGACCAGGATCGTCTGCGTGCGGTCATAGGCGCTGATGCCGGTCGAAATGCCCTCGGCGGCATCGACGCTCACGGTGAAGTCCGTGCGGTGCGATTCCCGGTTCCGTGCGACCATCGGCCCGAGCCCGAGGCGCTTCAACTGGTGCTCGAGCATCGGAACACAGACAATGCCGCTGCAGTAGCGGATGAGCATGTTGACCGTCTGTGGCGTGGCCTTGGACGCCGCCATGATCAGGTCGCCCTCGTTCTCTCGGTCCTCGTCGTCGGTGACGATCACGAGCTTGCCCTGGGCGATGTCCTGAATGGCGGATTCAACGCTGTCAAAGGACGATGACGTGGCCGTGAGACTCATGGCCGGAGGATCATGAACGCGCAAAATCGTGTCAACCCGCTGCGGGCGGCCGGGCGCAGGCGGGCAAGCGGGCCCGGAGAACCCCAATCTTGCCAGGGGACACGCGGCTGATTTGATCTCCGCACCCATGCGTTTTCGAATCAGCCATCGCACGCGCTACCGCTATGCGGGGGCGGCGTCGGAATCGTTCATGGAGGCGCGGCTGACCCCGGCCAATGATGCGCACCAGCGCCTGAATGCCCGGAGTTTTTCAACGCAGCCGGCGTGCAACATTCACACGTACGCGGATTACTTTGGCAACCAGGTCGAGACGTTCTCGATCGTCCAGCGCCATGAGGAGCTGCTCCTGGAGAGTATCAGCGACGTGGAGACGATGCCCTGCGCCCCGCCGGACCATGCGCTGGCTGTCAGCATTTCGGAGGCCGCGCAGATTTACCGGGCCGAGAAACTGGGCCTTTTTGAATTTCTCATGCCTTCTCCGGCGATCGCGCTTTCTGCGGAGATCAATGCGCTTGCGAACGAAATGTTGAAGGCGCGGGATCCCCTTGGACCGGCGCTGCTCAGGCTCAATGCCTGGATCAAGGAGACGTTCCGGTATCAGCCGGGCGCGACGCGCGTCGACACGACCTCAGTGGAGCTGCTGAAGCTCAGGGCGGGGGTCTGCCAGGATTTCGCGCAGTTGATGATCGCGATCCTGCGGTCGGCCGAGATTCCGGCGCGTTATGTGACCGGCTACATTGAAACCGAATCCCAGCGCAGGGCCTCGGAGACAAACGGATCGCCCAGGCTCATCGGCGCCAGCGAGAGCCACGCCTGGGTGGAGGTGTATCTGCCCGGTGGATACTGGTGGCCGCTCGACCCCACGAACAACTGCGTCGCGGAGGAGCGGCATGTCAGGGTGGCGATGGGGCGGGACTACCTCGATTGCTCGCCGACGAGGGGAGTCTTCAAGGGGACCCACACCGAGAATCTCAGCGTCGCGGTCGTCATGCAGCGCGTGTGAACGCGACGGAGTCCGACTCCTCCCTCCCGTCGGGCCGCGCCTCCCGCAGCCGGTCAATCAGTCCCTGAAGTCGATCACGTACGATCCCCCGACGGTTTCGTCGGCGTTCATCAGTGTCAGATAGACCTTGAAGACATAGGGCGGCTTCACCGGCTTGTTGCCCTTCAGGGATTTGCCGTCGCCGGCGGGATTCAGGACGAGGCGCTGTTCGCTGGTGCGAAGCGTGGAGTTCCAGCGCGCGGTTGCCCGTGCGTATGGCATGTCGACCGGCTGCTTCTTCGAGTCGTAGAGCCCGAGGCGGAAGGTGCCGTTTTCAAGCGAAAGGCTGAGCCAGCCGTCGCCGTGGGCGACAACGATGCCGGGGAGTTTGACCTCCGGTTCCGGGAGCTCCGGGCTCTTCTTGTTCACCTTTGCTTTCGGAGAGGGGGCCGATTGCGCGAGGATCGGCACGACCATCGACATGGATGCCGTCATCAGCAGGGTCTTCAATACTTGGGAACTAAGCTTCATGCTCGGGAAATCTAGCTACTAATCGACGCGGCTCAAGGGTTGCAGCGTGAAGTTCGGGTAAAGGTTTTTGAATCGTACTGGGGTGAACGCCTCAATGAATTTGTTCGCCAGCGCCGACGCAGTTTTAGATTTGGGTGTCGTCGGACTTGCTGGCGCGGGATCGGGCTTGGGAAGGGATGGTGCATTGAGCGCTGGCTGCAAGTTCGGATTTCAGCGTCTTCCAGCGTGCCAGGCGTTCGGCGATCTTCGCCTCCCAGGCCACGGGTTTGGGCGTGTAGATGTCGACGGGTTTCTCGAGGTAGTCCTGTCCGGAGATGGCCTCCGGATAGTCGTGGGAGTACCGGTAGTCCCTGCCGTGACCGGCGCGTTTGCTGGCCTGGCCGCTCTTGTCGCGCAGGGCGACGGGAACCGCCTGCACGGGTTCCTTTTCGAGGAGGCTTCGTGCCTTGCCGAGGGCGATCGTGGCGGAATTGCTCTTCGGGGCGCACGCGATGTAGAGCGTCGCATGCGCGAGCGTGAGTTCCGCCTCGGGCAGACCGACAAAATCGCAGGCGTGGTGGGCGGCGACGGTCAATGGCAGCGCCTGCGGATCCGCGAGGCCGACATCCTCGCTCGCGAGGATCACGAGTCGCCGCGCGATGAAGCGCGGGTCCTCGCCGCCGGCCAGCATTTTTGCGAGCCAGTACATGGCGGCGTCGGGATCACCGCCGCGACAGCTCTTGATGAAGGCGGAAATGGTGTCGTAGTGCTCATCTTCGTCGGCGTCATAGCGGATGCGCCGCTCCCGCGCAAAGACCTCGATGTCGGTGGCCGCGAGCGCGGAGTCCGCGGGCAGCCCCGAGACGATGACCTCGAGAGCATTGAGCGCCCGGCGCAGATCGCCGTCGCACAGGACCGCGAGATCGTTGAGAAGCGCGTCGCCCGCTGTCACGCGCTGCCCGCCGAGTCCGCGCTCCGTATCGGCCAGCGCCAGCCGCAGAACCTGGACGACAGCTTCAGTTGAGAGCGGCTCGAGCCGGAAGAGGTGGCTGCGCGAGAGCAGGGGAGGGTTGATGTAAAAGCCGGGATTGTGGGTCGTGGCTCCGATCAGGCGAACGGATCCGTTCTCGACGTCGGGGAGGAGGAGGTCCTGCTGCGACTTGTTGAACCGGTGAAGCTCGTCGATGAAGAGCAGCGTGCGCGCCTCGGGGTGCCGGCGGGCGGTGGCGAGGATTTCGCGCAGCTCGGCGACGTTTGACATGACGGCGTTGATGCGGATGAAACGGCTGCGCGTTTCGCGTGCGATCGCCTCGGCGAAGCTGGTTTTTCCGCAGCCGGGAGGCCCGTAAAAAATGAGGGACCCGAAGCGATCGGTCGCAATCAGCCGCGGGAGGAGGCTCCCGGGCCGGGTCAGATGATCCTGGCCGACGATCTCGGAAATCGATCGAGGACGCATGCGCGCCGCCAGCGGCTGGTGCTCCGCCGGCGGGGATCCGGTCGGGGGCGCGCCTGCTGGAGGCGGAGGGTCCTCGGCGAAAAGATCGGGCTGCGAAGGGTCGGGCATGCGGAGATCGTGACAAGAGAGCTGAAGCCTGCCGCCGTGCAACTCAAACGATTCCTTGGGATTTCCCCTCCAGGACGCCAATTCGGACGTGAAATCCCCATGGGAGACTACAGGCTGGCTGCGCTGTGCCGTTGTTACCCTTCCTCCCCGGTCATCGGGTCCGCCCACCCGCGCCACCATGAAACTCATCTTTCTGACGCTGACCGTCGGCTTGATCTGGGTGAATCTCCTGGGTGCGGGATTGATTGGCTGGCGACTTCTCGGCAACTACGCGATCGGGCGGGTGGCGGGCGTTGTTTTTCCATGCCTCGCGCTCTTCTTCATCGAGCATTTCTTTGCGCTGGGAGCGTCGCCGCCGATCCTTCCGATCACCACGGTGCTGTCGCTGTGGCTGATCTGGCGGCATCGTGCGGTGGTCATCGAACACCTGGGCGTGGAGGCGATGTTCGCTGTGGGATTCCTCTACTGCCTGATGTGGCGGTACTCCTTTCCGGACATCGATTTCGAGTCGGAGCGCATGCCCAATCTCGCGTTCATCGACGGTTACATGCTGGGCGGCCGCCTGCCCGCGCCGGATCGCTGGCTCTGGCCGTACCGCGCAGATTTCTACTATTCGTTTCAGCACTATTGCGCGGCTCTGATGGGACGCGTGATCGGCATCGGGCCGGGGCAGAGCTACCTGCTCGGGTATTGCGTGCTTGTGTCGCTGATCGTCGGAGCAATGGCTGCGACGGTGGCGCGCCTGTGCCCCTCGCGCGGCACGCGCTGGATTCCGGTTGCGGCCCTGGTACTTGGCGGAAGCGGAGCTGCGCTTTGCGTGCGATTTCTCGTGAACGGCAGCGCCTACTACAGCTCGAGCGTGCGATTTCTCGGCGTGGCGATGACCGACGGAAAACTCAACGGTCTCGGTAAATGGGTGTCGTCACTGATGTCCACGCCAGGGGTGCAGCCGCGCGATCTTCCGCTCGAGCCCTTGAGCTTCGTGATCGCGCACGGTGATTACCATCCGCCGCTCGCCGGACATCTCCTGCTCGCGATGGCCTGCCTGATCATTGCGGTTCTTGAAACTGACAACGCGCCGCGCCGGCGCGGCGCGCTGCATGCCGTGCTCGCGGCGACGATTCCGCTTTCGCTCGTGTCGAACACCTGGATCTATCCGCTTCAAGTCCTGCTTGTCGGCGGATGGTTTGTCTATCGCACGATCCGGCGCGAGCGGAGCTGCCTGCTTCCCGGAGTGCTTGGGGCGCTGGCGGCGGCTCTGCTTGTCTATCCGCATTTGCGTGGATTTGCGCTCGGCACTTCGGCGAAATACGCGGCCATCCGCCTGGTGGAGCCGGTCGATCGCACGCCTCTGCCTGGCTGGCTCATGATCTTCTGGCCCGTCGCGGGAATCCTTGTGCTTTCCTGGTGGAACAAGGAGCGCCGGGCGTTCTCCACCTATCTGTTCGTAACCTGGACGCTGATCCTGCTGGTCACTGAACTGCTGTACAATGATGACCTCTACGGAGGCGCGTGGAGCCGCTTCAACACCACGCTGAAGTGGTGGCCGTGGGCCTATGCCGGGATCGTGCTGACGGTTGGGCCGCTGAACCTGGGCGCGGCGTCGCGCATCTGCCGGTACGGGACAATGCTCCTGCTGCTGCCGACCTGTGTGTTTGCGATCGATCTGGGCAGGCGCTACCTGAACACCGAGCGACGTTCGGTGGGGAATCTGAGCGGCGCGGGCTGGACGCAGAAGGATCCGGTCATCGCCGATCTGATTGCGATCCTGGGTGCGCGACCCGACGGGGTGACGATTGAAAGCGGGCTGGAGATGACCAACACGAGTTCTCCCGCGGTGACGCTTTTTGCCCGCAAGCAAAGCCTGCTTGGCTGGCCCTGGCATGAAACCACCTGGCGCGGCGATTTTCCGGAGATCCGCGAGCGCTTCGCCGACATCAAGGCCTTCTATGCCGGCACGATGGAGGATCCCCTGGCGTGGCTGCTGAAGTACCAGGTGCGCTACATTGTGTGGGTGGTGAGGGACAATGCGCTCGGCAATGCGCGCTTCGCCCCCCTGCGTGAACGGATTCAGTCACACTACTCCTGGACGCGCGTCGGAGGGGATGATGTGAAACTCTCGATCGGCTTTTTCGAGCGCCTGCCGGACCGCTGACGACCCGGGCCAAGAGGATCATGCGATCACACTGAAAAACGCTCATTGGAGGGGCACGCTCCGTCGTGACCTGGTGTCGCGCATGGCCATTCAGCGCCGGTTCGATTCCAGCCGCGGGCTGCGCTTGACAACATTGACATTGTCATACATCGATGCAGCATGACGACGAACACCCGCACATTCCTCAGGGATTTTGCAGCATTCAAGGCGCAGGCGAGAAAGGGCGGCACCGTTCGGGTGAAGGACAGGGAGGGTGAGTTCCTGTTCACCGCGTCAAGGACGCGAAAGACGCTTTTGGGCGCCGCCAGGGGCAGGATGCTTTTCAGGGGAGACCTGACCAGGCCGACCCTTGCCAACGATTGCTGGAGCCCATCCGCATAAGTGGCTCGATTGAAATACATTCTCGATACGCACGCATGTCTATGGGCGGCCGTCGATGAGGACCGGCTGGGCGCGAAGGCGGCAAGGGCGATCGCGGTGACGCCGTATGAGCAACTGGCGGTTTCGGACGTGTCCCTCCAGGAGATCGGACTGCTTTTCCATTCTGGAAAAATTGCTTTCAAGGCTGGTTCAGCGGCTGCAGTTCTTCGCAGAATTCTCGATCATGTCACAGTGCTGCCCATCAGCCTCGAAATTGCCATCATGGCGCCAGCGCTTGCCCTCCCGCACGGGGATCAGTTCGATCGCATTATCACCGCCACGGCAAAGGTGCATTCGGTACCTCTGATCACCAAGGACGCAAACATCATCGACGCATCCCTCGTCGCGACCGTGTGGTGACAAGTTGTGCTGGAAGGAATGGAGATGTCGGCATCAAGTTGTCCGTCCAGTCTCCTGCTTCCAATGACCGGGAGAGGAAGCTGTAATTGTATTTGCCAGCGCCTTTTTGATTGGGCGGCGGTTTTTCGTACTGCGCAATTAGCGAGGGATTCCCTCATCCACTGGCGCAGAAAACCTCATCAAACCACCACTGACTTCGCCGCCGCCATGGCTGAAAACCATGACCAACGCGCCGTCTCCGCCGTCTCCTCCTGCCACTTCCCTTCGTGAATACGCGCTGCCCATGAGAGACCCTGTCTCGCTGACCTTGACCCACGCAACTTCTGCGGCCATCATTCGTTCCCCCCAACCCCCTGCCTGGAGTTTCAAGCTCATGAGCACCCGTCTCCTCCCTCTTTCCTGGCTCGCCGTGGCGATTTCGTGTCAGGCGACACTCCTGCATCGCGTACAGGCCGCCGGATCCATTCCGCTTATCGACGGTCTCGGCGCGCATACGCTGCGTGTCACGACGCGTTCGCTTCAAGCCCAGCGCTACTTCGACCAGGGGCTTCGCCTGGTCTTCGGCTTCAATCACGGAGCGGCCATACGATCGTTTGAAGAGGCGGTCCGCCTGGATGAGACCTGCGCCATGGCGCACTGGGGCGTCGCGTTCGCCCATGGTCCGCACATCAACTTTCCCGCGGTGCCGCCTCCGGCAGCCGAACAAGCTTGGAAGGCGATCCAGCTTGCCCGCCGGCATGCCGCCGGGGCGACGCCTTTCGAAAAGGCGTTGATCGAGGCGCTGGCCACCCGCTACGCCGATCCGCAACCCGATGACCGAAGACCGCTTGACGAAGCCTATGCCCGCGCGATGCGCGATGTCTGGAAGCGGTTTCCCGACAATGCCGATGCCGGCGCGCTTTTCGCCGAGGCGATGATGAACCTCCGCCCGTGGGATCAATGGACTCCCGCCGGCGAACCGCAGCCTGGCACCGAGGAAATTCTCGCCACGCTCGAGGCCGTGCTGAGGCTCGACTTGAATCATCCGTTCGCGAACCACCTCTACATCCATGCGAATGAAGCGTCGCACCATCCGGAGCGCGCGCTTGCTGCGTCGGACCGCCTTCTAACGCTCCAGCCGGGCCTCGCACACAATGTCCATATGCCGTCGCACATCTACATCCGCGTCGGACGGTGGCAGGAGGCGATCGATTCCAATGTCAGCGCAGTGGCTGCCGATCAGGCCTACCGCAGGATCGTGGGACCGGCGACCGGGCTACTGCCCATGTATGTGGCGCACAATCAGCACATGCTGGCCTATGCGGCCATGATGTCCGGACAGCGGAAGCTCGCTCTCAGGCACATCCGCGAGATGGTCCGCGATCTCCCTGCGGATTTCCTGCGCGATTTCGAAGTCGTGGCGGAGGCCGGGCTGGCGATGCCGCTCGAGGTCATGGTCCGTTTCGGATTGTGGGACGACGTGCTCGCCGAGCCCGATCACCCCGCCTCGCAGAAATTCACCCATGCTTTTCAGCACGCCGCGCGTGGAATCGCGTTCGCCGCCAAGGGCGATGTCGCCTCCGCGCGCAAGGAACAGTCGCTCTATCTCGAGGCGGCCAGGGCTGTCCCGGCCGAACAGATCGCCGCGGGCAACAACACCTGTCAGGCGGTTCTGGCCATCGTCACCCCGATGCTCGAAGGCGAAATCCTGATTGGCAAAAAGCGAACCGAGGAGGGCTTCGCCCAGCTTCGCGCTGCCATAGCCGAGGAGGACAAACTCAAGTACGATGAGCCGCCGGGCTGGCTCATTCCCGTCCGGCATTCACTGGGGGCCGCCTTGATGGCCCATGAACGGTATGCCGAAGCGGCAGGAGTGTATCGTGAAGACCTGGCCCGCCTGCCCAACAATGGCTGGTCTCTCTTTGGGCTGAGCGAATCCCTCATCCTGCAGCGAAAGTTCGATGACGCCCAGGCGATCAGGGCGAAGTTCCAAGCGGCCTGGTCGAGGGCGGATACCACCATCACATCCTCCTGTTTCTGCCAGCCGGGTACGCCCCGGACATGAGCGAATGCTACGCGTGCCTTGGGAGCCGTGATATAAGCTGTCCCTGAGCAGAGCAGTGCTCACGGATCGGGGCTGCTCGGGTTCAATCGGACTGGATATTTACCGGTGCCCATTTGCCACCGGCCGTCCGGTTTCCGGTGGAGGCATCTTTAAGGGGTGGCTTATCCTCATGATAATCAGTGGTTTTTGCTGAATTCATATTGCATGGAGATTCGCAAGAGGTGAAAATCGTATCAGTTTCAGCCAGCTTGACGGCAAGATGGTTTGCTGGTTTGCTGGCTCTGTGAAGACGACTTTCGATCTGCCTGATGCTCTCGTTCACGAATTGAAGCTTCGCAGCGTGCATGAGCGTCGAAAATTGAAGGATGTGGCTGCTGCGGCGTTGCGTCGCGGTTTGGCAACGGAAGAAAAGACTTCAGCGCAATTGGGGAAAAGGAGCGTGAAGCTGCCTCTTTTCGAATGCGAACCCGGTGCCCCGGCAGCCAGGCTGACGACTCAAGAGTTGATTGCTTTGGAGCAGAAAATCATTGGGGACGAGGACCTGAAACGTGCCGGCCTCACTCTTTGATTCATCCGTCTGGATCGCACTGGCTTTTGGGAGCCACCCGCATCATGGGGTGGCGAAGGCTGCCTTCGAATCGGCAGACAACGGAGCCCCCGTTGTTTTTTGCCGCGCCACCCAGCAGTCGTTTCTCCGTCAGCTTTCCTCCCTGACTCTGCAATCTGCCTACGGCGCCAAGCTGATTTCAAACGCCGCGGCCTGGCAGAAATGGGAGGAACTTCTTGATCTTCCCCAAGTGAGCTTCGCCGGTGAACCGGACGGCCTTGCTGACCTTTGGAGCCGGTTTGCGGTCCGCGACACCGCCTCGCCGAAGGTCTGGATGGACGCCTACCTCGCCGCTTTCGCCATTTCGGGAGGCCTGGATTTCGTCACACTCGATGGGGATTTTCTAGCCTACGAACGTCACGGACTTCGGCTCCGACTGCTCGGCACCCGCGGCTGACCACGGAAGTCGGATCGCGGAGAACGGAGAACCACAGATTGCACGGAATGCATGGAGTGAAGGCACTGGCAGGGGCGCATGCCGGCGCTGAGGAGCTGTGGGCGTGCCCTGGGCATGACAAAGCATGTCATCTCCAACGGAGGGGGATTCAAGATTGACGCAAAAAAGCCGGGTGTCAGGCGCACCCGGCTGAGTAGAAACCAAATTCCGTTTCGTCAGATGGGGATTGTGCCCCGCCGGAGCCGCTTTTGAAGCCAACCCATTCCCAGAATCGAGGCGAACATGAGCAGGGCGGTGGATCCGCCTTCCGCTGCCTTCACGATGCACTCGGTGTTGATTTCGAGCTGCGCAATCTTGAGGTAGAAGTCGCCGGCTGTTCTGCCGCTGGGGTTCGTGCTCTCAACACTGTAGTAGAGGATACCTGAGTTGAGTGAAGTAAGGAAAGCCAGATCCGCGGAATTGGAGATGTTCCATTCCTCATAGTAGTAATCGTAGTTGGCTGGGGCATTATTATGATTTCCATCAACTTCAGTGTTATTCATCCAGAGGCTTGCGCCGAGCCAGACGCTGGCATATTCCTTGCCCTGATCCCCATTGTCATCGGCGAATGCAAACGTGACGCGGGCCGCCGTGATTTTCATCGTCAAGGGATCGAAGCCCTTTTCCAAGAGGTTAAAATCAGAGGCGTACTTTTCGCCCGCTGAAAGGAACTTGATCGGCCCGTTGCCCGTGTCCGGGTCACGATCGTAAATGCTGTACTTGATCGCAGGTCCTTGCATCGGACCGGCGAAAAGATTGATTCCGCGCAAGCAGAGGATCAGGACAAGTGCGACCGCGCCGCGTGAAGACAGATTCATGCTGGAAGGCTCTCTTTTGAGCGCAACGCGAGCCACGGGCCTAGAATTTTTGAATATTTTTTTTACGCTTATATAAACACCTATGTGGCAAATGGTAGAAAAACACCTACAAAACGATCAGTAAATTTCCCACGGTCCACGTGGGTTGTGTTCTGTAAGTTTTCGCGACAGAACACGCACGCATGGAATCCTAAGCAGGGCGCGTAAAATACTATGTCCAAGTAACTTATGATTCACTTCTAATGTCGGACTGCATTACGAATGTGTAACCTATCTGGCAGCAACGGATTGCGAGATTCATTCATCAAGGCATGCGGTTTCAGGGCGATGCTGCTGTACTGGGTCTGCTTGCTGTTGGTCGTGTTTCCATGGGCCGTCGGTTGCCGGAGAAATCCAGTCGTCGCTGAGCCCGCCGGCGCGCGCAATCTTGAGATGCCTTCCGCAGCATCGGCCATGCGGGTCGATCTGACATTTCCCGTGATGCTCGGCGTGGATGTGCTGGAAGCGGAGGACTTTGCGCCAGTGAAGGGAAAACGAATCGGCTTGTTGACACACGCTGCGGGGGTCAATCGGCGCGGCGAAACGACCATCGATGTTCTTCGCCGAGCCCGTGGCGTCCAACTCGTCGCATTATTTGCTCCGGAGCACGGGCTTCATGGCACGGAACTGGCGAGTGCCGAGTTCGGCGACGCTGCCGATGCGGGTACGAAGCTTCCGGTCTATTCGCTTTATGGGCAGAATCGGCGTCCGACCCAGGCCCAGCTCCAGGGATTGGATGCGCTGGTGATCGATCTCCAGGACATCGGCGTGCGATCGTACACGTATGGCGTGACGATGAAGCATGCGATCGAGGCGTGTTATCAGAATGGCGTGCCCTGTATCGTGTCAGCGGCGAGAGAGAAGTCATGGTTTTGTGGCGGGTAGGAATCCACGTCTTCTTGGGGCGATTTTCTTGCTTGGTGGAGGCGGGTGGAGGTTCTTCGAATGGGTGGTTTTTCTTCCTGCTGGATGGGTGGTGGATAGTGAGTGAGGGTGGGATCGTCGAGCGGGGTGAAGGTGGTGAAACTGGTCGGCGATGCATGCGAAGGGATCGTGCAAGTGCCGCCATTGCGGGAGTTCTTCGTTCCGGATGTGCGCAATCGCGCGCCAGCGGTACTGCTGCAAGGTGCCGTGTCGCAGGGCGCGCAAGGCCGACAGTCAGCGTCGATGGCTGAGTCGTCGGCAGAACGCGGACTACTTTTGCGGACCGGAGAATGCGGCGCGAGCGCGGGCGTGGCAGGCGGCGCATCCGGGGTATTGGAAGCGGCGGCGCAGGCGCGAAAGTTGTCTTGCAAGACCGCCTGGATTCACAACCTGCTGCGAACGCGTATTGCGCCACAAGACGAGGAACTTGTCTTACAAGACATCATGGCGAGGCAAACCCCTGTGATGGTGGGGCTTATCGCGCATCTCACCGGAAGTGTCTTACAAGACGACATCGCACAAATGACGCGCCGGCTGCACTCGGGGGCCGGGCCGTATTGGGCAAGGACATCCCGCGGCCCGCCTATGGAAAAACACTTGATTGCAATCAACCGGGTGCGGCGCGTGCCTCACCAGTTTAGCTGGGTGGACCATCGACTGGTCCGCGGAAACTACCTGATGAAGGCAACGGCACCAGCGTGGGCGCTGCATTTTGTGCTCGTCACCGTCGGTGACGAACACGGGCTGAGCTACTACGCCGACCGCACACTCGCGCGCCTGCTTTCCCTGGGTGAGGAGTCGATCGGTGAAGCGCCGCCAGCTCATCGATGCAGGTGTGATCGCTCTACGAGGCACCGTTGTATCAGGTGCTCGGATTGGAGGTGGCGTCGTGATCGGCTACGAACACTACTGCCAGATCAAGGCCGCGGCGGCGTCCGGAATGAACATGACGCAGATTGCGGCCGCACTCGGGCTGCATTGGCAGACTGTCAGGACGGCAAATCTCAAGCGCGGAAAGTACGAGCGCAGTCGCGGCGCGCAAAGACCCCGCTGCCCAAGCTCGATCCGTACCCGCGCGGCGATCGCACGGCTGATCGAGGCGCATCCGCTGAGCGCGATGCAGGTTTGGTGCAGGCTCAAGAGCAGGGCTACGAGGGCAGCTACTCGATCGTGAAGGAGTACATTCGCCGGATACGTCCACCCCGCACGGAGGCGTTCCTGACGCTGAAGTTTGCGCCCGGCCAGTGCGCCCAGGTCGACTGGGGCAGCTTCTGGCGCGGTCGAGGTGGACGGCACCGTGCGCGCATTGAGTTTCTTTGTGCTGGTGCTCGGTTACAGCCGGTGGCTGCACGTCGAGTTTACACTGGGTCAAGGTCAGGAGTGGTGTTCCGCGTCACGGTGTTTCAGGAACGTTTTTTCGTGATAAATGCGGCACGGGAGTAGAGCTGTTTGCGGGTGCTCCGGGTGGAGCGTGACGTGATGGAAAAGCGACGCGGTGTGACGCCACGTTGATCGCGGCGGAGATCAAAACAGCGACAGCTGGCGGTCGGCGGCGGGCTGGCGTTGGCTGCGCTGGGTGTGGAGCAGCCGATGAGCGGCCGCGAGCAATGCGAGGTGGTGGGCGTCCCGCCGGACCGTCAGGGCGAGCGAGGGTGAGGCGAGGATTTGATCGAGGGCGTTTCGGATGTGTTTGAGTTCAGCGTCGAGTTCGTCGCCGTGATGCTGGAACCAATCCTGGACGCATTTGAGCAGATACGCCGGAAAGTATGGGCCGTAACGGGCGGGATCACCGTGCGCGGCGATGTCGTCGAGGCGGTCGGTGATCAGCGTGGTGTAGCGGGCCGAGGCACACGTGAGCGCGCGGTGCTCCAGCCAGGTCGCCGGCCAGCTCAGCGCGTAAAGCAGCATGCGCCGGTCGCGATGGAAGGTGCGCGCTTCGGCTTGGGCATAGAAGCGGCGGCGGATTTCCTCGAGCAGGGCAGGCACGACGGACGTGGGGTCGGCCGGTTGCATGGTGCCTCACGACGGACGGATTCGCGCCAGCCACGGCAGCGCATCGAGGGCGAACTGGACATCCGCGGTGGTGACAACGCGCCGGTTCGCCAGGGCTGCCTGCTCCATGGCGCGCTGCAAAAGGGCGTTGAGCGTGCGCGGCAGCCCCTGTCCCGATTGCAGCAGCAGGGTTTCGGCGGCCGGCTCAAAGGGGCTGGAGTGGATGCCGACCTCGGCCAGGCGCTCGTGCAGGTACTCGGAAAAACTCTCCGCGGGCCAGGGGGCCAGATGAAGGCAGAAGCCCAGCCGCGACACCAGGGCGCGGTTCACATTCAGTTCCAGGCGACCGAGCAGATCCTCGTCCCGCAGAGGATCAGGGAGAACGGCGGGACCGCGTCGAGGTGCGCGGGCGCAGGTGAGCAGGCGCAGTTCCTCCAGTGCGGCCACGGACAGATCCTGCGCCTCCTCGATGACGAGCACCGGCCGCACCGGAGCCCCACCTGCCACAGTTCGCTCAGCAGGCCGACGTTGTCGCCTTGCGGTACTTCGCTCCCGGCCACCGAGTTTCACCGGTGTGACGCGCCAGCAGATGGCGGAGTCGTGCTGGCCGCGAGTCGCCCGCTGCGTCATCCGCACCGAAGCGATACTGCGGGGCTCAACCGTTCGCTCCAGCGGTGCAACAGGGTGCTTTTCCCCACGCCATTGGGCCCGTGAAGGACACCGCTGGCGCGCACAACGGCCAGTTGGTCGAGTCGTCGGTACGCCTCCTGCCAGGCGGGGTGGGCAAGGACCACCCCGCCGTCGGCCATCCCCGGCCATCGGCTGGCACCCCACAGCGTCTTGAGCGCCAGGTCCAGCGCCGGGGCTTCAGTGGGTTTCGCGCTCATAGTCGTTGGTCACGAAGGGGATTTTCGCGTTGCGGTGCTTGTCACAGCGCACCGCCAGCCCGATGAACCGCTCGCCCAGCCAGACCTCCACCCGGGCCAGGCTCACCGGATCGAAACGCACCGTGATGAGCTGCCCGCGCAGATGCGCCGCCACCTCCCAAAGGCCCGCTTCCAGCGAGAAGGTCGCATCCTTGCGCACCCGCCGCTCCACCCGCATGAAGAACAAGCGGTCGAGTGGCGCGTTCGCATCCAGCAGCCTCAACGCCGTGCCCAGCCGTGCGAAGCGCTGCGCCGGTGCCTCGCCGGCCAGGGCCGAGTGCACGTGTTGATGGTACCCGCTCTCCAGCCACTGCCAGAACCGCCGGTTCAATTCGTCGATGGAGTGCACCGGCGTGAACACCAGCGGCGGGAGGAACTGGGTCTGCACCGTGGAAAAGAACCGCTCGATCTTGCCCTTCGACCAGCTGTGGTACGGCTTCGCGTGGATCAGGCGGATGCCGAGGTTCCACACACGACCGCCAGATGCTGGCTGCGGAACGCCGCTCCATTGTCCGTGTAGAGTTTCTCCGGCAGCCTGCGGGTCTGGAGCGCCCGCCGCAGCGCATCCGGAAACCCTCCAGGCGTTCGTGCTCGTAAAACTGCCCGTGCACGCACAGCCGCGAGCAGTCGTCGAGCAGCGCGAACAAATACGTGCGCTGCGCCCCTGCATTCCCCCCGGTCCTCAGCGTCGGCCCGTGCATGCAGTCGGCCATCCACAATAGATTCGGCAGCGGCAGTTCGAAGGCCTTCGTCGGCCCCCCGCTAAGACCCGAACCGGCCCGCACGCTGCGCCGGTCCAATCCCGCCTCCACCAGCCGCCTCCGCAGCGTGCTTTCGCTCACACTGCCGCGCTCCAGGATCCCCTGCCGCACCAACTCCTCCGCCAGGGCTTTGAGTGTCAGGCCCGGATGCTCCCGCCTCAGTCTGCACAACGCCTCCACCGCGGCCGAATCCATCGCCTTCGATTTTCCCCGGTCACAACGCCTTTGACTGTGCAGCGCGGCAAACTGGCCGTGCCTGTAGTCGTAGTACCAGTCCTCGATCGTCGCGGCCGAATACAGCCGCCCGTCCCAGGCCTGCTGCGCGGCCTGTTGCGCCGCCTGCATCAACGGCAGTCCGTTCCGGACCGCCTGCATCACCGCCTGAACGGCGGCGAAGCGCGCCAGCGCCCTCGCTTCCCGTGATTCCTCTTCCGAAGGAGTGATTTTCATACCCCGAAAGCGTTTCACCGCTCCGGTTCACGATCGCGATATTTTCGTTGTGTGGGCTGCTACTCCCTTCACGTTCGAACCCGGTCTCTCCGGGCCAACCGTGGTGTTCACCACACCCCCGCTGGCTGATGGCACTGGTACTGCCGAAACAGGGTTGTCCTGAACTCGGCCACCAGTCGGCGTGCGGCGGAGGTCAATCCACCGCACGCCGCTTTCAGCCAGGGCCACATCGCCCTGCTGCTCGCCGGAGGTGCACGGCCCAAGCCGCATCCCACCCGCCGCCAAAGCTCCGTCGCGTAGCCAAGCATCCGCCGACGATAGTCCTCCAGCACCGACAGCCACCGCTGCACTTCCCTTCGCCAGAACTCCCCCTCGAGAAACGCTTCAAACGTCGAAACCTGCACCAGCCGGTACGACAACGCGAATCCCGGCAGGTAGCTCACCGTACCCCTGCACGCTGCGCAGATGAATCGTGCCACCAGCACCCGCAGCTCCTGCCCCGCCACCCCTGTCACGCCACGACTGTAAAATCCATGCCGTTGCAACCGACCCTTTCCACACCGCGGACACAATCCTTCACCACGCACCTGCCGATGGGCCTCCGTCTCGATGTATTGCTCAGGACTCAGCGCCGTGGGGTGGATCCGCTGCATTCCCCAACCTCTTAATCCCTCCTCTCCCTCTTACGCCACTCTCTTCACCCCAACCCCCGCCACGCTCCAAACCCGATCCTTCAGACCACTGTCGCTCCCACCCTGACCAAATCCACTCCCGTCTTCAGGAAACTCCGTGACGCGGGACAGGAGTGGTTCCTCGGCGCCCACCAGCGCGCGTTCGAACTGCTCGGTGGCGTGCCGCAGGAGGTGATGGTCGACAACTGCAAGACGGCCGTTCTTTCGCACGCGCCCGGGACCGAGCCGGTGTACAACCCGCAGTACCTCGATTTTGCCCGGCACCACGGCTTTCGGATCAAGGCCTGCGGGCCGGGTCATCCGCAGTCCAAGGGCATCGTCGAGAGCGCCGTCGCGTATGTGAAGAAGAGTTTCCTTTCGGGCCGCGCGATCACACGGTTTGCCGAACTCAATCCGGCCGTGAAGCTGTGGCTCGACACGGTGGCCAACGTGCGCGAGCACGGTGAAACGAAGGTCCGCCCGCTCGACCGGCTGGCGGAGGAGCGCGTGCACCTGCTTGCGCTCAGCCCCAGCCCTACGCCGCGGTCCAGACACGCACCGTGCGCGCCTCCTGGCGCTTCCGCGTCACGATCGACACCAACCGCTACTCGGTTCCTCCAAGACATGCGGGAGCTGCTGACCGCGCAGCTTTCCAGCGAACTGGTGCGGCTGTACGCCGGCACGAGCCTGGTCGCGGAGCATGTCCGCCGTTTCGGCCGGAGGCTGGACGCCGAGAACCCGATCATGCGCGCAACTGGAGGCACAGAGGAAATCCGGCGCCCGGCAGCGGCTGCTGATTCGATTCCTCGAACTGACTCCCGCAGCCGGACCGTATCATCGTGCGCTTGTGGAGCGGCGCATGAATGCCGGCCATCACCTTCATCGCATCGTCGAACTGATCCCGCCTACGGCGCCGAAGCCCTCGCGCACGCCATCGAGAGCGCCCACCAACTCGGAGCCTACTCCAGCGACTACATCGTGAATCTCCTCGAACAGCGCGCACGGCGACTGCCCGAGCCCGGCCCCTTGCATCTGACCCGCGCTCCCGGAGCGCTCGAACTGGAACTGCCCGCACCCGATCTGACCCCTACACCCATGAGCAACGCCATGACCTTTGAATCCCAGCTTCCGTATCTGAAGCTCTCCCACCTGAGCCGTCATCACGAGGAGCTGACCGCCGACGCCGCAAAGCAGCGCTGGTCCCATGCCCAGTTCCTGCGCAGAATCGTCGAGGCCGAGGCGCACGATCGCCAGCAGCACGCACTCCTTCGCCGGATCAAGGCAGCTCGTTTCCCCGTGAAGAAAACCTCGATCAGTTCCAGTGGGACTGGCCCCGGCAGATCAACGAGGCGCAGGTGCGCCATCTTTTCGAACTGCGCTTCATCGAGGAACACACCAACGCGGTCTTCTGCGGCGGCGTCGGCCTGGGAAAGACACACCTGGCTTCCGCACTCGGTTACGCAGCCTGCCGGGCAGGACATGCCGTGCTCTTCACCACGGCCGTCGACGCCATCAACTCGCTGCTCGCAGCCCGTGCGGCGCACAGGCTTGCCCTTGAACTCAAGAAGTACGTCGCACCAAAACTGCTCGTTCTCGACGAGGTCGGCTATCTTCCCTCGACAAGGCTGGCGCCGACCTCCTCTTCCAAATCATCAGCCAGCGCTACGAGCGAGGCTCGATCATCGTCACCACCAACAAGGCCTACAAGAGCTGGCCCACGATCTTCAACAACGACGCCGGCATCACCTCCGCCATCCTCGATCGCCTCCTCCACCACGCTCACACCGTTGTCATCGAAGGAAAATCCTACCGCGCGGAAGGACCGCCGCCCAGAAGAATCCCTCCTGATCCATCCACGCCGCCGATGGCGCTTCCCGCCATCGGCGTCCTTTCCCTCCTCTATCGACTTCTTATCCGCCAGAAATCCATGATGTTCGCTCAGTCGCTCACAGTCCTTGGTATCCCTCCCCGCATTTGCCTACAGGCATGAGGTGCCCTGAATTGGGGCGGGAGAATCAGAAAGTGCCATAGAAATAGCTGGATTGTTGCCATATAATGGCAACAACTGATGCGCATGGAACGCGTATTGATCATCAAGTGGGATTGCCTCTACGCGCGGTTTCTTGCGGATGCGGTGCTCGAGTTCTATCCGGGTGCGCGGACGGAGACGGTTTTTTCCTCAGGGGCGGCGCGCGATTGCCTGACGCGACATGCCTATGATCTTGTGATTGCCGGGCTCAGTTTCGATGACGGTGATGGTTTGCCGTTGATCTACACGATGGCCCAGTCGTCGGCGGTGCGTGGGTTGTTGCTGGTCACATTGCGAAAGGACGCGCAGATGCTCGCGCTCCTCCGTGAATTCCGAAGAATCTCGGTTTTCGACACGGTTCATGATGCACCTGAACGGTTTGCCCTGGCGATCGCCCACATGGCGCAGGGTCGCCGCTACCTGAGTCCGACGTTTCACGAACTGCTCCTGAGCAGCGATGGAGCGCTCCACCTCCTTTACTCGCAGATGACCGATACGGAGCGCATGGTCCTGTCGGTTATTGGAGATGGGTGTGACGACAAGATCGCGAGCGAGCGGCTGGGCATCGAACCTTCGAGTGTGCACTCGCACCGCAAGCGCTTGATGCGAAAACTGGGAGTGCAGACGAGGGACATGCTCTTTCGTCGCGCGCTGGAACTGGGTGTTGTTCGAATCCTTCCCGATGGACGCACCGCGCGACCCAGTTTCGATGTGCTGAAGGCGCAAATTGAATCGCGCAAGCGCCAGTTGGCTACACGACGGTCGATGGTTGGCGAAATGAGCAAGGATGCGACCCTGCTGGTGAGCGAGGCAGGCTCCTGAGTGACAGTCCGCTGGTAGGCGCAGATTTGCGGGCCGGAAGCGTGGCGAAGTGCTGCGCGAAGTGATTTGGGACCTGCAGATTGAACAAGTGCGGAGTCCTCATCGGACTTTCCGCAGGCTCGATATTTGCCGGCTGGATCTGCTCAATGGGACCCCCTCGCATGAAGGTTCTCATTCTCATCATTGTCGCAGTGGGTGCCGCCACTTTTTTTCTCGCACTGATGAAGGTGCGTTCGACCCCGGATTCGGGAGAGAAGGGATCCTCGGCCGACTGCGAACTGTTTGGTTCGGTGCTGTCGCCCGCGGAGCGGCATTTCCTTGGAATCCTTGCAGCGCAGCTTCCTGCAGGTGTGGGTGTGCTGGTGAAGGTCAGGCTTGCGGACATCTTCGCTCCTCGGCGGGGGCTGGATGCCACGCGACGGCGGGAATCGGCGGATCGACTGCGCGCTCAGAGTGTGGATTTCCTCCTTGTGCGGGCGGAGAACTTCTCCCCACTGGCCGGAATCGCGTTTCGGGAGGATTCCCGACGCGGGGAGGGACCGGCAAAGCAGGGCTACTTTGTCGAGAACGCCTTTGCCAGAAATGGACTGGCGTTCCTCACGGTGACAGCCCAGCCGGACTATGATGCTGCGGAACTGCGGCGCAGGCTGGCTGCGCTTCTCTCGAAATACGCTGCCCACTCATGATGGCATGATCAGTGGCGCCAATCGAAGTCTGCTGGAAGGATCGTGATTGTCAGGTGAGGGAAATTGCCTTTCCGGCCATGCGATCGCCTGAGCCGGCCTTGGTTTCGCGGCTGATTCTGCCTGTAATAGCAGTTCCGCTGTCGACGGAAAATCAGAGGAACGAGCAGATGTATTCGCAGATGCCGCTGTCCACGCTTATGGCGAATCCGCTCTTTCCAGGAACCAGGAAGGTGGCACCCGCGGCATGCTCTGTTTCGGCCTTCTGTCCATCGAGGGTCACGCGGCATTTGCCGGCGACAATCTCCATGCGCTCCGGAGCGCCGGTTCCGAAGTGATAGGAACCGGGATAAATGAGCCCCAACGTCTTCTTTGCTCCGTCGGCAAGGATGAGGGTGTGGCTGACGACCCTGCCGTCGAAATAGATGTTGGCCTTGGTGTGGGCGGTGACGTTTGCGAGCTGTGTGGGAAGGGAACTTGCCATTCAAACGGCATGCACGCCCTGCGGAGGCGAGGCAAGCCGTGAACGCCTTGGGAGCGGACGCAAGCGCCGGGCTTGCAATCCTGGCGCGACTCGGGGCTTGCCCGCCGCGGCTGGTCGCAGGATAGTCGCCTTACCATGTTACTCCGAATCCTGACCTCCACTCTTGTGTCCTCTGTCATTTTAACATCGGCCGCCTTTTCCGCCAACACGGCGAAGGTGGTCAGGGACAATGTCGGAATTCAGCTCTACAGCCTGCGTGCCATGACAGCAAAGGAGGGCGCGATACCGCCGCTCGATCTGGTGAAGTCGTGGGGACTGAAGGAGGTGGAACTGGCGGGTACAGTCGGCCTTTCCGCCGCGGATTACAAGAAACTGCTCGATGAACGCGGACTCAAGCCCGTGGCTGCTCATGTGGGTATGCCGCTGCTTGAGAAGGACCTCGATGGCACGATTCGCGATCTGAAAGAGCTGGGCGTGACCTACGGGATTGTGCCGTCGATTCCGCATAAGGACGATTTTGATGATGCGGCTGCCCGCCTAGCCGCGGAGAAGTTCAATGCCTGGGGCGCGGCGTTCAAGAAAGCGGGGCTCAAGTTCGGCTATCATCCGCATGGGTTTGAGTTCCGCAAATCAGAGACGCCGGGGGCTGACTGGGTGTTTGACGTGCTCATCAACGCGACTGATCCGAAGCTCGTGTTTTTCGAGATGGATGTCTTCTGGGTCTATCATTCCGGTGTGGATCCCGTCAGCCTGCTGAAGAAATATCCGACCCGCTGGGTGGCGCTGCACGTCAAGGACATGCGCAGGGGAGCGCAGCGCGGCAAGATACTCGGCAAGGCGCCGCCGACCGACAATGTGGCGGTGGGCCAGGGGGAAATTGACTGGCCAAAGCTTCTTGGTGTGGCGGTCAATCTCGGCATCAAGCATTTCTTCATTGAGGACGAGACGCTGGCGCCGCTCAGCAATGTGCCGAAGAGCATCGAATACCTGAGGAATCTGCCTCTGAAATAGCCGGCTCCTCCGGAAACGACTGGAGGGACGCACCGACGCGTCGGGCACATTTGCGCTCGACGCGTTTTTCATTGCGGATCCTGCTCACTGCAAGATGAGCGCCGGGGCCTTTTCGACACGATCGTGCATGGCATGGGTCGCGATGGCTGCGGTCGTTGTGATTGCGGCATGGCTGCGGCTCGTCGACCTCGATGCGCGGCCGATGCATGCCGATGAGGCGAACCAGGCCGTGAAGCTGGGGCGGCTGCTTGAGACGGGGGAGTATCGTTTCGATCCACACGATCATCATGGCCCCACGCTGTACTATGCGGCGCTGATTCCGGCCTGGGTGACTGGAGAAACGACGCTGGCGGCTTTGACCGAGACGACGGTCCGTGTCACTCCGGCGCTGTTTGGAATTGCCGGGGTGATGCTGCTGGCTGCGGTTGCGTCGCCTCTGGGGAAATGGGCGGCGGTGATGGCGGCGGCCATGGTGGCCATGGCTCCGGCGTCGGTGTATTACAGCCGGTATTTCATTCAGGAAACGCTGCTCGTCACGTTCAGTCTCGCGGCGTGGATCTGCGCCTGCCGGACAGTGCGCGTGCGCGCGGCGGGATGGGCGGTGGCCACCGGGGCGTTTCTCGGTCTCATGCAGGCGACCAAGGCGAGTGCGCCTTTCTTCGTGTTTGCCGCGGTCGTGGCCTGGCTTTTGGTGCGGAAACGCGGTGCGGGTGGATCGGATGATGAAGGCAGGCCAGGGCCACGCTCGGCGGCGCTGCTGGCTTGGGGAGCCGGGGCGTTTGCAGTGGTGTTCGTGTGTTTCTATTCCTCCTTCTTCACGCATGCCGCGGGGCTGAAGGATGCTCTTGCGACCTATTCGGAAATGATGACGCGCGTTGCCTCGGAGCGCGCGGGACATGACAAGCCGTGGTGGTACTATGCTGACCTTTTTTGGTGGCAGCGGCGCGGTGGCCAGGTTTGGGATCAAACGCTTTTCCTTGGACTTGCGGTGACCGGTGGCGTGGCGGCGCTCTTCTCTGCGAACCGCTTCGCGCGCGGAGCAGCCGTTTACCTGGTGATCATTGCGGCGATACTTTCGGTGACACCGTACAAGACGCCGTGGATTGTCATTCACTTCATTCCGCCGATGGCGATGCTTGCGGCCTGGCTGCTGGCCGGCGTCATGGCGTGGCGGCCTGCTCGGGTGCCGGGAGCACTGGTTTTTCTCGTGTGTCTTGGACTGCTGGGGCGGCAGACGTTTCGAGCCGTTTTCCGATATCCGGCGGACGAGCGCAATCCGCTCGCCTATGTTCACAGCGGACCCGACGTGAAGAAGGTGCCGGCGCTTGCGGAGCGCGCGCCGCCGGGAGCGGTCAAGGTCATCAGCGAGGAATACTGGCCGCTTCCCTGGTACCTCCGCCGGCGCCCCGAGGTTGGGTATTGGACGACAATTCCGGAGAATTGCGACGGGTCCTTGATTTTTGTCTCGGCGGACTATGCCGAGGAAGTGAGGCACCGCTTGAAGGGAAAATACCGCCAGGGGTACCTTGGACTCCGACCCGGATTTGTCCTGGTCACGCTCGTGGCTGAGGAGTAGCCGCGCGGAATCAGGCGAGCTGACGGCTGAGGCGGTGCTGGTAGGGCTTGCCGACCGTGCGGTTGTATTCGATCGCGCCCGGCAGATTCTGGCTCCGCAGCAGAGGAGGCGTGTGGCCGTTCTTCTGCAACCACTCTATGACTTCGAGCATGAGGAGATTGAGCAGCATGGCGCCGATCACGGTGGACGTGGGACCTGACAGAAGCGGCTCCGGGCTGGACACCGAATCCGATGCAGTTCCGGTGAATTGCCGCGGACGAACGTCAATGAGCGTGTCTCCCGGCACTCCGCCATTGTCAAGAATGTGGTCTGCGATCTCGTGCAGGCGCCGTCCTCCCGGATGAACGGTGGCTGCGGCCCGGGACATGGCAAGCGAGAGCAGGCCCACGACATTGAGTTTCTTTTCCTTCGCGTAGAGGGCGACCTCGATCGGCGACACGTTTTTTCCCGAGTTGGAAATGACAATGATCGTTTCGCCCGGCAGCAGCTGGTACTGGCGGTCGTGGCGTGCGATCAGCGACGATCCATAGCCCACCAGGTTTTCGATGAAGCCGCCGGTGGGATCGAGAATGCCGCTGACGCAGGCCAGCCCTCCGGCGCGTCCGATGATTTCACGGGCGATGACTTCGCTGTGTCCGCTTCCGAAGACATGAAGCACGCCGCCGGCCGCGATTGATTGGCCGATCGCTGGCGCGATTTGCCTGATGGCCGCTGCATTGGATTTCCTGGCGACGTCGAGGCGTTGCATCACCTCGTTGAAATAGCGTTCGGAGTAGGACATGATATCGAGGCAAGCGGCGCGGAGATTCTATGCGTCTGCCTCCCAGCGTCCATAAATTCCGCAGGGCAGCACCTTGCCGTCCTTTTGTATGGGCAGTCCCACTTCGCCCCCTGTGAGCGATCCACCGCGGCCCTGCATGAGTTCGGCGAGGAGATTGAGGACCACGGTTGGAGACAGGCGGGCGGTGTACGCGTTGATCAGCAAGAACAGCGGTTTTGGCTGCAAAACGGCGCGGCATTCGCTCAGCAATTCCCAGAGGCTGTCCTCGAGCCGCCACATTTCGCCGCCGGCTCCACGACCGTACGTTGGGGGATCCATGATGATGGCATCGTAAAGCCTGCCGCGCTTCTGTTCGCGACGGACGAACTTGAGGCAATCGTCAACAATGTAGCGGATGGGTGCGTTTGCGAGGCCGCTGAGGGTGGCGTTTTCGCGGGCCCACTTCACCATGCCATCCGCGGCATCCACGTGGCAGACGCTTGCTCCTGCGGCGGCAGCGGCGGCCGTGGCTGCACCCGTGTAGCCAAAAAGGTTGAGGACGGACACCTCGCGCCCGGCGGCCCTGGCCGCCTTGATCCGCGATGAGAACCAATCCCAGTTCACCGCCTGTTCGGGGAAGAGGCCGGTGTGTTTGAAGGATGTGGGATGGATCCTGAATTTGAGGCCCAGCGGGTCGTATTCGATCGTCCAATCTTCGGGAAGCTGACGACGAAACTCCCAGCGCCCACCCCCCTTGTCGCTGCGATGATAAAAGCCGTCCCATTGCTCCCATTTTGCCTCCCTGGATTGTCCGTGCTGCGGCCAGATCACCTGCGGATCGGGACGGACGAGCGTGTAATTCCCCCACTTCTCCTGCTTCATCCCGTAACCGGCATCCAGAACGGCGTAGTCCTTCCAGCGATTGGCGATTAATAGAGGTGAGTAGGTGGCTGAATTTCGCATGATGCCAGGGCTCCCGTGGCTGATGTTAAACGCATCCTACAGGTCGCCCATATTCAAGATGTTGCGGAAGTCTATGGACATTGATTCGAGGGAGGCTTCCGAGGTCGCCGATAGTTTCACTTGATAATTTTGACAGCAAAGACGCAACGAATGCGGGAAACCCTTGTCGAGCTCGCAGGTCAGTCACCATCGACCGGCTCCTACTCTTTGGCAAAATCCGCGGCAATCCAAACGGTATTTGACTGCAATAGTTTGCCACTTCAACGTCTACTTTCTCCATGAATAGAACCAAGCTAACTTGTTTATCATACGCACTCAGCGTGGGTTTCGGCGTCGCTGCGCTGTTCGCACCGGCATTGCATGCCGATGTTGTGGAAACGAAAAGCGGCGCGCGCCTTCTTGGCAAGGTCGTCAAGATCGATGGCACGGAAATCACACTGGACACGGCCTACGCGGGCACGGTCAAGGTCAAGCAGGCGCAGGTTGCCTCCGTTTCGACGGATGAGCCGTTGAATGTTCGCCTAACCGCAGGCACGGTGCTGGAAGGCAAGCTGACGCCAACCGCTGACGGTGGTGTGCAGATTTCCGGCAAGGACGGAACAATCAACACGACGGTCGACAAGGTCGCCGCAACCTGGGCACCGGGCGCCACCGATCCGGCGATTGTCGCGCTGCAGCGTGCCTGGAGCTATGAGGCAGCCGCTGACATCACGGGCAAGACCGGCAACAAGGAGCAGACTGGAACGGCCTTCAGCTTTCGCGCGATTCTTGCCGGAGCGCAGGACACGCTCCAATTCTATTCCGCCTACGACCGTCAGATAAGCGATGGCACGAAGTCCTCGGATCAGTTCAAGGCAGGCGTTGACTACCAGAACAACTTCTCAGGTCGCAAGTCATGGTATGTTCGCGACGAAGGCGGTTTCGACCGCATCAAGGACATTGACTTGTACAATGTTGCCGCAGCGGGTCTTGGCTACGATTTCATCAAGGAGGCGAAGCAGACGCTGACGGGTCGCGCGGGTGTGTCGTTCCGGTATGAAGGTTACGGCGATCAGCTGACGGAGGACGTCAAGGACGCCGGCCTTGACTTCGGCCTCAATCATCGCCTCCAGATGGACAATTCGCTCCTGGTGAACCGGGTTTCTTACGTTCCGAGCTTCAAGGATTTTGGAAACTACCGCCTTATCCACGAGAGCTACCTTGAGCTGCCGCTTGCCAATCCCGCCTGGAAGCTTCGCCTCGGCATACTGAACGACTACACGAGCCAGCCTCCCCGCGGACTGGAGAAGCTGGATACCAGCTACTTCACGCGTCTGGTGTTGAACTGGAAGTAGACCGTTTTACATCGGGCATCTGACAAAGGGTGCTCCGCAAAAAACATTCCGGCAGCGAGGAGATGATCCTCGCTGCCTTCTTTTTACGGCACGTCCGGCGATCGTGTATCCGGGCAAATGCTACAATACCGCCTTCGAGCCTTTCTGCCGGCGCTCCCAGGCGAACAGGTACTGCTGGGCGACACCTGCGTATTTGCCAAAATGGATGCGCCCAAACTGAGCGGCCTGCGCCGGCTTCCACCCCTTGAGTCCGTAGCGTCGTTCGAGCGTGCGCAGGATCCAGACGTCGACGGGAAACGCCTCGAGGCGGCCCGCCCCGAACAGCAGCACGCAGTCCGCGACCTTTTCGCCAACGCCGGGAAGCTGGCAAAGGCGTTCTCTGGCGACCGGGTATTCCGCTTTTTCCGTCGTCTCAAGCCATCCGGGGTTCTGCGCGAGGAACGTCGCAGTCCGATGAATATGTCGCGCCCGGAAGCCGAGCAGGCAGGAGCGCAGATCCTCCTCCGGCACTTCAGCCAGCTCCTGCCAGGAGGGCAGGCGGAAAATTCCAGGAATAATTTCGGCGCCGTGCCTCTGGGCGAGCAGCGCCATCATCTGCTTGATCTGGACAATCTGTTTGGTGGCGCTGCAGAGAAAGCCCAGCAGCGTTTCACCGAGCGGCTGGCGAAGGATCCGCAACCGTGGAAATGCGCGCAGGCAGCGGTCAAGGTGTGGGTCACTCCGCCATGGCAGCGCATCCACGAGGGCATCCCAGTCGCGATCAAGGCCGAGATAGGATTCGACCCGCCTCCGGGTGCACAGCGGTGTTCCGCACACCAGCGGCGTGCGCCATTGCAGGGATCCCGTTGAGGCGGTGCGAAGCGTGACCAGGTGGTTCTCCCATTGACCGATCCACTGGCCCGTCTC
>JABTUS010000001.1:900000-1045970 GCA_015075305.1 Opitutaceae bacterium | reverse complement strand
TAGATGGGTGCCGGCGGAAATTCTTCAGGGTTCACATGCGGAATCTTGCCAACGGGCGTCGATCTCCATTTCTTTACGGGATGCGCGCCCATTGACGCCGCTGGTCCCGATTCGACCGGTCATGCGAATGCATGTCCGGTCGGGTGAGACTCATTCAACCCAACCTTCCATCCCATGTCCTCGTCCTACCTTACCCGCCGCGACTTCCTTGCCTTCTCCGCCGCCACCGCGGCACTGCTGAGCTTTCCAGGCTGTGCCTCGTTGAGCCGGGCGCCGCGCAAACCCCGCGCGATCGCTCCAGGCGCGAAGATCCGCATCGCCCAGATCGGCTGCGGTGGCAAGGGGTTCAGCGACATCATGGTTTACAAGGACCTGGAGGATGTTGTGGCCCTCTGCGATGTCGACTGGCAGTGCCAGGGGCGGACGAAGAATAATCTGGCCAAGGTTGTTGAGGCGTACCCGAATGCGAGGCGGTACACGGATTTCAGAAAGATGCTGGTCGAGATGGACGACCAGATCGACGCGGTCTGTGTCAGCACGCCCGATCACATGCATTTCCTTCCCGCCTACATGGCGATGATGCTCGGCAAGCACGTGTATGTGCAGAAGCCGCTGACGCCAACGGTTGCTGAGGGACGTGAACTCCTGCGATTGGCGCGTGCCAGCGGCGTGTGCACGCAGATGGGCAACCAGGGCCACGCCGGAGAGGGCATTCGACTGGTGCGCGAGTGGTTTGAGGCGGGGCTGCTGGGTGACGTTCGAGAGGTCAACATCTGGACCAATCGCCCGATCTGGCCGCAGGGTTTCCAGGAGTGGCCTGCAGAGGAGCCGCTGACCCCCGGCCTGCAATGGGACGAGTTCCTTGGGCGTGCGCCTGTCAAACCGTACAGCAGCGAGATACATCCCTTCAACTGGCGCGGCTTCAAGGATTATGGCTGCGGCGCCCTGGGCGACATGGCGTGTCACCTGATGGACGCGGCCTTCTGGAGTCTGAAACTGGGTGCACCGACATCGGTTGAGTTGAAGGAGATTGAGCAGCCGAGCCCCATTGCGTTCCCGAAGTCCGCGGTGGTGGAGTACCAGTTCCCGGCGCGTGGGTCGCTGCCGCCGGTCAAGCTGACTTGGTACGAAGGTGGGCGGAAGCCGGCAAAGCCGGCTGAGATGGAAGAAAGCCGCCAGCTGGCCAAGGGCGGCCAGCTCATCATCGGCAGCAAGGGCACGGTTTACGACGGCAATGACTACTGCAACAGCCCGCGATTCATCCCTGAGGCAAAGCACCGGGAGCTCGTTGAAAGCGGACGCCTGCCGCCCCGCACGTACCCGCGTCCGAATCCCATTGGAAACCCGCATCTCGAATGGACGCAGGCGATTCGGGCGAACAATCCGTCGCATGCCGGCTCAAATTTCGAGTACGCAGTGCCATTCTCCGAGATGGTTGCGCTTGGCACGCTTTCCATCCTCGTGGGCAAGAAGTTCACGTGGGATCCGGTGGCGATGAAGACCTCCCTGCCCGAAGCCAACGCGCTCCTGTATCCGACCTACCGCCGCGGCTGGAGCCCGTCGAACCTCCCGGTCGGCAGCGTTTACGCCTGATCGGACCGGCAAGGGACTGCGGATCCATCGCAGAGTACGGGCACACGGATCTGTTTCCAGTCAGACCTGCAATTTGACCCTGTGACGGCGTTTGCACGTCAGGTGTGGTCGCTGGCACCGCATGTCGAGCGTCAAGGATGCGTGCCCAATGTGCCGGCACCGCGAGGCGCTTGACGAAAACATGGACAGGCATAAATGTGCTTTTATGCGAACCACCATTGACCTGCCTGACCCTCTTTTCCGCGAAGCCAAGGCAGTTGCCGCCTTGCGCGACCAAAGCCTGAAGGACGTGGTGATCAGCGCGCTGAAGCGCGAGTTGAGGGACGGCCGCGGTGCAGGCGGGTCGAGGCGCAGGCGCTCCGCAGCGTTTCCCACGCTGGTCTGCAAGGGTGACTTTGTCGTCCGCCCAAGCAGGGAGCAGCTTGACGATGTCGTCTGAGACGACTCTGCCCGACGCCAATCTTTGGCTGGCGCTTTTTGTTGAGGGGCATGCCCATCACGCCGTCGCGCGCCGCTGGCTGGCTGCGCATTCGAGGGAAACCCTGGCATTCTGCCGGATTACGCAACTGGCATTCCTGCGCCACACAACGAATCCTGCGATCATGGGTCCGCATGTGCTTACGCAGGCCCGTGCATGGATTGAGTATGAGGGGCTGTTGAGCAGGGAAGAAGTCATATTTCTGCCCGAACCCGACGGCTTCGAGATCCGTTGGCGCGAATACAGCCGCACCAACCGATCAGCGCATCAGACATGGACCGATGCCTATCTTGCCGCCTTCGCCCGCGGGCATGGGCTGCGGCTCGTCACGTTCGATCGGGGGATGGCCGGGTTTACGGGAACTGACGTTCTGGTGCTCGAACCATGATCTGCACCTGCGTCGACTCTATGGTCCAGTTTCGCAAGCCGATGGCGCACAGGGGCAATCTCGCGTCCTACTGGGCGAGATCGTACAGGGCGTATCCAGCGAGGAGATTGGGTTGGTGGGTGCAGCGGGTCTGCCAGTTGCCGCGGAGGTGGAAACGGCGTGCGATGCGGATCGCCTTGGCGGCGCAGAATTCCTCGAAGTCCGCAATCGTCGCCGGATTGGCGGGCGTGCTCTCGTACCAGGGCGTCGTGTAGACCTCGTTGCGGGGCTTGCGTCCCAGCCAGGCGAAGCCGAACCGGTTTTTCCAGTAGCCATGGTTCACGAAGCCGACCGTCATGGATTTCCCGACGCGCAGGGCCTCGGCGATGACCGCAGCCGGCGCGTTCAACACCTCGAGCGTGCGTGAGCAGATGACTCGGTCGAAATGCGAATCGGGAAACGCCCGCATGAAATCCATCATGTCGCCCTGATAAACGGTGACCTTGCGCTGAATGCAGCGGGTGACCTTCTCGACGTCGAGATCCACCCCGACGGCGTCCACTTGTTTGGATTGGATGAGAAACTCCAGGAGCGCGCCGCGACCGCAGCCAAGATCCAGCACGCGCGACCGGGGTGTCACCCAATCGGCGATGATCTGCATGTCGACAGTGCGTTTGGCGGGCTGGCTGGCCATGACGGTACCCCACCACGGTGTGCAGCCGACCGCAAAGGGAAAGCACTATTGAGCGACGGATGCCGATGCGTCTGAATCCACACCGGCCATCAGATGCATGAGGCTGGCTTCGCTCGCCTCGGCGCGAGGGACCTCCCCGACCAGCCTTCCCGCGCGCATCACGAGAATGCGGCTGCACAGGGCGAGGAGTTCCGGAAGCTCCGAAGACACCATGAGGATGGCCTTGCCCTCGCAGGCGAGCTCGTCGAGGAGCTGGTAGATCTCCGCCTTCGCGCCGACATCCACGCCGCGGGTGGGCTCGTCGATCAGGAGAACGTCGCATTCGCGCGCCAGCCATTTGGCGAGCGCCACCTTCTGCTGGTTTCCGCCGCTCAGTCCGGCGATGAGCGTCTCGACGCTTGGCGCCTTGACGCGCAGACGGGCGGCGTACTTTTCCGCGAGCGATCGCTCGCGGCGACGTCTGACCCAGCCAAGGCGGGACAGGAGCGGCAGAACGGCAAGTGAAGTGTTCTCGCGGCAATTGAGCCCGAGCACGAGCCCCTGGCGTTTGCGGTCCTCGGGCAGGAGACCCATGCCTGCGGCGAGCGCGGCGTCGATCGAAGCCGCCGGGAGTGCCGTCCCCTTGACGACGACCCGGCCGGTTGCGTTCGGATCGAGTCCGAAGACCGCCTGCGCGGTTTCGCTGCGACCCGCGCCGACGAGCCCGGCAAAGCCGACGATTTCACCGGCGCGCACGGAAAAACTGATATCCGAGAATTTCCCGGCGGAGCTGAGTCCCTCGACTCGAAGGTACTCCGGCCCTGGACTGCGCGACAGATGCGCGGGCGTTTCGACGCGCAGTTCGCGTCCGATCATCTGGCTGACCACGCGCTTCTGGTTGGTCTCGGCAATGCGTTCCGTCGAAATGTGCCGCCCGTCGCGAAGCACCGTGATGGTGTCGCAGAGCGCGAACAGCTCCTCAAGCCGGTGCGAGACGTAGATCAGCGTGATGCCCCGTTTGACGAGGTCGCGCACCAGGCGAAAAAGTTCGCGGGTTTCGCCCGCGGAGAGCGAGCTGGACGGTTCGTCCATTACAATCACCCGGGCGCCAGTGCCAACGGCGGCGGCGATCTGCACGAGCTGTTCGAGTCCGGTGGAGAGCGATCCGATCAGCCGGTCGGGATCGATTTCCGCCCCGATCGACTGGAGCATGGTCCTCGCGCGGGCGCGCAGGGCGGGGCGGTCGACCCAGCCACGGCGCGCGGGCATGTCACCCAGGCAGAGATTTTCGGCGACGCTCAGGTTGGGGCAGAACGCGAGCTCCTGGTGGACCATGGCAATGCCGAGTCGCCGCGCCTCCAGCGGTGTGGCGGCGGAAATCTCCCGGCCATCCAGTCGGATCGTCCCTGTATCCGCCTGGTAGATACCGGCGAGAATCTTTCCCAGCGTGCTTTTTCCCGCACCGTTTTCGCCGATCAGCGCATGGCAGGATCCGAGCTCGACGGAGAAGCTGACCTGGTCGAGCGCGACCACGCCGGGGAAGCGTTTTCCGATGCCGTGAAATTCGAGGAAGGCCATGCCGTGGCGGCGGTCGGAAGCGGATCAGCGGGAGGAGGGCAGCCAGGTTTCCCAGTTCTTCGCAAACGCGTCGACGTTGTCCTTGGTCACCGGAATGAGAGGGCTGATCTCCTTGACTGCGGGCGGGTTCTTCTTGAAGACGATCTTGTCGATCAGGAGCTCGACGGAGCGGTGTCCCCAGGCGTAGCACTGCTGGGCGAGCAGCACCGGCACGTGCCCGCTCCGAATGTAGGCAAGCTGCGCGGGAAGGGCGTCGACGGAGACGCACCTGACGGTCCCGGGCTGCCAGTTGAGGGCGTTTTCCGTGAACAGCGCCCAGCCGCCGATCATCGCCCAGCCGGTGATGTCGGGGTTTGCCTGCATGACCTGCTCGACCTTGGCTGCGGCGTCCTGGGGAGTTTCCTTGTGGTAATAAACGCTTCGGATCGTGATGCCCGGAAATTTTTTCGCCTCCTCGCGCACGCCCTGCACGCGTTTCTGGAGGTTGGGTGCGTTTTGATTGCCCGCCAGAATGGCAACGACACCCCTGCCGTTCATCAGCTTGGCGAGTTCCGCCATGACCTGCCTGCCGCACTCGATGTCGTCAACGCCGTAGGTTACGAACCGCTTGCTGTCCGGCGCGTCGGAGTCGAAGGTGGCCACGGGAACGCCATTGCGCACCGCCGAGTTGATGGCGTCCGTCAGCTTGTTGGCGTCGGAGCAGCTCACGGCAATTCCTTCCGCACCGGCAAGGACGAGCTGTTCGATCGCCTCGGCCTGCTTCTGGGCGTCCTCTTCGTTTGGCGTGCGCCAGTCGATCCTGATGTTGAGCCCGTCTTTCTTGCTGAGCTCGCGGGCGGCATCCTCAGCGCCGACGCGCGCGGCCTGGAAGACGGGATTGCCCTGGGATTTGGCGACGAGGCCGATGACGATGGTGCGCGGGGCCGCGAGGGCCAGCGCGGCCGCAAGGCAGAAGCCGATGCTGGCGAGGAGGGGACGGAGTATTTTCATGGAGGTGGAGAAGGGTGTTTGATGTTTGGACAGGCGGATCAGTTCGAGGTTCGCAGCGTGCGACGCCGCTGCAGCCAGATGGTGAGATTGTCCAGAACGACCGCGGCGATCACAACGGTGCCGATGATGATCTGACTGTAGTTTTGATCAATGCCGAGAATGACTATGCCGCTGCTGATCATCTGAATGATGAGTGCGCCAAGCACGACGCCGAGCGCCGTGCCGCGGCCCCCCGTCAGGCTTGCGCCGCCCACGACCGCTGCCGCGATGACATTGAGCTCGTAGCCCTGGCCGTCGCCGGATGTTGCCGCGCCGTAGTAGCCCAGGGACAGGAGTGCGGCGACGCCCGCGGAAAGCCCGGAGAACAGATAGACACCGAGTTTCACGCGGTTCACCCGTATGCCGCTGAATTGCGACGCGAGTTCGTTTCCACCGATGGCATAGACACGCCGACCGGCGGTGAGTCGGGAGAGAAAGAGCCAGCCGAGGATGGTCACCAGGACCATCACAGCGAGGGGAGTGATGCTGATGTTTTGCCCGGGTTCAAAACGAACGAAGTCGCGGAAGCCGGAAGGAAAGCTGCCGACGGACTGTCCCTTTGTGGCCACAAAAGCCACCCCGCGCAGAATCGCCATGGAGCCGAGAGTTATGATGAAAGGGTGCACCCGAAGAGCCACGGTGAGTCCGCCATTGAGCAGACCGCAAAGCGCCGCCACGCCCAGGCAGGTGGCCACGCCCAGAAAAATGCCGAGGCCGGGTGAATCGGGATGTGACCCATCGGCGCCGTAGGCATGCATCACCAAGGCACCCGTGACCGAGGCAAGAGCGTAGATGGATCCGACGGAAAGATCGATCCCGCCGGAAATGATCACCAATGCCATGCCGACCGCCATGATCGCGATGAAGCTGGTGTCCTTGGCGAGCTGCGCAAGGTTCTGGGCGTTTAGAAACTTGTTGCGCTCCACGAATGACGGGACGCGCTCGCCATTCTTGTCCACCGTGAACACCCGTTCCCGTGTGCCGTCGTCGGCGATCCTGAACTCCGGGGTGCGGACGGTTCCGCTGAATATTGTCAGCAGGATTCCCAGGACCAGAATTATGACCAGCAGGCCGCTTTCCTGAAAGCGGATGGCTGAACGGAGTCGCGAAAGCATGGGGACAGGCATTCAACAGGGTCGCCCTGTCTGCTCAAGCGCGGATTGGCCGCCACGCTGGATTGGGATTTCGATGACGCCTCGATGACGGCAATGAAGCGCGGCCGTCCCCCCAAGGTGCGGGTGTTATTCGAGGAAACTCCGAACGAGGTTGTAGAGCTGGGGCGACTCGAGCAGAAAGGAATCGTGTCCGAGATCGGTGTTGAGCTCGGCATAGTTCGCTTTCTTTCCCGCGCGCAGGAGCGCGAGGGCGATCTCCCGATTCTGCTCGGGAGGAAACAGCCAGTCGCTCGTGAAGCCGATGACGAGGGTTTCCGCCTGGACTGGTGCAAACGCCTGCTCGAGGGTGACGTCGCCGGGAGCCAGATCGAAATGATCGATGGCGCGCGTGATGCAGAGGTACGAATTCGCGTCAAACCGGTTGATGAAGCTCTGCCCCTGGTGGCGCAGGTAGCTTTCGATCTCGAATTCGAAATCAGCCGCCGAGGCTGGATCCTGCGCGCTGGAGTCCGCTTCGGGCTCCCCGGCTCCGATCGCGGTGGCATCGGGTGCTGCGACAGTGGCAGGAATCCGCGGCGTGTGACGATGGCGGCGTCTGCGGCCGAATTTCCGGTCGAGACCGGCGTCGCTGAGATAGGTGATGTGTGCCATCATGCGGGCGATCGCCAGGCCGACGCGCGGGCCGCCGTTTCCCGGATAATCTCCCTGGTTCCAGGCGGGATCCTGCATGATGGCCTGGCGTCCGACCTCGTTGAAGGCGATGCCCTGGGCGCTCTCCCGGGCGGTTGTGGCCATGACAATGACCCGGTTGACCAGGCCGGGGAATTCCACGGCCCATTGCAGCGCGAGCATGCCGCCCATCGATCCTCCGATGACGGCGTGAATTGACGGCACTCCGATTCCGTCCAGCCAGCGTTTCTGGGTGCGCACCATGTCGCGAATCGTCACGAAGGGAAAACGCATGCCGTAGGGTTTGCCGGTGTCGGGATCGATCGACAGCGGTCCGGTGGAGCCCTGGCAGCCGCCGATGACGTTGGCGCAGAGGACGAAAAAGCGGTTGGTGTCCACCGGCTTTCCCGGGCCGATGAGATTGTTCCACCAGCCTGGCTTGCGGTCGGCCGGTGAGTGCACACCGGCGCAATGGTGGTCGCCGCTGAGAGCGTGACAGATCAGAACCGCATTGCTGCGTTCTGCGTTGAGTGTGCCGTAAGTTTCGTAGCGAAGCGTGAAGCCGGGCAGCGATTGGCCGCTTTCGAAGACGAAGGGCTCGGTCGATGTGTAGTCGCGGGGCACGACGACGCCCACACTGGCGTGCGTTCGAAGCAGCGTGCTGTTCTGGCTTTCGTCGTCGGTCATGGCTGACGCGGCCGGTCAGCCGCTCTCCTCGTTGGAGAAAATCTGCTGCACGTCGTCGTGCTCGTCGAGCGCGTCGTGCAGCTTCTCGACGGACTCTGCCAGTCTTGCATCCACAGGGACAGTGCTGTTGGGGATGTACGCCATTTCGGCGCTCACCGTTTTTATGCCCGCGTGATCCAGCGCGTGCAGCACCTTGTCGAAAACGTGAACGTCGCAGCGCACCTCGAAACCGTCGTCGGTGGTGATCACGTCGTCGGCTCCGGCTTCCAGCGCCAGCTCCATCAGGCGGTCCTCGCCGGACTGGTCGCGTGCAATCAGGAACTGGCCCGCGTGAAGGAACTGGAAGGCGACCGCGCCGGTGGCGGCGAGGTTGCCGCCGTAACGGGAGAAGATGGAGCGGATGTCCTGCGCGGAGCGGGTCTTGTTGTCGGTGGTCACCTTGACGATGAAGGCGACGCCCCCGGGTCCGTAGCCCTCGTAGATGACATCCTCGTAGGTCACGCCCGGCAATTCACCGGTGCCTTTCTTGATGGCGCGGTCGACATTGTCCGCGGGCATGTTGGCTTCGCGCGCCTTGAGCACGAGGGTGCGCAGCCGGGCGTTGCCCTCGACATCACCGCCGCCAGCCTTGGCGGCGAGGGTGATGTCGCGCGAAAGCCGGGAAAACACCTTGCCCTTGCGTGCGTCGGACACGGCTTTCAGCCGCTTGACCTTGGACCATTTGTTGTGGCCAGCCATGGTGGATGCGGGATGGTGCGGCGCGCGGGATCAGCGCTTCTTAGGCGTCACATTCTTGGTTTTCTTCCAGGGATTGCCGCCGAGGGGCGCGGTGGCGGGCTGCACGAGGTCGACGTCCTTGGTGTACCTGTTGACCATGAGCTGCTGGCCGATGGTGAAGAGACCGTTGACGGTGGAGTAGAGCGCCAGGGCGCACGAGAAATTGTAGCAGAACAGGGTGAAGATGATCGGCATGAACTGCATGATCTTCGCCTGCATGTTGTCCGTCGTGGGCGTCGGCGTGAGACGCATCTGCACGACCATGGTCGCGCCCATCAGCAGCGGCATGATGTTCAGGGGAAGGCCGAAGATGCGGGCGACGGTGTCGGGAGCCGAGAGATCGGACGCCCAGAGAAACGGCGCGAAACGCAGTTCGGAGGCGCTCTGGAGCATTGCGAAGAATCCCACGAAGAGCGGAATCGTGATCAGGATCGGCAGGCATCCGCCCATCGGGTTGACCTTGTGCTCCTTGAAGATCTCCATCGTCGCCTGGTTCAGCCTCTGGGGGTTGTCCTTGTGCTTCTCGCGGACCTCCTTCAGCAGCGGCTGAAGTTTCTGCATGCGTTTGGACGCGCGTGAGGCGGCGAGTGTGAAGGGCAGGGTGATAACCTTGAGGAAGAGCGTCATCAGGATGATCGCCACGCCCCAGCTCGGAACGATTGAATGGGCCCCATGCAGGAGCGTCAGGAGGAAAGGTCCGACGTAGCCGCTGAGCAGGATGCGATTGAAGAAATACAGGTCGAACTGCATCACCTTGTCCTCGTTGCGGCCGAGGCTGACGAGGCGCTTGTATTCCTTGGGGCCGACGTAGAAATCGCCCCCGATTTTCTCCGATCCCCTGGCGGGCAGCGCCTTGAGATCGAAACGCGCGGTGCCGGAGATGCCGATGTTGGCGCGGGAGCTGTCGACCATCGGAGGCAGTTCGACGCGACGGATGGTCGTGCCGATTCCCGGCTGGTCGGGGGCGTAGATTGCGGCGAAAAACTGATTCTTGACCGTGGCCCATTGCACGGTGCCGTGCTCCTCGATGACCGGCTTGGGCGCGCGTGAGCCGACGCCGAAATTGGAGAGGAAGCCGCCGCCCTCGAGCTGCGCGCGTTCCGTGTGATGGAACTTGTCGCCGTCGTAGAAGCCAACGTTGAGGTACTGACCGTAGTCGATCGAACTGACGGGCGAGGTGGTGCCGAGACTGATTCCTGCGCGGGGCAGCGTGAGTGTCTGGTCGGTCAGATTCTGAAACGTTGTCTCGTGGCGGATCTCATAGGGGTCCTCGCCCTCCTTGAGAGTGGCACCGGCGGGGTGGATGGAGTAGCGGCGGGTGACTTCCAACTGGCCGTCCATGACGAGTTGGAAAACGGCTTCGGTTGCGCTTGAGGAGATGAGCTTGAAACGGGCGTTGCGGTCGACACCGGGAAAGTCGGTGAAGGCCAGCATGGGGTCGGTGTGAAGCAGGTTGAAAACATACGGCTGGGGCTGTCCCTGGACCGCGGCGTATTTTTTGAAGGCGACGTCAAGGATCGCGCCGCCTGCGTCGGTGAAACGCGCTTCGATGAAGTCGTTGCTGAGAGCAACCACGCGGGCCTCCGCGCCCTCCTTGGAAAGTGCGGCAAACTCGGTCGTTGCCGGCGCGGCGGGTGCGCCGGCGGAGATGGTCGCGCCGGAACTGGCGCCGCCGGGAGATGCCGGTGCGGTGGTGGTAGCAGGTGCCGTTGCTGGCGGATGTGTGACCTGCGGCGCCTGTTTCGGCATCAGGTACATGAGGCCGAAGCCGAAGATCAGAAGGGCACTGCCGATGATCAGGTTCTTCTTATCCATTAAGTGAAGATTGGGTGGAAGATGGGTCGATGGAAAGTGATGGGACCGACACGGCGCGACAGATGGGTTGCGAACCCGCGCGGGTGACGGCTGGTACAAAGTCGACTCCGCCGGCGTGGAGGGGATGGCAGCGCGCGATGCGTTTGATTGCGAGCCAGGCCCCGCGGAGCGGACCGTGGCGTTGCACGGCCTCCTGCGCGTAGTGGGAACAGGTTGGATGAAAGCGGCAGCCGCAGCCAGGCCCCAGGATCAGTGGCAGGGTGGGCGAGAGGGTGAGCTGGTAGAGACGGATGGCACTCTGGAGAACGGCGGAAGCCATCCGTGAGGGCAGCCGCAGGCCCCGGGCGGATTTGGACGGGGGCTTCTCAAGCGGGATCATGCGGCGTGTGGAGCGAGTCGGGGACAGGCGTCGATGAACTTTCGTTCGATTTCCCGATATTCAAGCCCATTGAGAGAGCGCCGGGCTACCAGAAGCAAGTCATACCCAGGGGGAACGTGCTCCTGTTGGTTTCGAAAAACCTCCCGCAGCCGCCGTTTGGCGCGTGCGCGTTGCACTGCTGGGCCGACGGCTGCGGTCGACGCCACGACACAGACCCGGCGAAGAGAAGGCGGAACCACGTGATTTTCCGAAGACGTGGTGCCGAGTTCGTCATGGTCACGACGCCGATACCAAAGTGTAAAACCGCCACACTCGATTCGGCGGCCCTTTTCACGAACGGCCCGAATATCGCGCTGGCGCCGCAGGTGTTGCTCGGCGCGGAAACGCATGACCGAACGCGCAATTAGACGACGGTCAACCGCTTGCGGCCCTTGCGGCGCCGGGAGCTGAGGACCTTGCGGCCGCCGGCCGTGGCCTTGCGGGCGCGGAATCCAATCTTGCGGGCGCGTTTTTTGCGGTGCGGTCGAAAAGTCGGTTGCATGGCAGTGAAGTATTAAGAGGTGACTGAAGTGCCGGACCCCCCTCCCGGTGTCAAGGCTACCGTTTGAACGGTAGTGAATCCCCGCTGCTTGGCGTCAGCAAATTAAAGAAGCAGGCCGCTGAAGAAGACATCTGAAAGACATATCGCAGCAAGGACAACCACAAACAATAGGGGCTGAGTGCTGCAAGTCGCCTGGGCTTGTCTGTGATTGTGAGCGGATCGTTCGCCGCGGCCCTTGGCGTTGGCACTTGTCATTGCTCTCCGCGAGATGCTATGCAGTTGACACCCACCGCGGCTCCCATCCCGAGAACCGCGTTTTTACTCGCAACTCAATCCCGATCCATCGAAAATCATTCGTAGGAATGCCGAACGATACGTCGTTCGGATGCGTCGCGGTGCTCCGGTCCGCGGTTGTCGGCTGAAGTCCGACCATCCAGCCGGGATCCCTTTGCGGTCGCCAATTCCTACGCTTTCAATCCAATGAACTCCGTTCCATTCGCAATTGTTTCCGTCGGATTGTACAGCGTGCTTGCGCTGTCCGCCTTCGCCCAGGCCAAAGTCGAGTCCGTCGTCATCCTGCCCCAGGGTCAGAATTTCGCCTCCCACGGTGCCAACGCCGTCAGCCAGCCAGGCCTGCATGTCCTGATACCGTCGCCCAAAGGCAGCCGGCGGGTGTATCTCCACGACGGTGTCGAGGGCCAGCGTTTCGACCAAGTCACCGACCCCAGCCACAAGGCGCTCTCCAGTGACGGCAAGCGCCACGCCTACACGGTGTTCGTTGGGACCGACGTCATCCTTGTCCTCGACGGCAAGGAGATTGCCCGCGCTCCGGCGAATGACAGCCTCAACCCATTTCCTTCCCCGCTCTTCGGGTTTTCCCCGAGCGGAAAGCGTTTCTGGTATGTGACTCCCGCCGAGCCGGGCGGTGTGCACAAGCTCGTGGTGGACGGCGTCGCGAGCGACCCGACGAATGGCATCACCCTCGCCCCGGTGTTCAGTCCGGACGAGTCGCGCTACGTGGCGATGTTCACCAAACACGATGAAAGACGGGGTTCCCTGCTCATGGTTGATGGGAGGAACGTCGGCTTCCAAGGTGACAGGCCGCAGTTCTCGCCCGACGGAAAAAACGTCCTCACGATCGGCCACCTGCCGGACACGGATGTCCTGCTGATCAACGGCAAGCAGGCCTCGCGCGCGCCCCTGATCCACAGTGTGCACATGTCCAGCGGTGGACTCAACTTCCTCGTGCTCAGCGGAAGCCGCGGAACACCGGGAGTTTTTCTCGGCTCCGGTGGCAAGAAGATCCCGGGCAGCGACTGCGATTCGATCGACAAGGTGATCTTCAGCCCCGACGGCAAACGCTACGCCGCGCTCTGCACGGCCGGTGGCTCAAGGAAGTTCGTGCTCATCGACGGCAGGAAGGGCCAGCTCTACGATCAGGTGGAGGGACTGCAGTTCACCGCGGACTCCGCAAAGGCGCTCTACCTCGCCCGCTCCTACTCGGCCGGCGGCCAGTTTCTCCTGGTCGAGGATGAGGAGTCGGACGGTTATCAGGGCATTCAACTGGTGCTCGGAGCCGGCAAACGCATCGGCTACATCGCCCAGGTCATGGGCCAGCCCAACGCGAGTGTCGTCGTCGATGGCAAGGCGACATTGGTGCGGGGCGCGAGCTACCTCGGCTTCAGCCCGGACGGCAGCCACTACGGTTTCAACGGCTTTGTCGGAGGATTCCTCTCCCTCTATCTCGACGGTGTGGAGCAGAAGGGGGTCAATGTCTACGAAACGAACTTCATCGACGGCCAAGACAAGCCGCGATTCCGCTTCAGCCCCGATGGGAAATATGTGGCGCACTTCGGCTCGGTGAACGGCGACGCGGGCAAGCGGGGTCTTGTGGTCAACGGCAGGCTCGTCGATCCGATGACCGCGCTTTACAGCCTGCCGTTCTTCACCCCGGACGGCAACCACATCATCTACTTTCGTTTCATCGCCGGCGGTGGCTACGAGGTGATGGTGGATGGCAGGCCCGTCGAGAAAATTACAAGCATTCCGAATCTCACCATGCCCTTTGAGATGGGTGCCGACGGCGTGTTCACCTTCATCGGAATCGCGGATGGTGCGGCGAAACGCTTCCGCATCATGCCCGACGGCAGCACGAGCATCGCCTCGATGCTGGCCGCGAAGGGGTAACCCTGTGCCGACCGCCGAACCCCGGATCGAAGTATTCGCCGAAAATACCAGAAGGGGTCAGCCCCTAATGTTTGTGGTTGCAGGCATGGGAGTTTCAATTGTTTGTTGGTTCTACCGTGCTCGATTGTGCCAGGTTTGACCAAGGCGGCGGTGGGCGGAGTTGGCTGTTGTCATTTCTCTGCGAGTCGGGCTATCAGGGTTGTATCTGCTTCAGCTATTCGCTCACGAAAGCTTTGCGGACCACTTTCCTCAAAACCCCATTTTACAGAATGAACAAGGTCAGCGGATTGGGCTCTTTGCTCCTGGTATGCCTCGTTTGTCAGTCGTTTGTCCTGGCGCAGGCACCGCATCACAAGGTTGTCCAGGAGATCGTCGGACCGGCGTGGACTCCGGGCATGAGCTACACCTTGAGTCCGCGAGGTTCCCGACTGGCCACGACCCACCAGAAGGAGGGGCGGTGGTATGTCGCGATCGACAATGTCGATGGTGAACCCTTTGACGATATCCTCAAGGCGGCATGCCATGTCGCGCCCCAATTCAACGATGCCGATATTGTCATCGGACAGAGCATCTCAAATCCCGGAACAGTGGTATTCAGTGCGGATGGGCTTCGCTTCGCCTACGCTGGCCGGCGCGGCGAAGAGGTCATCGTGATTGCCGACGGAAAGGAGATGTTTCGGGCAAAGCACTCATTGGTGGCACCGCCTGTGCAGTTCCTGCAGTTCTCCCCCGACGGCCACCACCTGTTTTTCTACAGCCATACCGGCGACACCATGCAGTCGAATCGGTTGATGATGGATGGCAGGCCGGTCACGCCGCCGTTCGACCGCACGCCGCCGCTTTTTTTCAGTCCGGATGGCTCGCGGTGGATACTCAACGGTGGCAGGGCAAAGCAGCCGCTCGAAAAGCTGCTCGTGATCGATGGCACGGAGCCGGGGTATACGGCGGAGCGCGCGCGCTTTTCGCCCGACAGCCAGCACGTCGTCGTTTCCACCGGCGGGCGTGGCGAGCAGAAGCTTCTCCGGGATGGGAAGGTCGTGCTTGATACGAAGGCGACGATTGAGCGATTCCGCATCAGCGCGAATGGCGACATTGCCGCGCTGGTTCAGAAGATCCAGTACGACCCGGAGCAGGCGCTCTTCCTGAATGGCAAACGCGTGCCCGGCCTCGTGGGTGTGCGCGACATCCGGTTCAGTCCGGACGGGAAACGGTGGGCGGCAATATGCAGTCGTGACATGAACAAGGTCCAGTGGGTCGTTCTCGAAGGGAAGAAGCACCGGGAATACGGCTCGGTCAGCGACATTTATTTCACGCCTGATTCGTCGATGTGCCTCTACATTGCCGAAAGCGACTCGAAAAGTTTCCTCGTGAACAACGGCGTGGAGGATGAAGGCCATGCCGTCATGCGTGGTCTCGCGTTCGGAGACACGGGAAACCTGTTCGCCTATGGCGCGGGGCCCAATGTCCTGAACATCCACCACGCCGGCAGGGTCTCGCCGCCGCACAGGAATGTCTTTCGGCTCGAGATCAGTCCCGATGGCCGCCGCATCGCGTACTATGCCGTGAAGGGGCCGACCGAGGCGGAGTTCTGGGTCGATGGAGAGATCAAGGGTTCAGGAGGCGCGTTTGGAGAAGCCGCGGTTTTCAGCCCGGATTCCAAACACCTGGCGGCCAATGCGCGGACGGGAAACGAGGGCAATACCATCTACATCGACGGACGGTTTGTCCCGGCGCGGCGTTCCTCGGGGGTTCCGCTGGCGTTCACGCCAGACAATCGTCACCTGATCATTCGCGGTTCCCCGCGCGATCCCGCCAATCCAAACACTCCCCTGCTTGCCTTCTACCTGGACGGCGAAATGGTTGCGCGTTTTTCATCCCGCGGTGTTCAGTGGATCAACACGCCTTCCCACACCCGCCTGGCCAGGGGAGCGCTGCCTTGGGGAGTCAGCACCGCACCAAAGGATGCCGATGAGTGGGAAATCCTGGAGGACGGCCGCATCGTGTTTGTGGGACCCGCGGTGGCGGGCGACGGTGTGGGACCCATGACGCGCGTCACGGTGACACCCTCCCCGGACACAACCTTCAACACCTGGTTTGACGACATTGGCATCCTCGAGGAGCAGGAGGCGGCCGCCGCGCATGCGGCAAAGGAAAAGGCGGCGGCTGAGAAGGCGGAAGCGGCTGGCAGAGCCAAAGCCGCCGCTGCAGAAGCGGCCGCGAAACGAAAGGCCGCGGCCGATGCGAAGGCGAAGGCTAGGCAGGACGCTCTCGATGCTCGGAAGAAAAAATAGGCGCGCATTCGCGCGGGGCGGCATTTTCCGCAGCATGTGACGCCAAATTTTCGACGTGAGCCCGCTTTTTTCCGCCACTTGAATTTCGCACATTTCCCCACTCAACTTGTCACACCATCCATGAAAACCCGCACAATCCTGTCCTTCGCCCTTGGCCTGCTGGCATCCACGGCCATCGCGCAGGATCTCACGCTTCAGGAACTTTCGCGCCGACCGGAGCTGCTTCCAGCCCAGGTAACGATCAAAAAAGCCGTCAAGCTCCGCAACATGCCCGCCATTTCCGAGGGCCAGAAACTCACGCTGGTCTCATTGCGCGGAACGCAGGTGGAGTTGGAAACTCCGGACGGTCGCAGCGTGTTCACCGTGGCGGCGGATGACACCGACGTGCTGGCGGCGGCCGAGGCCGCGGTCAAGTTGCTCACGCCCGAGCAGCGCGCACTGACCTACGCGCAGATCCTGCAGCGCAAGGAGCTGTGGCCGTACCGGGTGAAGCTCACCTCTCCGCAGCGACTCTCCGGTGGTGAAATCAAGGCTGGCGAGAAGGCGATCCTGGTTGGCATTGAAGGCAGCCAGCTTCTGCTTGCCTACGAAAAGGGGAATTTCCTCTTTGATGCGAATCCTCGCGACACCGACATTCTCGACGCGGCCCGGCGTCGCATCGCCGACCCGAAGGCGTTTCCCAGCCGCGTTTACGAGGACATGAGCGGAAAGCTGGTCAATCCGCTGACAGGTGCGGCGGTCGCTTTCAATTCGAAGGAGGAGCCAAAGTACTACATGTTCTACCGCGGAGCCGGCTGGTGCGGTCCCTGCCACGCGTTTTCACCCGGGTTTCTCAAATATTACAACGCTGCGAAGGCAAAGCATCCGAACGCGTTCGAAGTGTTCTTCATCAGTGGCGATCGCACGCCCAAGGACATGCAGGTCTATGCCAAAGAGATTGGATTCTCCTGGAGAACCGTGCCGCAGGACCGGCAGCCGCAGATGCAGGTCGTCAACCGGCTCTTTTCTAATTTTATTCCGCAGCTCGTGGTCACGGATCCTGCAGGCAATGTCTTGATCGACAGCGCGAAGGTTGGCGGTCCACAGAACGCGTTGAAACAATTTGACGCTCTGTTGAGGAAGAGCTGAGGCGGGACAGATCAATCAGTCGCGACGTCGGCCGCATATCACCGGGCGCGCACCGGTGAGCACGGGTGGGTGGGCTTGCGTCTTCGGAATTGCCCACGCGGCAGCTCCGGTCGGCCCGCTTCGAACCTTGCGCGCACGCGTGATTGCCTGTGACGATCATTTTCTCCTGTGCAGGAACCGGATGCTGGCTGATCCTGACAGGGCTGACTTACATGAATGCCGTCGACGATTTATCGGTAGTACTCAATGAGGTGGCTGCGATTGCGCGCGGCGCGGGTGAGATCGTGATGAGGCATTTCGCTTCGCCGATCGAGTCGAAGATGAAGACGAGCCGCATAGACATCGTCACCTCGGCGGACACGGAGACAGAAGCATTCATAGTAGGTGAACTCCTGGCTCGCTTCCCTGGTCACCACATCGTGGGCGAGGAGGGTGGCGGGCAGGGCGTGCCGGCCGAGGATGCACCTTGCCATTGGTTCGTGGACCCGATCGATGGAACCGTCAATTTTGCGAGCAAGTTTCCGTATTTCTGCACCAGCATTGCCATGACCACGCGCGACAGGGATCCGTTGCTGGGTGTGGTCTATGATCCGACGCGGGATGAGTTGTTCGCCGCGACAAAGGGCATGGGAGCGCAGCTGAATGGCGTGGCGATCAAGGTATCGCAGACTGAGAAGTTGATCGATGCAGTGATTGCCAGCGGATTTCCGTACGACAAGCACAGCAATCCCGACAACAATCTTGCCGAATGGGGGGCGTTCGTCCGTCGCATCCGCGGCGAGCGTCGCCTGGGAAGCGCGGCGCTCGACATGTGCTATGTTGCGGCCGGGCGTCTGGATGGCTTCTGGGAGAAGAACCTCAAGCCGTATGACGTCATGGCAGGGCTGCTAATTGCGCGTGAAGCGGGCGGTAGGGTCACGGACTATGAGGGTGGCGAACTTCCGCAGCGCCAGGATCGTGGCCGGTATGTGGCGAGCAACGAACGGCTTCATGCCGAGATGCTGAGAGTGCTGCGATCGGTGAAATGAGCAGTGTTGACCACAAACATTAGGGGCAGACCCCTTGGAGGTCACATCTACGGTGCCATGCCGAATCTCGAGCTGAAGGGCAGCCAGGACACCGGCACGCGCGGGCAGTGGATTCCGACGACGAGCGTTGACGAATACAGCGCCACGCTCGCCCGCTGGTTCGGCGTGAGCGCCACCGACCTCCCGGTCGTCCTGCCGAACGCGAGCCGGTTCGCCAACCAAAACGTTGCCTTTGTGTAGGGCTGTCAGCTGACCGGTGCGCACAATCAGCGCATTGAACAACCGGCGCACTCATTCAGCGTTTTGGAGGGGCACGCTCCGTCGTGCCCTGGGGACGTGTATCGCGAAACAGCGCCGGAAAAATTTCATGCGGAGCAAGGAGAAGAGGGAGTGGAATGTGTCGATGAGAATGCGGACCGGCGGCGTGGCGCGAAGCGCGAGCCCTGGGCATGACAAAGCATGCCCCTCCAGCGGAGGGGCGATGGATGGAATCCAACGAGGAATGGAATCCAACGGGAGATCGGTGGAATCCAACCGAGGTATGTGGCGAGTCTGGGCGATCGGATGGGATGCCCGGGTCCGATCGTCTACTTCAGCTTCAAATCGTACGCGGCGACGGAGTTCTTGAAGAACGTGGGCACGTACACGGTGCGCGTCTTCGCGTCGTAACCGATGTCCGCCGTATTGCTCTTCTGAGCACGTGTGTCGAGGAGGAGTGCCTTCTCGTGTCCCTCCACGAGATAAATGAGGCCCGTCCAGCAGGTCACAAGGAACGTGTCGCCCTTCACATGCTCAATGCCGTCCGAACTGGGATCAAGGCCGTCCACGATCACCTCGCGCTTCTTGTCGCTCCCGAATTTCAGGAGGTTCTCCGCGTCCAGCACGTAGAGCGACCCCTTGTGCGCAAGAACACCATTGGGTCGCTTGAATCCCTCAAGGTACACGGAAGGAGATCCGTTCCTTATGACGTAGATCTTGGTGCCGCCCATGTCGGAAACGTAGACATCTCCGGAGGCATCGACTGAGACGTCGTTGAGTCGTTTGGACCCTGGCACCTCAATGAAACGCTCGATGACGCCCTTGGCGATGTCGATGACGGCGACGCGGTCGATGTCGGCCACATAGAGCCTGCCCTTGTGAAGGCCGATGCCCTTGGGGGCCTCGAGACCGGTGATCCATCGCGCGGCGATCACCTTTCCATCCAAGCCCACCTTGGCGATCGAGCCCGCGCCATCCTTTGTCCATGGCTCGCTGCCCTCGACGTTGGAAACATAGAGCACTTTGTGTCTGCCGTCGAAGCGGACCGATTCAGGTGTCAGCAGCGTGGCTTCGGTCTCCCATTTCTTGACGAGGGAGGCCTGCTGGGCCTGGAGGCCTGGAGCGAAAATGGCAACTGTTGCGATCAATGCGAACGTGGGAAGGGGGGAATGCATAGGAAGGTTGGAATGGCTGATTCTGCGCGACGGGTCGAGCCGGGATCGCGGCGATTCGCGCTCGCCGGACGGCCATTCGGGCACACGATTGACGAACCGATGAATCCAGCCGGAAAGTTGATCAAGGTCTTGATGCGAGTGATGGCCATGGGCATTTCGCTGCCGCTGGTCGCACGCGCGGATGCTGTCGATGACCGCATTGCGAAACTCATGGAGAGCCGCGGGGTGCCGGGGGTGTCCATCGCCGTCTTCGATGCCGGTGCGATCGTCAAGGCGAGGGGATATGGCGTGGTCGAGGCGGGACTGTCCGAGCCCGTCTCCATCGGCACGCTCTTTCAGGCGGGCTCGGTGAGCAAGCCGGTGGCGGCGGTCGGCGCGCTGCGTCTGGTGGAGGACGGCAGGCTGACGCTCGATGGCGATGTCAACGCACACCTCAAGGCCTGGAAGGTGCCGGAGAATGAACTCACGCGGGAGGAGAAGGTGACGCTGCGGCGGATCCTGAGTCACTCCGCCGGGCTCACGGTCAAGGGCTTTCCCGGCTACGCGAGCGAGCGCGTCGCGGCGGGCGTTCTCCAGATTCTCGACGGCGCGCCACCGGCGAACACCCAGCCGGTGCGCGTGGAGGCTGTCCCCGGTTCGCGGACAATGTATTCAGGTGGTGGATACCTTGTGATGCAGCAGATGGCGGCCGAGGCGGCGGGTGTGCCGTTTGCCGCGTACATGCGCTCGCGCGTGCTGGCGCCGCTGGGGATGTCGGCGAGCGCCTTCGAGCAGCCCCTGCCGGCCATGCTCGCCGGCCGCGCCGCTAGCGGTCACCGCCTGGGGAGGGTCCCGCGGGTGCTGGAGGGGCGCTGGTTCGTCCACCCGGAGCTGGCGGCGGCCGGATTGTGGACCACGCCGACGGACCTCGCGAAGTTTGCGATGGCGGTTCAGGATGCGCAGGCGGGCGGGGCGGGGGCGATCCTTGGGAAGGAGGTCGCCGGAGAAATGCTCACGCGACAATCCGGAAACCAGGGACTCGGCTGGGTGATCGCGGGGGACGGACCGCTGAAGCGGTTCGAGCACGGAGGCCGGAATGCGGGCTTCGACACACAGCTTGTCGCCTATGTCTCGGGAGGCCGCGGCGCCGTGGTGATGATGAATGCCAACGAGAATGCGGGCATGATGGCGAGGATCCTCGAAGCCATTGCAGAGCAGTATTCATGGCCTGGATACCCCGTCAGGAAACCCGCGGTTGCGATTGAGGATGATGCGCCACAGGTCAGCGCCGTGCTCAGGCGGGTGATCGAACGCTTTGCCGATGGTGGCGCCTTGGATGATATCGCAACGGCGAAGCTGACAGGTGAGGTCGCGCCGCATCGCGCCCGGATCAGGGAGGATTTTCTGGAGTATGGCGCATTAAAGAAAATCGAACGTGTTCAGGCGGCGAAGGACGATGGCCCGGGCGTCCACCGGCATCGCCTGACCTTTGAACGCGCCACGATGCTCGTGCGATCCGAGATCAGCGACGGAAGGATTGATTCGATTTCCGCCCGGCCCGAGTAACCGTCGAAAGAATCACGTGTGGTGGATGGATGTGGCGGAGCGTCGTTGAACAGGACATGCAGGGTTTCGACCGGGTGCTCGCAATTACTCGAACGGCACGAGCCCGCACACCTCGATGCGGGCGTCGGCGGTGGCGATTGCGGCGCCGATGTCGGCGTGAGTCCTGCAGTACTCGCGAATCTGATCGTCCGTCATCACGAAGAATGCGGTGGAGAGCGCATCGGCCACTGCGGCGGTGGGGGCGAAGGCCCAGGTGCGCTGCGTGCGTGAAGCCGGTGCGCCAGACTTCACATCGATCAAGTGTGAACCCTTGACTGCCAGGCCGGAGCCGCTCAGGGCACGGCGCATGAGTGGAAAGCTGCGATAGGCGGGCGGCTCGCCGAGTCCAACCGGCCATCCGCGATTGCCGGGTGGCGGATCCATGGCCAGCACCGTGCTGCCGCCGCTTTGCACGCAGGCGGTCGTGATGTCCCATTCGCGCAGACGCTCCATCATGCAGTCGAGCGCGTAGCCCTTGCCGACCGCGCCGAGATCGAGATGCAGGCGCTCGACCAGCGAGATGAGCGTGTGCGACTGGGGGTCGAGCGCATAGAGCGGATCGTCCGGCTTGTCGTCGGGTCCCCTGCGCGACGCGTATGCTGGATCGAAGGCGCGATCCGTGGCGGCGGAAATCTCCGCGGAGATCAGCAGGCAGCGCAGGGCGTCCTCGCCGATGATCGTCGATCCGTCGCGCGGAAGACGGTTCGCGCGCGAGATGTCGCTGGATTCCACGTAACGGCTGAGCTCGCTTTCCAGGCGGTCGAGTTCGAGGAAAACCTCCTCGGCCGCCTGCCGCGCGTACGCCTTCGGATGGCCCGCGATGAAGACGTCGAAGGATGTCGCCATGGCCTCGTGACTGAAGCGCTCGAAGGAAGCAGGCATTGGTTCAGGAAATGAGATCGATTCGGCCGAGACCAGAATGATTGTTGAAAATAAATTGCTAAATTTGGCTCGACAATCATGCAATGATAATGCAACAAATCACTAGTTGCCATGCTAAAGGTGCTTACACATCGCACAGTCCATTCGATTTTCGTGTCTTTAGTGTGCGGGAATCTCGTTTTGGCGGCTGAAAACATCGAAGTACGCACCTCAGGTACGGGTGCGTTGACTATTCCCCTCGTGCAGATTTTGGCGGAGGCCGAGACGGCTCAGGGTGCCGGCCGCGATGCCGATGTGGCGAGACTGCTGGATCGGGTGTTGTCGCGAGTGGATGGTGGAGAAGCGCTGCCGCGCGCGGTGGATCCTGGGCGCCTGAAGCTGGCGGCGGCGGTTGCGCACTATCGCACGGGCAATCCGGAGCGGGCGCTTCAAATCGCGTTGCCGCTCGCTGCGTCCGGATCGAAAAGCCCGGGGGCAGTGTCGACGGACGCGCGCTGGCTGGCGGCGCTGGCTCGGGCGGCGTCTGGGAAATTTAAGGAGGCTGCGGACGAGTTTGCGCGTCTGGCAGAGATTGCGTCATACGCGGACAGGGCGTCGCTGTATCAGGCGATGGCAGCCCAGGAGGCGGGGCAGGCCGACGTGGCTATCGGCGCCTATCATCGCCACCTGGAGCGTTCGCCGCGCAATGAAGCCTGGGCGGAGGCGGCGATGGCGGTGATTGCGCTGCATCTTGACCAGCAGCAGTTCGATGAAGCGAAACGCGGACTCGATGTGCTGCGTCCGGCGCTGGGCCTGGTCGACAACATGGCGGCGCTCAATCTGCTGAGCATCCGGCTGGGTGACGTGGCGATGGCTCGGAACGACCCCGCCGCGGCGCTTGCGGCGTACGGGACGGTGCGTTTGCGGGAGGACGTGCTTGCAATGCAACGGGAGAAGGATCGCCGGCTGGAGCGGCGGTTGGAACGCTGGAAGTCCGGGGCTGAATCGCGTGCGGCGGAAGCGGATGCGATTCAACGGCTGGAGGCAGCGCGTGCACGCATTCGCGCGGCGGTTGTTGAAATCGAGAGGATGGCGGACCACGACGCACTCGTGCTCCTGCGCCGCGGCGAGGCGTTTCAGCGTCGCGGAAACGTCTGGGCAGCCGCCCTCGTCTTTGCGCGCCTCTCCACGCAGTCACCGCCCGCGCCTGCATCCGTGATCGAACGCGCGCTCGCGGGGCTGGTCGCCGCCTGCGCTGAATCGGGTCGCTCCGAAAAGGCGCTGGCCGCCGCGCGCCGCCTTGCGGGCGAGTTTCCCAAGGGAACGCTCGCAGCTCCCGTTCTTATGCTCGCGGCTTCCAAGGCGGAGGCCCGTGGCGAAGGCAAAGCGCAGATGGAGTTCGTGGAACTGGCCCTGCAGAGCGCACCGCCGCCGGAGTTGTCCGAGCCTCTGCAAGTGATGCGTGCGCATGCCCTGATGTCAGCGGGCCGCCATGAAGACGCGCGACGGGCTGCGGATGGGTATCTCGGGGCGTTTCCCGAAGGGCGCTTCGCCGAGGATGCGGGTTATCTTCGGGCGATGGCCGGACTGATCACGGGACCTGCGGCGCGGGCGGCGTTGGAGATCAGGGAGCATCTGGGGAAGTTTCCCGACGGCCGGTTTGTCGCCGACGCCCGATACCGGCTGGCGGCGGCGGAGTATTCCTTGCAGCACCACACCATCGCGGAGGAGCTGGCGAACCGCTGGCTCGGCGATTTCCCCGACGATCATGCGCAGCGCGGTGAGGTGCTTTCCCTGCGCGGTGACATTCTGGCGGCCCAGGACAAGGAGGAGGAAGCGGTCGCCAGCTTTCGTGAAGCGCTTGGCCACCCGCTGGCTGATGAGGGACTCGGTTATGCGATGGATGAACTTACCCGCCTCCTTGTCGCCCACGATCAGGCGGACGAGGCCGTCGAGCGCTGGCGGAAGCTGGCTGCGGATCGACCCGACCATGCCTTCGCGGTCAATGCCGCCTACTGGATCGGCCGTCTGCTGGGGCGGCAGGGCAGGCATGCGGAGGCGATTGAAACGATGGCGGGATTGATTCGCGCGCAACTTGCGGAACCCGGGCGCGACACCGTGGAGCGGGTGCTCCTCGAACTGGCGAAGGTGGCTGTGGCGCAGTCAGGTGGCACCCGGCTGCGAAACGCCACGGCATCCGGCGGGAGCGCGCCAGCGAAGACGCACGCGCCGGATCCGTCAACGGAGCGATCCGGGGCGTTTGATGCTGCGAAGGTGCTGCTGACATCGGAGACAAGGATGTCCGCCACCGCCCGTGCGCGAGTGGAATTTGTTCAGGCGGAAATCGACTCCCTGCGCGGCAGGACAGCGGAGAGCGAACAACGGCTGAAGCGGATTGTTGCGGGGACAGCGATCGAGGCGCTGCCGGCGGGACTGCTCGGACGACTGGGCGAACTGCTGCTGCGCGACGGAGACACCGCGCTGGCCGCGCGATATTTTTCAACGCTGGTCGAGCGTTTCCCGCGGTCGCCGTTTGCCGACTTCGGGTACGTTGGGCTCGGCGACCTGGCGCTCCAGCGCGGCGGGGCCGATCATGCGCTCGAACACTACCGCGACGCGATCGACAAGGCGGGCGCGACCCACCGGCTCAGGGAGGCGACGCTGGGTCGGGCGCGCGCGCTGCTCGCGTTGGAACGCTGGGACGAGGCAAAAGGCGAGTTTGAGCGCATTGCCTCGAACCGATCCTGGCGTGGACCCGCGACGGCGGAGAGTCTGTTTGCCCTCGGTGAGATGCTCGTGAGGCGTGGCGATGCGGAAAGTCTGGCGCAGGCGCATGCGCATTTTCAGCGGCTGTATGTCGGCTATCGCAAACACGACGCCTGGGTGGCGAAAGCCTACCTGCGGAGCGGGGAGGTGCTCGAACGGCTGGGCAGGGCGGGCGACGCGCTGGCCACTTATCGCGAGCTCCTGCGCGATCCGCGTCTCAAGCGTTTTCCGGAAACCGGGGCGGCGCAGCTCAGGGCGGAACGTATCCAGAAATTGGACACATGAGAACCAAGGAGGAAAACCATGATCAAGTACATCAGGAATCAGTCACCGGGCCCGGACGGAAAATGGGGCGGCTGCATTGTCGCAGTCGCTTCAATCATCATGCTTCTGGCCACGGGCAGTCACGGATGGAGTCAGACGCTGCGCCTGCGCGACGGCCGCAGTCTCGCGGCGAACACCGTGATCGTGAGGGGCGGCCAGTTGGTGCGGGCGCTGGAGATCAAGGACGGCGGCATGGCTGAGATCGGTTATCCGCTCGGCGATGTTGTCGCCCTGGACTGGCCGGAGCCCGAAGAGCTGCGGGGCGCACGCGAGGATCTGGAGGCTCATGCCGAAGCGCGGGCGCTCGCGAAAGCCGCGGCGGTTGCGGGACGTTTCGAGCCTTTTGCGAAAGTGCCCGGTTCCTGGTGGGCCGAGGCCGAACGCCTTCGTCTCCAGGCGCTGGTTGGGCTCGGGCGAGTTGACGGAGTCGAGCCGGCCGCCCGCAGGCTCATGGAAAATGCGATGAACGATGCGACCCGGCAGGCAGCCCAGCTCATACTGGCCAAGGTCGCGCTTCGCGAGCAGCGATGGAAGGATGCGCGGCACGCTGTGGATTCGCTTCGGAAACAGCCGCTGGCGTCGGCGCTCGAAGCGGAGGCCGCTGTCATCTGCGGCGAACTGAGATTGCGCGAGTCTGACTGGGAGGGCGCGTTGGAGTCCTTCCTGCAGGTTCCCGCCTTTCATCCCACCGAGACGGGCCTCCTGCCGAAGGTTCTGCTGGGCAGTGCGCGGGCGTACAGGAGTCTGGGCGATGCGGGACGCGCCGAGCGCGCGGCGCTGGAGCTTGTCGATCAGTTTCCCAAATCGAATGAGGCAAGGCAGGTGGGCCGCGAGGCGGGTCTTTGAGTTCATTCAATCATCCATTCAAGATGTTCATGTTCCTTCGCAACGTTTTCGCTCGAATCACACTGTTACTTGCCGCGCTATCCGGAAGTGAGCGACTCCATGCGCAGGCGCTCAGTCCCGAGGTGATTGTGGTCAGAAAGACCCTGCTGCAGGAGCTCAACCTTCCCGCGATCTGGTTCCTGCTTGGCTGTTCGCTGCTGGTGGTCTGGCTGGTGATTGACCTGTATCAGAAAAGCGGATCGCGCCGCCTGCTTCCGCCGGCGGATGTGGGCCGGATGAGGCAGTGTTTCGCCCAGGGCGACTATCAGGCCGCGCTGGATCACTGTGCTGCTTCGCGCGGAGTTTTCTGCGAGGCGGTTGGCGCGGCGCTTCGGCACTGTGGTGCCGGGATGGGACCGACGGAGGACGCGGTGGCGGGGGCCCTGGCCGGCGGCAACAACCGTTTCCAAACGAAGATTTCCTACCTCTCCGTCATTGGTGTCATAGCGCCGATGGTGGGCCTTGCCGGGACTGTCCTTGGAATGATTGATGCCTTCGCCCTGATGGGTCAGGCAGGCGCGGCCGATCCCTCCCGGCTTTCGGGCGCGATCGGACACGTGCTGCATGCGACGGCAGGCGGACTCATCGTGGCGATCCCGGCTTTTGTCTTCTACTACCTGCTGCGAAGTCGCGTGGCCCATGGATTTCACGCGGTGGGAACATGCGTAGCGGAGCTCTTCAGACACTTTCCCTACGAGGACTGTCGCGGAAGAGCGTTCAAGGGAGCCGAACCCTGCGCGGCGCGGCCGGTCTGGGTGGGGCATGCTCCGACGGTTGAGGCGGCGACAAAGCCGGTGGATGCGACGTTTGAAGTCACCTGACGGGCGGCGGAGAAGAACCAGAACCTTCGAAATCCTTTATGGCTGCGGGAGCGGGAGGGGAGGGCGACCCCGAATTTCAGATCGCCCCAATGATCGACGTGCTGCTCGTGCTGCTGATCTTCTTCATGAGCATCGCGTCGACCGCGGTGAACCGCTACGATCCGTCGATCGTGCTCCCGGTGGCCGCGGATGCCGCACCGAAGGACGACTCGGTGGGTGAGCTCGTTTTCAACATCGCCTGGAATCCGCGCGAGGAAAGGGCCGTCACGATGTTTGAGGAGCGGGTTGTCGATCCGGCGCGTCTGGTTGATGAATTGAGGAATCGGATCACGAAGGATGCATCGTTGCGCGTGCTCATTAGGAGCGACGCGATGACGCCGGTCCGGCACGTCAATACCGTGGTGGAAGCGGCCGCGGAGGCAGGGGTTCTGGATGTCAACTTTGCCGCGACGCGGCGGTGAGCGGAAGCGCGATGCGGATCCCGAGTCAGTCACCCAATGCGGATGCCGGCTTTCAGATCGCGCCGATGATCGATGTCGTTTTCGTGATCCTGATTTTCTTCATGGCCATGGCTGCACAGATCAGGATTGAGCAGGTTCTCAGGAACCGGCTCCCGGGGAAAGCGGTGACGCAGCAGTCCACCGAGTTCGTCGATGAACAGATTCTGCAGATAGACGAGGCGGGCGGCGTGTCCCTGAACGAGGAAGCCTACGATGGCGGGAATGCGACGGGCCTTCCCTCGCTCACGGCGACCCTGGTCCGGCTGAAGGCGGCGAGCGATGTCGCGAAGTCGCGCCTGGTGGTCACGCTGGTCAGCCACCCGGACTCGCGCTATTCGCGCACCATCGATGTGCTCAACGCGCTCGCTGGCGCCGGTATCGTTGATGTCAGTTTCACGTCCGGGGTGGAGCCGTGAGTCGTCCGGGATCGCTGCTGGGGAAACTGGGCCGGTCATGGCGGAACGGGCCGCTGCTCATCAGCGTGCTCGTGCATGCGCTGATCCTGGGCACAGCCGGAGTTTACGTGGTGCGGGAAACGCGCGTCGGCGGGAGGCGGGGATTCGAGGCGACGCCACGGAATGCTCCGGAGGCCGCGGTGCGCGAGGTTGAGCACCGGATCCAGGTGGCGCGCCGCGGCGCGGGATCGGCTTCGGCGTCGCCTGTATCCACGCAACGAATACTCTCCAGCGCCGCGGCGGCGCTCGCCATGCCGGCGCTTCCCGAACTCGGCTTGAGCGGCGCCTCCCTCTTCGGCGGGGGACTGGGCGGGCTGGGGTCGGGCGCGGGCATGGCCGCTGGCAGTGGACTGGCGACGGGGCTCGGGAGGGAAGGACTGGGCGGGCGGGGGTTCGTTTCGCTGAGCTTTCTCGGCATGGTCAGCCAGCGCATGAGCAGGGTCGCGTTCGTCGTGGATGTGAGCAAGGATCTCATGGACATCCGCAAGGGCGGCTTCAAGGCGTTCGGCATCATCCGTGAGGAAATGATGCGGCTGGTTTCGCAGCTTCCGCCCGGTGCGGAGTTCGGCGTCGTGCTCTATGGCGGGGCTGCGGGGGATCTGAATCTCTTCCAGGCGCGTCTCGTTCCGGCGACTGTCGCGAACAAGGAGGCGTTCCTGTCGTGGATGAAGCCTGTGAATTCGGATCCGGCGCGGTTGGGAACGCACTCGGCCGGCGCTCATCGTGCCTGGAAGCAGAGGTCCACTGCGCAGTCTGAAATTGACGCCACGGTGATGGTGCCGAACTGGGTCAGGGGCGTGAATGCGGCGTTGGAGATGGCACCGGAGACCGTCTTCCTGATCGCCGGAAGCGCGGCGACCGGACTCAAGGCGCGCTCGGACGAACGCATGGCCGTGCTTGAACAGCGGAACGACCGCAGGAAGGACCAGTTGCGTCGTGCGGGAATCGATCCGGAGCAGATCGCGGCGGCGCGGAATCGGGCGCTCGCCAGGGCAAGGCAGCAACTTGCCGAGATCAATGCCACCCTCAAGGCGCAGGGCAGGAGCCCGTACATTGTCACGGACACGAAACGGGTCTTTCAACCCGACTTCCAGGCCGAGCTGAAACGCGCGGGTTTCACGATCGAGCTCGATGTCGAGGGGTGGGCCGATGCGCAGGGAAAGCCGATCTGGGAGCTTGGGGTGAGCCAGTATGAGAAGGTGGAGTTCACGGCGATCCTCGGTCATGTCGCCCGCCTGCAGGCGACGCTGCTTCGCGAGCGCGCGGCGCTGAATGCGTTTCTTTTCACGGGGCCCGGTGAAAAGCCCGTGGGGCCGATCGAGAATCTGACGGTCCTGACGCGCCGCAATGGAGGAAAGTTCGAACTGCTGTCGGCAAAAGGGCTGGAAGAGTTCGCCTCGAAATCGACCGCAAAGGCGCGCGCCGCCTCAGGACGCTGATGAGCAGGTGGAGCGGACGATCGAAGGCTTGCGGACGGGATGCGGCATGAATTCAATGCCGGCATGGCCATCACGAAATTTCTCCACACCCGCATGCGCGTGAACGATCTCGAACGCACCGTGAAGTTTTATCAGGACGCGCTTGGCTTGAAGGTGGCCCGTCGGCACACATCACCGCGCGGGGCGCAGCTCGCCTTCATTGCGGTGCCCAACAGCGATGAGGAAATCGAGATATGCCAGATGCCGGCCGGGGCGCCTGCCGTCCAGGTGCAGCCGGACCTGATGCACCTCGCCTTCGAGGTCGAGAATCTTGAGGCTTTCGCGGCGGGTGCGAAGGCGCGCGGCTATCCGCTCAGCGACGGACCGACGCGCACGAGCAGCGGTTCGGTGATCGCGTTCATCGACGCGCCCGAAGGCTACGAGATCGAGCTGATCCAGAAGGCGAGATAGGGTGAGCGCGCCCGCGGGGGCGCCCCTGCGACGCTTTCCCTATCGAACGCTGACGGCGTCGTCGGTGATTCGAACGACATCGACGCGGCCGTCGGGCCGTCGGATGGTCAGTGTGTCATTCCTCCACGAAGCCTGAAGCGCTTTCGGCGACAAGCCTGGCTCAGGCCAGAGAACCGAATAGAGAATCTGGCTCTTCGCGGCCGTCGGAGATTCGGCGGAGAAATGCTTTTGTTCCGACCATTTCTGCGGAGTCGAGTAGCTCGCGGCGGCGTTGCCGTGCGAGTATTTCGGATCCACGGGCGTGGAAAATTTGTCGATGACCGCGCCGGTCCATGGCGCGCCATCGGGAGCGATGAGCTGCGCGGTCAGGGTCGCCTGCGTGCCGCGAATGAGGGCGGTTTGTCGACGGCCATCCCAGTCGAGCGAACGCTCGGCGTGGAGCAGCCAGCTCACTCTTCCCGGTGTCGCCAGGGAGACCACGTCGCGAATGACCAGGTAGCGGTTGTCGACAAAGAGGAGATCCCGAGTGACGCGCTGGACGCGGCCCTTCGGCTGTGCGAGGGCGTAGGCGGTGGTGGCGTCGCCGCTGGCGAGGACATAGCGGTCGGTCGCCTCATAGCGCGTGATCCGCCCGGTTGCGTTTTTGTCCTGCGGCTTCTGGCCGATGCCGTCGATGAGGATGGAGTTCTTCGACCTGGTCTGCCGGGTCCACTGGTCGTGGTGCGGAGAGTTGTGGAATTCGCGGTAGCCCGAGGCGATGGCGAGGCCCTCGCCGAAGGCGTTCAGGACAAACGCATCCTGGTGCGCGTGGCTGTGGCTGAAGCTGCCGTAGGGGGAGGCGACGAAGGTGACCTGGATGTCGCTGGCGGGACGCCCGAGCGCGCTGTGCATGGACACCCAGCCGATGTCGCTGAAATATCGGTCGCGGGGAAGATCCGAGAGCGGTTTTGGCGCGGGCATGGGCAGCGACGATGCGATGAAGTTGCGCACGAGGAATTCCGCGGAAGTCGGATAGATGCGGTCCAGGCCCTCGAGTCCGCGTTCCTCCGGAGACGGCCTTTGGTCGGTGCACAGCTCCGCGAAGCTGCGCAGGTATCCGTCCTGCGTGACGCGTGCGACGTGCAGCAGATACTCCGCGACAGCCGGCTCGAGGTTGAATTTCCCGGCGTTCGAGAAGTCACCGAAACCGGAGGCGAGGTAGGGCTGGACGTTGTAGACCTGGAAGTAGCCGTGGTTCTTCCAGAAGGGCGACTGGTAGGCGGAGGGATCGCCGATGGAGAGGAGCGTGTCCTGAAAGATTGCGTGCTCGATGTTTCCGCGCCAGTAGGCGGGCCCCTCGGCCCAGCCACCCTGGTCGCCCCCCCACGGAGGAAAGCGGTCGCGATAGAATGAATACGCGTAGGCCCACCAGTTGCGCGCCTCGGGAATGTCGTCCCAGAGCGCGAGGCCCGCGAGCGCGGTCATCGGCATGAAGCGGATGGGGTGGCTTGACGGGGTGACGGCGAGCGAGTTGCGGATTGTCCTGGAAATGTTGCCTTCGCGCTCGATCCACTCGACCGAACGCGTGCCGCGGTGGCGGAAGTGCTCGATGATGGTGGCGCGCTCAGCCGGGCTGAACTGATCGCGGATCTGGTCATACACACCAGGTAGTTTTCTCCAGAGGCGGAAGTGCGCCTCGTCGTTGTAGGTGATGTCCGTGGCGCCGACCGACGGGCCCTTCGGCCATCCCGAAGGATCGAGGCTCCACCTGCACACCGCGAGGATGAATTCCTTCGCCTTGTCCAGGTAGCGGGTTTCTCCCGTTACGATCCAGAGCCAGGCTGCGGCCTCGGCAACACCCGAGACGACGCCGCAGACATCCTGGTCCTTGCGCCACAAGTCAGCCTTGTCGCTGTCGCGTTTGCGAGGGCTGGGATCGCCGTAGGTCAGGGGCTCCGTTGGAAAAGGGAGCGCGAGGTAGGTCTTGTCGAAATCTGCCTTGATCTTTGCGAATGCCTTCGCTCCGGCACCCGTCGTGACATAGGCGCGAAAGGCATCCTGTCGCCCGTACAGGACATTGGTGCGGGGCACGTGTGTTGGAACATGGCGCAGCGCGGGATCGCTGGCGGCTGGTGCGGGCGGGGATTTGCCAATGGGCGGAGCCGCAACAAGCGCAGGCGCAAGCGCCAGAAAGAGGAGCGCGGTCAGGCGTGGTGTCGGTGAGGTTTTCATTGTCAAAGTGCGGGGAGCGACCAGTGGCGGATTTCCCAGATCCCCAGTTTTGAATGAGACAGCTTCCAGTGTCCCGCGGAGCCCACGGCCACCGACCACGGTGAAGCCGCAGTGGCGTCGTTTCCGGACCATGCAAGTGCGGCGAGCGCAAACGCGCCCTGGCGTCGCGATGCCCTGAGCAGTGGTGTGGCGTGATAGGGAGCCATCACGTGGGTGCGCGCCTTTTCCTCGGTGAGGCGCGTCTCCCATTCCGAGGTTGCTTGCGAGAGCAGGGATTGCAGCACGCTTCCGCGACGGTCTTCCGACCACGCGGTCAGCACCTCACCCGGATCCGAGCGCTCGACGTGCGCGTGCGTCAGTGGCAGCGCGAATCCGCCGAGGCGGAACACCGCGGGCTGCCGCGCCTCGATGCGGTGGACATGCAGCAGCCATCCCGCGTGCCACCACACGAAGGTTTCGACGGAGGTGTTCACCTGGCCGATCTTGAAGCCGAGATTGTAGCTGTAGCCGATGTGCTCGCGGTCCATCTCGACCGTGACGGTCGAGTGCCGCCCGTAGATTTTTCCATTGTCGAGCTGCTGGGTGAGCGCGCCGTCGAAGGAATACGTTTCGCTTGGCGGAAACGCATAGCAGAATCCCGTGCCGGTGCGGTAGGCGAGCTTGCTCCACTTCCAGGGACCGTAGCGCGTCTGCGTGTTGGAGACCATGGAGCCGCTGTTGAGAATCTCCACTTCACCTGAGACGCCGCGCACGAGAAGCCCGGCGGACGGGATGGGACGCACGAAGTCGCCCTTTTCCGCCGGCAGCGGCTGCTCGTCCGCCGTCCAGAACGGGTGTGCCGGCGGCAGCAGCAGCGGACTGAGACCCTTGGCGCACCAATAGACCGAGGCCGCGCAGGAGTAGGGCTCGACGATCGCGTCGAAGCGGTCGGTGAAGCCGAAGGCGAGGCAGCCCTGGTCCTGCGTGATGGGACGGCTGAGGAAGAAATCGAGGTTGCGCGTGCAGAGCCGGCGAAGGAGTCCTGGCGGAAGCGAAGTGGCGTTCTCCGCGACGGCGAGTCCGAAGACATTGATGGCGTTGAAACGGTAGGTGATCGAGCGGCCAAAGGCCGGGTGCTCGCCGCTCGCGGCGAAGAAGTGCTGGTAGTCGTCGACGAACAGCCGTGCCCAGTCGCGCCAGCGGCGCGCGCGATCGGGATCGCTCTTTCCATGCAGGCGCGCCCACCAGAGTCCGTAAAAATGGAACGCGTATGCGTTGTAGTGATCGAAGGCCTGGTTGATGCCGTCCTCGAACCAGCCGCCGCCGCGGTGCATGGTTTCGAGCTGGTTCAGGTGCGCGACAATCACAGCGCGGTCGCTACGGTGGGCGTGTCCCATCCGCGCGAGAAACTCGAGGATGTGCACCGACATGAACAGGTGGTTGTTGTTCACGATCCCGCTGCCACGGCATGTCGCGAACCATGAGAGCACCTGCTTCTTTTCGTCGGGCGAAAGCGGATCCCACAGCTGCCGCTGGGCGATCTGCAGTGCAATCGCCATCAGTCCCATTTCGACATGGTGCTGATGATAACTCGCGTCCGGCCCCCAGTATTGAGGGCCCCCGATCTGCGAGCCGGCGACCAGGCCCTCGCGGAACCAGTGCGCCACACGTGTCCGGAAAGCGCCGGCGTCAGGCGTGGGATCGTGGGCCGCGTCGCTCTGCAGGTAGAATGCCGCGACGACGAGCGGACGTGCGAAGCTTTCGAGCCGGTCGGCCTGCGCGTCGTGATCGCTCGGCAGGCCGTGAATCGCGAGATCCGCGGCGCCGGGCTTCATGAGTGCTGCGAGCGGTTCCAGCATCTGGCGCGTGCGAACGAGCCAGTGCGCGTAGGGCGTGGGTGTCGCGAATGCCGTGGCAGGCATGGAGATTTCCCTGGCTTAGGATGAACCATCGAAAACCTCGGCCGTCACGACGGCTGAAAGCGGTGCGCCGGACGCATAGGCGCGGAGATTGGCCAGGGCGAAGGCCCCGGCATCGCGCCGCCGGTCCGTGGTCGGCCCGCTGATGTGTGGCGTGAGGGTGACGTTGCGAAGTCCGCGGAATCCCGAGTCTACCGGCAGCGGCTCCTCGGTGAAGACATCGAGGCAGACCTGGATTCTTCCCTCGCGGGCGACGCGCAGCAGGGCCGCTTCGTCGACGACGGCGCCGCGTCCGACGTTGACGAACACGCTTCCGGGGCGGAGCGAGCGCAGGAGTGATTCGGTGACGATGCCGACGGTGGCGGGGATGAGCGGAGCCGCCTCCACGACGATGTCGTTCTCGCTGAAAAGCGCCTCGAGCGAGGCGGCGGGACGCACGCCGAAAGCTGGTGCGGAGGCGGCATCGAGGTCGGGTGCAAAGACGGAGATTACGGGGTTGAACGGCTTGATCAGCTTGACGAATTCGCGCGCCACGGGGCCGAAACCGTGCAGACCGATTCTGCGTCCAAAGAGCGAGCGGGTTTCGGTGTCGCCATCCTTCCAACCCCCATCCTGGTGCATGGCGAACGTCCATTCCGTGGCCTTGCGCAGTCCGGAAAGGACATGGAACAGGGCCCACTCCGCGACAACGGGGCTGATGGAGCCGCCCCAGTTGGTCACCAGGAGACCGCGTTCAAGATGTCTGCGCGTGACGAGTTTTTTCACTGAGCCGCACAGGTAGCAGACGTAACGAAGGCTTGGCGGCAGATGCTCGGGGAGCGACGGGGTCCTCCATGCGGCGAGCAGAATCTCCGGCTGGGATTCATGCAGGAGGCGTTCGAGTCCGGCGGCGTCGAGATCCCGGGAATCGCGGAGCGCGTATCGCGTGGCGACGGACTGCACGCCGCCCAGAAGCGGCTCCGGCAGAAAGTCGCGGAGTTCGACGGGTGTCAGGGTGGCGAGAAGAGAAACGGGTTTTGGCATGGAGAGGGATGCGATCGCGTCAAGGGGCAGGTGGACGGCAGATGAGGATTTCGGTCCGGCCTTGAGGCGTGATTTTCAGCGGTCCGATTCCTGCGGGTGCAAAAAACTTGTCATGGCTTTGCAGGGATTGCGAGTCGCCGCCGGATTCGAGCGTGCAGGCTCCGCTCGTGACAATATGGATGGCAGGGCGATCGTCCGTCAGATTCACGACTTCGGACAAGTGGAGTTTGTCGACGGAGAAGCAGGACGTGTGCTCGGGTCCGATCAACTGGTCCATCCATGTCTCTGGTCCGAAAGATCTGATGAGACGCGGGAGACAGCGCTGATTTTTGAGAACGGACTCTAGCGGACGCGGCGTCATGTCGAAGATGTCGAGACAGAATGGCAGCCCGCGGTTCATGAAACGCGCGCTTTCCGGCAGCACATGGCCACCGCGCTCGAACTCGAAACGGACCACGAGGTCGCTGGGTTCCTGGATTTCGACGAGAAAGATGCCCTCGCCCAAGGCGTGGGGAACACCGCCAGGCACGACGAAGGTGTCGCCCGGCTTCACGGGCACTTTCTCGAAGCAGGCCTCGATGGCGGCGATGTCCTGACGCTCGATCATGCGTTGCATCGCGTCGCGCGAGGGAGGACGCTGGAAGCCCAGGTAGAGGTAGGGCTCGGCAATCTCCGGGCGCGTGGCAAGAACGTGGTAGGCTTCGGTCTTGCCGGAGGGGGATGACAGAAACTGCCGGGCAAAAGCGGCGGTGGGATGGACCTGGAAATGAAGCCGGATGGAAGGATCGAGAAACTTGACCAGCAGCCGCAGGTTGGCGCCGTGTCGCGCGACATGTGCCGTGCCAAGGAAGTACTCCGGGTCGGATTTCAGCAGGTCGGCGAAAGGATGAGTACGGCCCCCGACAAGGACCCGTGAAATCCCCTCGTCGACGCCCTCGCGTCCGGCGTTGATGGCGCGTGTGGTCGAGGCGATCCAGTCCTCTGGAAAGTGCCCGTCGGCCGGTGCGGGTGCCCCGCCCAGCGCGTCGAGGGTCCGCCCGCCGAGGTAGGTGCGCCAGACGCGGTTGGCGGGGAGCAGGACGAGTTTTCCGCGGTGTGCTTTCAAGGGGAGGGAGGGATGCCAATTTCAGCTTTATAATTATCAATAGGCAAGGCCGAATTTTCTCATCGAGCGCCAGACTGGGGAAGTGGCTCGGGCGTCCCGCCCGCAGGCGTCTGAATAAAATACCTCGGGCGGGACGCCCGAGCCACTTGCAGTTGGCCGCGGGATCAGCGCCAGCCGAGTCGCGGGGCGACGTGGGTGAGGATGGATTCCATGACGTGCACATTGTAGGCCACGCCCAGTTGGTTCGGGATTGTGAGCAACAGTGTGTCCGCCTCGGCGATCGCCTCGTCCTTACGGAGCTGTTCGATCAGGACATCGGGTTCCGCAGCGTAGCTTCGGCCGAAGACGGCGCGAGTCGTGGCGTCGGAAAACGCCTCGCCGGAAGCCGATGAAATCCGAAGTAAACGCGATGCGCGGGGCATGGGGCGCACGGGCGTTCTTGACAGGCATCCCGGTAGATACAGCGTTATTACATGAGCACGATCACGGCCAAGGTTTTTCGCGCAGGCAATTCGAAGGCACTGCGACTTCCGCGTGCCCTCAAGGTGAACAGCAGATCCTACGAGGTCACCCCGACGGCGACCGGGTTCATCGCCATTGATCCCGGGGCCGAGGCCCGGCGGCTGAAAGCGCTGCGGAGTCTGCGTGGATCGGCCCCGGATTTTCCCGATCACACGAAGTGATCTATCTTCCCGATACGAACGCGTTTTCGCGCTACCTTCGCGACAGGCCGGAGGATGCAAGTCTTTGCGACCGGCTTGAACGAAATCTTCCGCGCTGCCGGCTTTCGGTCATCGTTCTCCATGAGCTTGAATACGGTGCGTCCAAGCGGCCCGACGTTCCGGCGTTCCGCGAGCGTGTCGCCCGCTTGAAGGGCATCTTTCCCGACGCTTGTTCGTTCGACTCGCTGGCGGCCCAACAGGCTGCGCTGGTGCGGGTGCAATTGGCCACCTTGAAATCGAATGCACAGCCCATCGGGCCGTATGACGCCTTGCTGGCCGGGCATGCCCTGGCAATCGGGGCCACGTTGGTGACGCAAAACCTGGGGGAGTTTTCGCGGGTGCGTGGTCTGAAACTGGAGGACTGGTCTCAAGCAGGAGGGGACCAAGAACGTCTTCGCCTGGCCTGAAGCAGACAGTGAGGGGCAAGAAGAACCAGGGTTGCACACTCACTTGACAATGACCTTGCCCGGGACGGCAAGGCGTGGGTGCCCGCGCTCTGGCACTTGGAGGTGGCAAACTCTCTGCTGGCGGCCAGGCGGAGGAAGCGGATCGACCCGTCGGGCATTGCGAAGTTCATGGCCACTCTCTCACTCTACGACATCGAGGTGGATGAACAAACGATCACCGGGGCGTGGTCCAAGACGTTGGGGCTGGCGGATAGTTACGGCCTGTCGGTCCATGATGCCGCGTATCTGGAGCTGGCGCTGCGGAAAGGACTCCCGCTGGCGAGCCTCGATGCTCCACTGCTTGCCGCAATGAGCAAGGCGGGCGGCATGCTCGTATGGCGATAGCGGTGGTCATGGCTCGTCTTATACGATCGGCAGTACACGCCATCATGGGTTCATTGGGGGATGTTGGGCCAGACTTGATTCGCCCACCCATGCCGCTAGCTTTCAGTCATGAAGTCGACTTACACCGCCATTGTTAAGCAGCGTGGCGATTGGTGGATTGGTTGGATTGAGGAAGTGCCTGGCGTCAATGCTCAGGAACGAACCAAGGAGGAGCTCTTGGGTTCGTTGCGAGAGGTGTTGAAGGAGGCTTTGGATTTTAATCGCAAAGAAGCACGAAAAGCCGCCGAGAGTGATTTTTCGGAGGAACTGGTCGTAATATGAAGCGCAGGGCGCTGCTCCTGCACTTGCAGCAACATGGCTGTGCGTTGATACGGGAAGGTGGGAATCATTCGTGGTGGGGTAATCCAGCAAAGAATCGTCGATCTGCAGTTCCCAGACACACGGAGCTCGACGATTTTTTGGCCCGCAAGATTTGCCGGGATCTCGACATCCCGAGACCCTAAAAGCTCATGAACTCGCCAATGCCTACAACCAAACGCAGGATCAAACGCATCGCCCCGCTGCAGCTCGGGAAGATGCTTGCCATACTTTATGGCATCATGGGGTTGCTCTTTATCCCATTTTTTCTGGTGATGTCCGCCGTCTCCTCCCAGATGCCTCCCGAACATCGCGTTGGCATGATGGCATTCGGCATCGGCTTCGCGATAGCCGCACCGTTTCTCTATGCGGCCATGGGCTTTGTCTTTGGCGCACTTGGTGCCCTCATCTACAATGTTGTCGCGAGGTGGATTGGCGGAGTTGAGGTTGAGGTCGAATGATATTCCGGGAGCGGATCCGGGCGTCAAAGTCAACGTCCGGGCTGACGCCCTGCCGTGGCTCGCCTTTGAAGTTGGGAGAAAACGACCAGTTGACGGGCTGTGCCAATGCGCCATCCTGAAAGTATGACTTTGAGCGCCGTTCTCTCTCCGGCAGAAGAAGGTGGCTTTGTTGCCTTGAATCCCGAGACGGGCACGACGACGCAAGGCGAGACAATTGAAGAAGCTCTCGCGAACTTGCGCGAAGCGACGGAACTGTACCTGGAGGAATTCCCGCTTTCCAAGGGTGGCCGTACGCTACTGACGACGTTTGAAGTTGCTGGACGTGCCTAAGCTTCCTCACCTTTCAGGAGCAGAGATCATTCGCGCGCTGGAGCGCCTTGGATTTCGTCAAGTTCGTCAGAAGGGCAGCCATGTGATTCTGAAGCGTGCCTCAACGGGTTGCGTTGTTCCCCTTCATCGTGAATTGAAGGTTGGCACGCTCGCGGGCATTTTGCGCCAGGCTGGCGTTACGGTTGAAGCGTTTCTTGCGGCGCTGTGAGCAGGTGCAAGTGGATTCAACATCGTGGAGGTGAATGCCCGGGGACTCCGTGCCAAGACGCGGGAATGGGACGTTGTGGTGAAACGAAAGAAAAATCAGCCTGACAGTGCGATGGAGCCGATTCCACCCGCGGTCGAACCTGGAGACCGCGTTGTTCTCTTCGACGGCCACTGCGTGATGTGCAGTGCCGGAGCCCGGGCGCTCATGCGTGCCGATCGCCGCGCGCTGTTCAAGCTCGGCACCACGCAATCACCCGAGGGCGGACGGTTGCTCGCCTGCCACGGTCTTTCCGCTGAAGCGCCGGATACTTTCGTTCTATCGGAAGGGAGCCGCCTCTATGTGCGATCCACAGCGTACGTCCGCATCTTGTGGCGCCTGGGCATGCCTCTGAAGCTGCTTGCCGCGATTCTCTGGCTTGTTCCCCGCCCCGTCCGTGACGCCGGGTACAACTGGGTCGCTCGCAACCGCTTTCGCCTGTTTGGCAGGCAGTCAACCTGTCCCATGCCCACGCCGGATAACCAGGCTCATTTCTGGATGCCATCAACTGTCACCGGCCACTCTACATAAACCATCGCTGGACGGGAGCCGACTTGGCACCAGAACCGACAGTTGCAACGCGCTCCTGGCACGTCTTGAACGGTCGGTGGTTCATTTGGCCCGCGGATTTCATGCAGAATTCATCACCAGTTCACCGAGCCTTCATGTGATTGTGCGATTTTAGCCGGAAAGAGATGAAAACCAGCTTCGCACTCCTTCTACAGATGGTGGTCGTGGCCATCGGCGTCGCCACCATGGCTTTCATGCTTTGGGAGCCTCACATCGAGGGGAGAAACGCCCAAGCCACGGTCTTCGAAATTTACTTCAAGGATCCGTTCCTGGCGTATGTGTATCTGGGTTCCATCCCGTTCTTCGTTGCGCTGTATCGGGCCTTCAAGCTTTTCGGGGATGCCAGGCAAAATGGGGCGTTCTCGCAGGCGACTTTGGATGCCTTGCGAGTCGTCAAACGCTGCCTGTTTGTCACCATCGGCTTCGTGGCCGGAGCAGCGGTCATCATAGTTGTTTCCGGAGACAATGAGGACAGACCGGCTGGAATTTTCATGTGTTTTATCGCCGTCTCTGTGTTGGTCTTCATTGCCCTGGCTGCGGCGAAATTCGCCAGAAGCCTGAGGACTGCGTTGGAGCGTTCCAATTGCGTCCGGAGTTGAATCGAGAAGGGGACTTGGAAGATGTCGTGAACGCATATCCGATTCTCCACCTGAGATCGGTTCGTGGTCGATTGGAGAGGGTATTGGGACGATTGGGAACGAAGGTGCATCATAGTCCTGAAAAATTGGGGTGACGAGACTTCACAGCCAACGTCGCTGAGGCAATGTGAGGGGCCTGCAGGTCAGACAGACTGCCTCGGGCGGGAAGCGGATCGGAGGAACAACTGCGGGCGGGACGCCCGAGCCACGTTGGGGGGGAATGGGCGGCGGGTTTGGTCAGCGCGCGGCTGAACGCGATTGCATCACGAGGACACCACCGATGATGGCTACGAGCAGGCCGCAGCCGATGAAGGCGATTCGCCCCAACGGCGGATTGGGGATGAGCGCCAGCAACAGGACAAAGGCCGCATAGGCAAGCGTCAGCCAGCCGACCGCGGCCTGCTGCTGTCCGTCGTTGGCCGCGCCCACGCCTTCCTCGCGTTCGAAGTCGATCGGCGTGTTCATGCGGGTGAAGAATTCCTTGATCTCCGCCTTGAAGGGCGCGGCGGTCCGATGCCAGAAAAACTTCGTTCCGAGGAACCAGGCGGAGGCCAGGATCACGTTGGCGAAAAACTGGAAGCCCTGGATCCAGTATTCCCGTGAAGCCGCGTCAAGCGGCGCTGCGATTCCCAGCAGGTTCGCCCCCCATTCCGGAATAAAGAAGTCGCTGACGAAGAAGGAACCCAGGAAACCGACAATCACGGTGCTCCAGGCCGACCAGGGAGGCGTGTTCTTGACCAGGAAGCCGAGCAGCAGCGGGACGGTGACAGGCACGCCGACGAGGATGCTGACGCGCTGCATCATGAGGAACAGGCCGAGCCCCTTCAATTCGGTCATGCGGACGGCGACGAGAATGACGATGATGCCGAGCACAATCGTGGTCCAGCGCCCCACGCCGAGCATGTGCTTCTCGCTCGCCTGCGGTTTCAGGCAGGGCTGGTAGAAGTTTTTTATGAAGATGCCGGCATTCTTGTTCAGACCGGCGTCCATGCTGGACATCGTTGCGGCGAAGATGCCGCTGACCAGAAGGCCCATCATGCCGACCGGCATGACCTCGTGGGAAATGGCGATGAAGGACGCTTCCTCAGGGTTCTGCAGCGAGGGAAACATTCCGTGAAGATTGGGCCAGAGGGCGCGGGCGGCCATTGGCGGGATGAACCAGATGGCGATGCCGACGAGGAAAAGGCCGGCGCCAAGGTAGCCCGCCCAGCGCGCGTGGCGGCTGTCCTTGACCGCGAGGTAGCGGCTCGCCTCGAAGAGATTGTTGGTGCTGGTGATCTGCTTGAACACCATCGCCAGGCACCAGAGTCCCAGGAATTCCTTGCTGAATATCTGCGAGAAGTCGAGGTGGGCGGCGGGCAGGCCGGCGACAAAGCCGTCCCATCCAGCCAGACGCGCCAGCGCGAGGACGGTGACCGCGAGGCAGACCGGCATGAGAATGAGCACCTGGATGAAATCGCCGGCGAGGACGGCCCAGCTTCCGCCGAGGAGCGCGATGATCAGGACGACGAGTCCGATGACGACCATGGTCAAGACAAGATCGAGACCGAAGACCGCGGAGAAAAACACACCGAGGGCGTTGAGGTGGATGGCCGACTGCAGGGTGCTCAGGGGAATCTGCAGCCACATGAAAACCTGCTCGCTGGCGCGGCCGAAGCGCTGGCGGATGGCCTCGACCGAGGTGATGACGCGCAGTTGTCGGAAACGCGGGGCGAAGTAGAGGGCGTTGAGGAAAAAACCGATGGCGTTGGCGACATAGATGGCGGTGATGGGCCAGCCGTCGGTGTAGGCCTTGCTTGCGGCGCCGGTGAAGGTCCAGGCGCTGAAGGCCATCATGAAGGCGGATCCCCCGACCATCCACCAGACCGCCTTGCCGCCCCCGCGGAAGTAGTCGCTGACGTTGGTCACGAACCGCCGGAAGACCCAGCTGATTGCGATCATGTAGGCGAAGTAGAAAGCAAGGACAGCGTAGTCGTAAGGGGTCATGGAAGAAGACAGGGTGAAGCCGGGGTGAATCGCAGGGTGGCCAAATCAGATTGATAATTATCAAGAAGCAAGCTCCGATTCGACGCGGAATTGGAGTGGGTCGCCCCTTCAGGGCTCATCGGATTTTTGTTCGTCGAGAGTCCCATGGCGTTGCCATGGGCTGTGGATAAGGCGCCCCTTTGGGGCTTCGGACATGGCGTTGCCATGGGCTGTGGATAAGGCGCCCCTTTGGGGCTTCGGACATGGCGTTGCATGGGCTATGGATATGGCGACCCTGTGGGGCTTTTGAAATGCGCGCCAACGGCGCAATCCATGGCAGCCCAAGGCAACGCCTTGGGTATTGAATAGAAACGTCCTCTCTGAGCCCTGAAGGGGCGACCCAACACCCTGAATGCAATCCCACGCAGGCGCACTGCACTTTCAAGGACGCCCCATGATTTTCCGTCGCGTTTGCCACACATTCCGGCGTTCATTTGGGACTGTTTGTCGAAAGAGGTTTTCCACCGGCCATGAAACATGCGGGCGTATTCTGAATCTTCCCCTTTTCTGCACAAGTTGACCGTCAAATGGCTCATTGCGCTCGGCATCTGGGCACTCGTTGGTTTGGCGTTGTCGGTCGAGGTCTATTTCAACCTCAAGGTCTCCCACATGGAGGTCGCCTTTGCGGACGTGGCGACCGCCCAGTACGCACGGGCGCTCTTCTGGGCATTCCTCGCGCCATTTGTGCTGTGGCTGCGAGTCCTGGTGCCGGTGCGCACAGGTGGATGGGTGGCGGGAGTGGCCTTTCATGCGACCGTATCGATGCTGGTGATGCTCGGCTACTATCTTGGGCGCACCGTCGTGCTGATGCTGCTGGACTCTCGGACGCTGGAGGGCTTCTGGGAGATGGCGCGAAGCAATTTCTATGGGAGAAACCTGATCGACGCCGTCTATTACTGGGCGGTGCTCGGCGCGGGCTATTCCCTCGAGTACTATCGTCGTTACAAGAGCGAGGAGCTCAAGGCCGCGCAACTGGAGTCGCGGCTGGTCGAGACCGAGCTCAAGGCGCTCAAGCAGCAGCTTCAACCGCACTTCCTGTTCAACACCATGAACACGATTTCGGTGCTCGTTCGCGAGGGACGGAACGACGACGCGGTCACGCTCCTTGCGCGGCTGAGTTCGCTTTTGAGGCTCTCGCTGGAGCTCGGGCGCGCGCCGGAGGTGACGCTTCGGCAGGAGCTGGAGTTCATCGAACGGTATGTTGGCATCCAGAAGGTGCGATTCGCCGACAGGCTGACTGTGACAACCGATTTCGAGCCGGCGGCGCTCGATGCGCGAATTCCCAACCTCCTGCTGCAGCCCCTGGTCGAGAATGCCATCCTGCACGGCATTGCGCCGCTCACGCGAGCGGGGACTGTGAGTCTGGCCGGGCGGGTCGAGAATGGCTGCGTGCGCGTGGAGGTGAGGGACGATGGATGCGGGTTTTCCCCCTCGCTCGATCCGCGAAGCCGATCGGGCGGCATCGGGCTGTCGAGCACACGCGAGCGGGTGATGAAGCGTTTCGGGGCGGCGGGCGAATTTTTTCTGGAAAGCTCGCCTGGCAGGGGAACAACGATACGCATCGGATTTCCTTTCAGAACCTGACCGCCTTCGCATGACGTCATCCACCGTCTCCCAAACCCAGCAAGCCGCGGTGCGCGCCGTGATCGTTGACGACGAGCCAGCCGCGCGACGCGGAGTCCGGCTGCTTCTCTCGCGGGATCCCGAGATCACGGTGGTGGGTGAGGCGGCGGATGGCATCGAGGCGGTTGACCTCATCCGCCGGGAGCGGCCGGAGATGGTGTTTCTCGACGTGCAGATGCCGGGGGTCGACGGTTTCGAGGTGCTGCGGCGGGTGGAGGGTGCGGCGTCCGTGGCCGTTGTCTTTGTGACGGCCTATGATGAGCATGCGATCAAGGCGTTTGAGATAAATGCCGTCGACTACGTGCTGAAACCGTACGAGGACGAGCGCTTCTTCGCGGCGGTGCGGCGTGCGAAGACGGAACTGCGCGGACGTGATGCGGAGGCTCTGGCCCTGCGCCTCGCACGGCTGCTTCAGCATGTCGAACGCGAGGCGGCTGGCTCCACGCAGGAATCCAAGCCCGCCGGCGGAGAGCATCGCTCGGACAGGATACTTCTTAAATCGTCGGGGGAGATTTTTCTCCTCAAGGCCGACGAGATCGACTGGATCGAGGCCGAGGGCGACTACATGAAGTTTCATGCCTCGGGGAAAACGCATCTGCTGAGGGAGACGATGGCGCGACTCGAGTCACGGCTTGATCCCCGGCGCTTCATCCGCATCCATCGGTCGACGATCGTGAACATTGATCGCGTGAGAAAACTCACGCCTGCTTTTGCGGGCGAGTATGCGGTGGTGCTGGGAGACGGGACGAAGCTCAGGCTGAGCCGCGGTTATCACGAGCGCATGCAGGCCGTGATGGACCAGGCGCAGTAGCCGGGCAACGGATTCCGCGTGTGGCGGGGAACCCAGCCGGGCGGGCGCAGGGTGCGGTCGGACGCTGATTCACGGCAATTCGTCGCATTTCTGCAACCGCAGCGACCGGTTTCTGAGTTATGGAGGCATGCGAACGATCCTCTGTCTTGTTCTCGTCGCGGCGTTGGTGACCAGGGCCGCGACAGCTCCGGAAAGTCTTGATGCGGTGCGCGGCGCCCGGGCGCGGCTGGGTGGTGATGTCTGGAGCCGGGTTCTTGAGATCGAGAACAGGGCGGATGAGAACGTGTATCCGGATATCACCTACGCGCTTGTCTTCGAATTCAACGGCATGCTCTGGTTCTACGCGCCCTATGATGGCACGCAGAGCCTTTCGCTGCATGTGGGCAGGCTTGAGGCCGAGAAGGCGGACCTTCAGCCGCTCCTGGCGGCAATCCATCCGGGCTTCGTCCGTTTTCACGAACCGGCCGATGCCGCGCCGTCCCGTGCGTACCGCGACGGGGAGCTGCCGAACGGGTGTTTCATCGACAGCCTGGTGGCTGCGGGGGAACTCCTTGCGACGGGCAAGCGCGTATCCAATGCGGGGATACTGCTGTATTATGCGAAAGGACAGGGATCCCGGCAGGGGCATGCGGTCCTGGCGTACGAGACTGAGGCCGGTGTCTTTGTTGACGACTCCGAGCGTGTGCGCCCGCAGAAGGTGATGGACCGGTGGACGCAGCGCCCGATGGACATTGCGCGCCGGCATGAGCGATCGTTGCGCGGGAAGCTGGTGGATGCGAAGCTGGTTCCCCTGCGCGTCGATGGACCGGCGATGAAGGCGATAGCGTCGGTGGGAGGGCGGGACGAGGGGCGCGGGTTTCGCGGTTGAAGGCTTTGGAGGCGGTGAGGGTTGGGTCGCCCCTTCAGGTCTCGTGTCCTGCCTGCGGACTTGTCCCGGGGCGCCGCCCCGGGCTGGAGGTGGTGTGCCCCGTTGGGGCGGAAATTTGGACGCCGTTGGCGTCCGATGTGAAAGACCACGGTTTGGATTTGAGATCGCCGGGTCGGGCCGTCGAAATCTCGAACCGGTCACGACGGAGCGTGCCCCAAAATGGGGGGGGCACCCTGCGTTGGAAGGGTATGCTTTGTCATGCGTTGGGGAAGCGGACGGGAGATTGGCTCGGGGATTGACCTCTTGGGCGGGATCCCTGCTTTCTATCCGTTTCAAGGCATGTCTCCGCGCAAGAAGAAGAACACCGACGACCAACCCGAGCTTCCGCTCGATGCAGGGAACGGATCCGGCTCCCCCGGGCCAGTGGCATCCCGCACTGACGCCGCTGAGGAGGCTGCAGCCGAAGTTGGAGAAAACCCGCCACCGGCGCCGCCTCCGGGCAGGAAGGGCGCTGTGGGCGGCGCGGACGGTGCCGGCGGGCCGCCGGAGGGGCCGCTGGCCAGTTCCTACAAGAACTGGTTTCTGGAGTATGCCAGCTATGTGATACTCGACCGAGCCGTCCCGCACATTGATGACGGGCTGAAGCCCGTGCAGCGCCGCATACTTCACACATTCTGGGAGCAGGATGACGGCCGCTTTCACAAGGTCGCCAACATCGTCGGCGCCTGCATGCGTTTTCACCCTCACGGCGACGCGTCTATCGGGGCGGCCCTGGTGGGCATGGCGCAGCGCGGCTTTCTCATCGAGCCGCAGGGGAATTTCGGCAATCAACTGACTGGCGACGATGCCGCCGCGCCCCGCTACATCGAGGCGCGCCTGACGCCTTTTGCGCGCGATGTCGTTTTCAATGCGAAGACGACGGTCTGGCAGCAGAGCTACGACGGCCGCGCCAGGGAGCCGGTGACGCTGCCGGCAAAGTTTCCCCTGGTGCTGCTCGATGGCGCCGAGGGCATCGCGGTGGGTCTTTCGACCAAGATTCTTCCGCACAATTTCAACGATCTTTGCCGGGCGGCCATCAATCATCTCCAGGGGAAGCGATTCCGCATCTATCCTGATTTTCCGACGGGCGGCATAGCGGATTTCTCGCAGTACAACGACGGCGAGCGCGGCGGAAAGGTGAAGGTTCGGGCGAGGATAGAAACCCGCTCGAAGTACCTGCTCGCGATCATCGAGCTGCCCCATGGGCAAACAACCGAGTCGCTGATCGAATCGATCCTCGCGGCAAATGCAAAGGGCAGGATCAAGATCAAGCACGTCGACGACAACACGTCGGAGAAGGTGGAGATACTGGTTCATCTGCCGCAGGGCGCCGACGCCGACCAGTTGATCCGCCAGTTGTATGTCTTCACCGACTGCGAGGTCTCCATCTCGTCCGCGGCGTGTGTCATCGACGGGGACAAGCCGGTTTTTCTCGGTGTATCCGAAATTTTGCGACGCTCGGTCGACAAGTCCGTGCAGCTTCTCAGGCAGGAGCTGGAGATCCGGCTTGGCGAACTCGAGCAGCAGTGGCACTGGGATTCGCTCGAGCGCATCTTCATCGAGGAGCGCGTCTACCGCCGCATTGAGAAGTCGAAGACATGGGAGAGTGTGCTCGAGGAGATTCGCGAGGGTTTGAAGCCGTTCGTGCGGAACCTGAAGCGCGAGGTGACGGAGGACGATATTGCCCGGCTCACGGAAATCCGCATCAAGCGAATTTCCGCGTACAACCGTTTCCAGGCAGACGAGGCGATCAAGCGGATCGAGGCGGAGATCAAGGAGACGAGGCACCACTTGAAGCACCTCACGCCCTACGCGATCGCCTGGTTCGAGAAGCTTCAGGAAAAATACGGCAAGGCGCACCGGCGCCGCACGACCTATGACGAGATCGAGCAGATCTCCGCTGCGGAGGTGGTTTCGGCCAATCAGCGCCTCTATGTCAACCGCGAGGAGGGCTTCATCGGACTCAACTGGCGGCAGCACGAGTTCGTGGCCGAGTGCACGATTCTCGATGATGTGATCTGTTTCATGGCGGATGGCACGATGAAGGTGGCCAGGGTTGCGGACAAAATATTCATGGGACGGGAGATCCTCCATGTGGCGATCCTGCCCAAGGAGGGGGATCCGGGCTTCTACACGATGCTTTACCAGGACAAGAAGAGTGGAAAGGCTTTTGCCAAGCGATTCCAGGTCGGAGGAGTCACGCGCGAAAAGCTCTACTCCCTCGTTCCGAGCGAGGGCTCGCGGGTTGTTTTTCTCGACGTGGCCAAGGTTGAGGAATCCATGCCGAAGCAGGTGCACGTCACTCTCAGTGGACGCTGTTCGGCGCGGGTGAAGGAATTCGACTTCGATCTGTCGCCGCTCTCGGTCGGCCAGCGTGGGGCGAAAGGCCTGACTGTCACGCACTGGCCCATCCGCCAGGTGAAGCGCGCCTGAGTTGAGTGGGCGATACAAACCGGGGTGTTGGCGACGGTTGGATCGCCCCTTCAGGGCTCAAATTGGATGCTTGTGATTTGAACCCTGGGCGGTGCCCAGGGCTGAAGTGGAGCGCCCCGTTGGGGCTCAGGCATCGAGCCGTCGAGCCGGTCACGACGGAGCGTGCCCCTCCAAACGGGACGAATCGGTCACGACGGAGCATGCCCCTCCAAATGGGACGAATCGGTCACGACAAAGCGTGCTTCTCCAAATGGGACGAATGGCTCACGACAAAGCGTGCTTCTCAAGGAGGAGTTGAAAATTTGTTCCGTTGGAGGGGCATGCTTTGTCATGCCCTGGGGACGCGCTCCGCAGTGGGGCGCCGGATGGAGCGCGGTTGGTGCGTGGCATGAGAATCCACGGTTTGAGATTTGAGATCGCGGCATCGAACCGTCGAGCCGGTCACGACGGAGCGTGCCCCTCCAACATGGGGGGCACGCCGCAATTCAGCGTGGGTCGCCTAGGGTTTGGCCTCGGGCGGAGGTGCGGGAGGTGCCGGCTCCGCGGGGGCTGCGACTGCGGGCTTCTGCCAGAAGTAATGGCCATGGCGGCGGCGGTGCCAGCAGACAACCGCAATACCTGCGACAATCAGAACCAGGAGGAAGATGAAGAACCGGCGGCGACCCGCGGCTTTCTTGTCCTGGTAAGGGTCATCAAGCGAACGTGTGGAATTCGATGGCAGGACAGCGCGTTCGGTAAGCTTCGTGCCGAAGGGGATATTGATTTTCACGCGTCCGTTGATCGCCCAGCCATTGCCTTCGAGAATGGGGCCGAGCGTGCGCTGGCGGAGCTTGAGCCAGGCGATGAGCATGGCGGGGCCTGAGATAATCAGGATGATGCCGAGGAACGCCAGGGGGTACTGCCAGGCTTTCATGCCAAAGATGTAGCCGATGATCAGCGTCAGCACGCTGACGGCGCCGGTCACGGCCACGCCGATCGCTGCCACGGCGCCGATATCCATCTTTTTTGGAGGCTCCGCAGGCTTGGTCGCCGCCTTGTCGGCATTGGCAGCCTTGTCCGCCGCGGCGGCGAGCTTGGCGTTCGACGCGGCATCGGCCGCCGCCGCGCGTTTCGCCACCTGCTCCTCAATCATGCGGAGAAACTTCTTGTAGGGCGAAAAGAACGCCTGGCGGATGCTGATGGGGTTGTCGACGATGCTGGTGATGGTGGCGTCCCAGTCGCGGCCCTTGCGGTCGTAGAACAGGCCGTTTCGACCGACAAAGAGATAGTCACTGTCACCTTGGGTGAAACAGGCCGCGATCTTCATGGTCTCGCCCGGACGTTTGAGATCACAGTAGGCGATGTAGGCCTTGCTCATGGCGGCGAGGGCGCTGGGTCCGTCCACCCGCACGCAGAATTCGGTGCTGCGGCTGTCGAGGTAGAGCGTGCCCGCCTGAAATACGGCGGAGCGATTGGGTGAGTAGAAGTCGGTGAAATTGACGAAGTTCCGAACAATGGTCCGGAAGTCGCGCGCAAGATACAGGATCTTTTCGAGATTGGCTGCCGCGGCAAATTCGTCGGCAAGTGCCAAGTCCGCCGCGATCAGCCTGCCCAGGGCATCCTTTTGATTGGCGGCGATCAGTGCCTTGACGCGGTCGAGCCCTAGTTTCTCCACGGAGGCGCCGCCCTTGGCGGCGGAATGGGCATCGTAGGGTGCAACCCTCGCCTTGAGTGCCGCCCAGTCCGCTTCAGTCAGGCTGGTCTTGGCGCTGCCGAAAGCGGGTGTCACGGCGTCCTTGAGCAATGCGGCGATGGCTCCCGCCCAGGCCGGGTTTACGCCGTCGACCAAGGGCAGGGGTTTGCCGGCCTCAATTCGAGCCAGAGGAAACCCGGCGATTTCGTCTGCAGTGATCGAGAGGTCCTTGGCAGCGAGAGCGAGATATTCGGATTCCGAACGGTTGAGCGCGGCGAGGGCTCGACTGTCGAAAGAAGCCATGCGCGTCCGCGAGAAGTAGTCGTCGACCTTGGTTCGCACCGCCTTGACCGCGGCGCTGGCTGCGGCGGTTCCCGGGCCGAGCGTCAGAATTTCTGAAGTGACACCCTTTTCGCTCCAGGCGGCGAAGGCGGCCAGATCGGCGTAGAAGGCATCGATTTGGCCCTGGTTCACACCTTGGGAACCGGATCGATCGGGAACTCCTCCCTGCGTTGCTACAATGTCGGCAATGAGCGTCTTGGTCGCATCGTCTTCGGCGGACGCGGCCGTGATGACGCCGTCGCCATTGAACTTCGTGGCGGCGAGAACCTTGGCGATGCTGGATGCCTGAGCCAGTGAGATACCCGATGCGCTCGATTCGCCGAGGCCTGCCAGCATTTCCTTTGCTGCCGAGATGACCGCCTTGCCTTCATCGGTATCATTGTTGAAGGCCGTGAGGGGCAGGGTTTCATTATCCTTCAGGAGATCTCCGGTGTCGCGCAGCACCTTGGCCGCCCAATCGATGGCACCGAGGAGTTCCGGCACGCGCACGCGTCCGTCGTTGTCGGTATCGATCAAGGCCAACGTCTTTTCGTCGACTTCCAAACCTTTTACCGGACAGCTCAGGGCAACCCAGAGTTTCTGGTCCAGATCCTTGAGGTGAAGCAGATCTTCACCGGTTTCCACTGCGACTTGATCCAATCCTCCGATGCGGAAGAATCTCCAGGTGTGTGATGTGTGAGCCATGAGTTGGGGGTTCGTTAATGAAAAATGATGCCTGCGCGACCCTACCGAACGGCGCAAATCGGAGGCAATCCGGAAGTCGACGGAGGCGCGCTCAAGGAATGGTGTCGATCTTCCGGATGCGAGCCAGGTGGCGGCCTCCCTCAAATTCCGTTGTCAGCCAAATATTTACAATCTTATGAGCCATTTCCTCGGAAATGGTGCGCTCGCCGAGGGATAGGCAGTTTGCATCGTTATGGGAGCGGCTCCAGATGGCGACCTGTTCATTCCAGCAGAGGCCGCAGCGAACGCCCCGGACGCGATTGGCCACGATGGCTTCGCCATTTCCGGAACCGCCGAGGACGATGCCACGTTCGACATCACCCCGGGCAACGGCTTCCGCCACGGGTCGAATGAAGTCGGGGTAGTCACAACTTGCGTCGGAGTAGGTGCCGAGGTCACGCACGGTGTGGCCGGCCGTGAGAAGCATGGCCTTGATGGACTCCTTGTAGCGGAAACCCGCGTGATCAGAGCCTATGGCAATGGTAAATGGTTTCATTTGGATCGGAATACAGGTATGGACTCGAGGAGTTGCAGCCTGCCGTGTTCGCGGTAGGTTGACGACATCGTCGGTGTCATTTCCGTGACCGGCAAAGACAAACTTCCATGAACTTACAAACTCTGATCGTTGCGGGTGCTTCAGGTCTTGCGCTTGGGCTGAGCGCGTGTTCGTCCGTGCAGGATCGCATGGACCGGGATCCCTCGACATATGCCGGTTCCTCGAGGGAGGACCAGGCTTTGATCCGCAATGGAAAGGTTGCGGTGGGGTTCACCCGCGAGCAAGTGCGCATGGCCCTGGGCGATCCAACCGGCGTGGCCACGCGCACCACGGCGGAGGGCAGCCAGGAAGTGTGGAGTTACCATGACAAGGGACCGAAGTTTGGACTCGGTGTCGGCGTGGGTGGTGGCAGCGGCGGGGTGGGTGTGGGCGTGGGGGTTGGCACGGGGGACCGGTCGGATGAACCGAGGATGCGCATCATATTCAGTGCCGATCGCGTGGTCTCGGTCGAACAACACGCCAAGTAGAGGCATGAGCGGCAGAACGAGGCTGGGGTATGGAACCGAGAGGCGGTGCGGGACGTCATATGTTTCAGAAATACTTCAACCATTACATTCAACCCACAGATTCATCATGAAATCGTTTCATCTCCGTCTGTTGCTTGCACCGATGCTTTTGGTGCTTTTCGCGGCGGGGTGCTCAACCCCGCAGAGCCGCATAGACAAGAACCCGGCTGCTTTCTCACGACTGACGCCGCAGCAGCAGGACCTGATCAAGAAAGGGCAGGTCGCGCTCGGTTTTGACAAGGAGGCGGTCCAGCTTGCGCTCGGTGAGCCGGACAGATTGATCACGCGCACGGATGCATCGGGCACCAAGGAAATCTGGAGCTACACGACCTATGAGGGCATGGACGGCGCATTCCTCTACCGCGGCTGGTATCATCGATACTATTGCTACGCGGATCCCATGTATCCCTATTACCTGAATTTCCCGAGTCGCCGCACGCGTGAGCGTTTTCGCGTGGTTTTCTCGGACAACAAGGTCATTGAGATCCAGCAGGAGCACTAGCCGGATCGAAAAGTCACGCCTTCGTGCAATCCTTCGCCGGACCCTTGTGTGGTCCGGCTTTTCTTTGGCTTCACTCGCATGTTCGCCCCGGGTAGGTTGGGTCTCCTCCAGCGATACCAACCACCGCCACCATGCGATCGATCAACCGTTTCCTTGTCCAAAACTCCCTCCGCATCAGCACGAACCCGTGCGTGAGCCCTGACTTCTGTCTGGACTGGCCGGCGCTGGCGGCGGCGATTTCAGGGAATCACCTGTCGGTTCGGAACTGGCCGAAGAGCAGCTTTGCAACAGCCGAGGGGCAGTGGTGTCTGGTTGAGGATGGATCGACCGGAGACTGCGCTTGGAAGTTCAGCCCTGCGGAGGCGCGCGCGGTGTCAGCCGGACTTGAGGATGGGCGGAACATTGGGAGTGCGCGCTATTTTCCCGCGACCTGGGAGAACCTTCTCCGGTTGAAGAATCTGGTGCAGACGCACGATGCCGACTCGACGATTTTTCCGACGGCAACCGAGCGGCTTGGGCAGTCGACACTGGGAATAGGGGCGCGATTCACGACGCTGCACTGGCCGGCGGTGGAGTGGGCCATGAGTGCGCTGGACATTGGAGTGACGGCAAATCAGAACTCCATCCCGCGCGAGCTGGTTTTCGACGTCGACGCCATGCTTGCAGGCGGGCTGGACACTGTGCCGTTTCCATTCATTGGAACGAACGTCCCGGAAGGGCACCAGGGACAGAGTGTGGAGGGCATGAGCCATGGCTCCGTGCTGTCGAAGCTGAAGCATGGATTTCATCACTTGAAGATTGCCTGGAGCTTCAATGCGGATCACCAGCCGATTGGCGGAAAGTTCGATGCGCGTGAAGATCAGCTCGTGGGGGGATGTCTGCTGGCCAGCTACATCACCTTCGATCTCTCGCCCGAGCTTGCGCGAAAGCAGCCCGCGGATGTGAAGTCGATCGATGCGGCGTTGATCGCGGCGGTCAGGACGCGCGTTGCTGCAGCCGGAGTCATCCTGGACGATGATGCGTTTTCAACCCTCCTTGCGACGGTCTGGCCCTCGCTGCAGAAGATGAAGCGCCGCGATGAAAAGTATGCAGCGGCGCGCGCGGCGGCATTTGCGACGCGGGCAGGGCGTGCGTATCTCCGTGAACTGTCGATCGATGAACTTCCGGGACTCACGACGCCGGAGACAACAGCCATCATGCTCGCGCTGTGCGAGGTGATGGGCATGAAGATTCACTTCGTGGCTCCGGCGTTTGGTTTCCAGAAAAACATGCCGTATCCAGACAATGCGGCGCTGCGCGGTCTCATCGAGAAGCAATGGCGGGTGTGTCGTCAGTTTGGAGCGAGCATCGGATTCCATTCTGGGTCGGGAAAATCCGCTGAAAACTACCGCGTCATGGGAGAGGTCACGGGACGGCATCTTGAGATCAAGACGAGCGGACGCTACACCTATGAGATGGGACGCGCGCTTTTTGCATCCCGGGATCCGGCGGATCAGGCGCTGTGGCGCGACTGGTATCGCTTTACGGTTGAGCTCGCGCTTCTGGGGGCGTTCAGCGCCGATGCGACCGAGCGGAAGATGGCGCGAAGCTTCATCACGGATGCGCTGCTGAAGTCGGGAGCGGGGGATTCCGAACCCTTCACAAATCAGACGGCGACACGTGCGGCGCTGGAGAAACTGGCTCCGAGCCCTGAGCACATGTTTTGGTTTGAGTACAATTTCCTGTTCGTGCTTGCAGCCGAGGGGCGTGCGGAAAAGAGCGCGCTTGGCGATCATTCGTCCGCGGGTTACCGCCAGCGGGCGCGCTTTTATTCAATCAGCGAAGAGGGCCGGCTGAACTATGCGCGCAATGTCGCGGCCTACATCATCTTCCTTGCGGAGCACACGGGTCTGGCGTCCATCGAGCGATGCCGGGCGGCGAGATCGCTGCTGGAGCGATACGCGAAAATGGATGACTTCCTTGGCGACATCGGGCGTTGAAATCCGGTTGGGACGGGCGCGCCGGAGAACAAGCCGGTCACGACGGAGCGTGCCCCTCCAATATTGGTTGAAGTTCCGTTGGAGGGGCATGCTTTGTCATGCCCAGGGGACGCGCATCGCGGTGCGGCGCCGGAGGTAGCGCGGTTGGAGCATGGCGGGAGATTTCAGGGTGTGAGAATCGAAATCACGACATCGAGCGGTCGAACCGGTCACGACGGAGCGGAGCGTGCCGTGCGGGGATGAGTTCCCGGAGGTTGTCGGCCCCGTGACACTGGAATGTCAGCGTGAGCCTGCGTTGAATGGTACGGAAACCCTCACATTGGCAGTGCGGCCGCTGTTGGTGGTTGCCGGCTTGAAACGCCACTTTGCGAGGGCGACCAGACAGGCGTTTCCAAAGTTCACGGAGGATGTCTTTTCCACGTTCAGCGAACGAGGCACACCGTCGCGATCAATCACACAGGAGATCACCGCTTCCTCCGGAACGTCGCGTCCCCGTGATTCATAGTCCGGAGCGACTGTCTTGATGGCGACAGGGGCTTTTGCAATTTCGGAAGTCTTCAGTATGCGATCAAAGGGAAGCAGACTGGCGGTGACCTCCGAGTCGGAACCGGCCTTAATTCGGGTGGTGATGGTCGCGGAGTCATGTTCCGCCAGCGATAGATCGAAGGTGTACTCCCCCGGCTCAAGTTCGGGCAATTGGAGCGGCGTGGTGCCCATGACTTCGCCGTCCCTCATGACAATCGCACCCGCGGGAGTTGAACTCACCGTCAGGCGTGAGGTTGCAAAGAGAGGCACCACCTGAGTCGTGCTCAAGGAGGAGATTTTTGCAGTTGCGGTCACCGGTTTCCATCCTGTGCGCAGGAGTGTGACCACATAGTCGCCTACAACAAGATCGTTGAGCGTGGCCGGGGTGACACCGGTCTGGATGGGTTTGGATTCCGGCTGCTCCGTCGATTGGCGCAACTCAAACGTCAGCCCGGCGGGTTCACTGAGGATTTCAAGCCGGCCGACTTGGCGCATGAGTTCAATCAGGCCGAGATCCGTCGTATGGTCGCGCTTGATTTCGACTGTGCGTGTGGTCGTGTCATAGCCGGGCAGACTGATGGCCAGGCTGTGTGTTCCGATGGAAAGGCTGTTGGTAGTCAGAGGAGTCGCCTGCGGAAGCGCACCGTCAATTGAAACATGGGCGCCGGTTGGATCCGTGCGAACAACGAGAATGCCTGGTGCGTTTTCGCGACGCTCAGCTTCGACTCGTTCGAGGATCTCTTGTTCGGTGCGCAGTCTGACGGCGGCGACGGCTTTCTCGCGTTCAATCTCGGCTTCCTTGCGAAGGCGCTCCGTTTCCAAACGCGCAGCTTCCTCCTCCTGCCTGGCCTTGGCGAGGGCGTCAGCAGCCCGCTTCTCGGCCTCGACTCGGAGAGTCTGGGCGATTTCTTGCTGTCTGTGTGCATCGAAAGTGAACCAGCCGGCCACTCCGACGGCGAGAACAGCCGTGATTGCCACAAACAGCGCGATTGGGCGTTTCCCTCCCTTCTCCTTCGTTGCGTCGCCGGGAGTGTCGGATTTTGAAGCTTCCGCGGACGGAGAAACCTTCGGGACAGCAGCGGGCGGCGGTGATGAAGTTGCAACCTCATTGGTCGCATGCTGGAGGCTTGTTGCGGACTGCTCTTCTGGTTTCGCCAGCGGATGGGTTTCAACGTGCTTGGTGGTCCTGTCCGAAAGCAGTGCCTTTGTTTCCGTCTGAGTCAGGACGGATGCCGCCAGCGCCCTCGCCGTCGGACTTTTTTGTGTTGGCGCCTGTCTGACTGCGATGTTTTCAGCGGGAGGCGTCGGGCTTGTAAGAGCCTTTGCCCGCGCGGTCGCCTGAGCGAGCACGGAGGTTGCCGCCGGCCTTGATTCAGATTGCGTGTGAGTCCTCGCCGCAAAGCTGTGTGCGGACTCAGGCACCCCGGCTCCGACCCCGGGCGTCACCAAGGCCTCCGCTTCCCTGGCTGACGAAGCAGGAGCGGTTTGCCCGGAGTGGACTTTGGATTTGGCTTCAATTTCGATCATCTGCCATGCGGGGTGCCAGCAATCGGAGCCCCCAGCCCGGCTCCCCACCATGTGCAGCAATCCCGCAGCATTGAAACCGAGCCGGTTGACCAATGAGTTGCCGACAAAATCCACGCCCAACTCCTGTGCGAGGGAGGTGATCGCTGGGTGCCATGGGGTGAGACCGAGGAGGATGCCAACGTCGTGAGCAAACCAGATGTTGTCTGAGGGAAGGCCGAGGCAGAAAATGGACGATGGATCTCCTCCGACGGCCTTGACCGCCGCTTTAACCTCAGGAAGCAGACGTTTCACGACCTTGGGGCCGGTGTCGGCGAAATCGAAGAACGAATTGAGAAAGAGTTTTGCCGCTGCACCCCGTGAGGCGAGAGAGAGCTCCGCTTGAATGGCGTCGGCGACATGGTCCAATCCGACGGAACAGCCTCGAACCGCGAGCACACCCTTGCGATTGACGAGATGGAAAGTGGAGGATTGCCTGCCCAGATCCCAAACCAGAACTGAACTGGGTGCGCCGGAGAGTTGGCAGGCGGTTTGAAGAGCTCCGAGGTGATTGGTGACGGCAGGTGATATGATGGTTTCCTTCAGCCCCAGGTCAGAAAGATAGGCCTGCGAAGCCGCCAGTACCTCCTGTCCCGAGCCGACAAGCAGCCAGCGGGAGCGCGCCGATGCGTTGATCGATCTACCGTCATCTGCATTGCACGCAGCGAGGGCGATTGGACCGACGAGACGCTCGCACGGCATCTCGATGTGTCGGACAATTTCGCCCGGGGTTTGAAGCTGCCTGCATTCATCTTCAGAGGCGAGATACGAGAAGCTTCGGGATGGACTGATGGCTGCAAGAACGGGACTCGAGGAAAACTCTCCTTTGGGAGATCCCTCCTTCAATGCCTGCAGGATGTCATCGCGTTGATCGCGCAGGCATTCGCGGTAGAGCTCGATCGTATGACCGCGAGCCCGTACGAGCTGAACAGTCAGCTCTGAAATCTCAATGAAGAGGGCATTTCCTAGGGAGTTGGGCACCTTTGAAAAGGGTTTAGACTCCTTCCATCGGCTGATTTGCGGTTAAGTTGAAGCGCAAGAATATAGCGATACCATGATATCATGCGCAATCGTGGGTGCCAGCCGGCTGACAATTGGTCGCGCGAATCAGCGACCATGGGAAGAACATGTACGCTGTTGATCTCCCGCCGAGTCTACGCAGCCAAACCGGCGGCCAAAGCCAGGGCACCGCGCGTGCGGTTCATGATGTACAAGTGGTAGCCCGGGGCACCCTGCCCGAGCAGGTCTCGGATCTGGTCCAACGCCCAGTCGAGTCCGATCATTTCGGCGACGTCGGGGTTGTCGTCTGTGGCTTCGAGGCGACGCAGCAACCGTTGCGGCAAGGTTGCGCCGCACAAGGCGGTGAAACGCTGGATCTGCTTGAGGGAGAGCACAGGCATGACGCCGGGGACAACCGGGACCGATATTCCCCGTCGGTGGCAGCGTGCGACGAAGTCGAAGTAGATCGCGTTGTCGAAGAACAACTGGGTTGTGATGAAGGAGGCTCCGGCGTCGACCTTTCGTTTCAGCGCGTCGAGGTCCGAATCAAGGGATGCCGCTTCGGGGTGCTTTTCGGGATAACCGGCGACGCCGAGGCAGAAATCAGGATGGCGGTTCTTGAGCAGGACAACCAGCTCGCTGGCGTAACGCAGGCCGTCGGATGCGACAGGAAAACTGGCGGTGCCTCTGGGGGGATCGCCGCGGAGTGCCATGATGTTTCGGAAGCCATCCGCGTGGATGCGATCCGCCAGCGCGGCAAGCTCGGTGCGGGAATGTCCGACGCAGGTGAGGTGGGGCATGACCGTGAAGCCGAGGTCATTTTTCAAAATGGCGCTGACCTGACTGGTCCGATCGCGCGTGCTTCCGCCTGCCCCGTAGGTGACAGAAACGAAATCGGGTGAAATCCGCTTGAGTGCGGATGCAGACTGTCGAAGCGACTCGATCCCTGATTCGTCCTTGGGCGGGAAAAATTCCAAAGAGCGCAGCGGCCGCTTTTGGGCGAACAAGGCTGAGATCGGATGATCAGGAATCATTTCATATCAACATATGCGTATGTGTTGATATGATGTAAAGCCATTCTGGATTCGCCGAATCGGCAGACGAATGGCGTGAGTTCAAAACGCGACGCTTGAGCCCGTCACAGAGCTTGGAGCCATCGAGGGGATTTACATACCCGGACTTGCCCTTCCATTGGCTAGGAAAGGCGATTGCTGTTGAACTGGCTGGTCGACGCCGGATTGCAAGGCCGGCGCTGCTTCAAGGAGTGGAAGGCTTGGAGCTTGAGGTTGGTGTGACAGGCGCCGGCGTGGGAGCGGGAGCGTCCTCGAACATATCGGGCTCGCTTGCAGGGAGACTTGTGAATGCCGATTCGTACACCTGAAATGCACGCTTCTTCATCAGGGCGTTTACGGGGGCAGCCGAATCGGAACTCTTGACGACCACGAAAACCGGACCGGCGGGGATGGTTTCCGTGGTTTCAGCGGCCTTTGCCGGGCCTCCCTTTTCGTCGGCCTTGTGTCCCGCATCAGCGCTGGCGCTGCTCTTGGATTTGTCGTCGGTCTTGGCAAGATCTGCGACCGATCCGAGGGCTGCAGGGCCGGTGGAACCGTCCTTTTTGGCTTCGGGTGCCTTGACGATTTTTTGCTCGGGCTTGCGGCCCAGGGCCACATCGATCGTCTTTCCGTCAAATGTCGTGAACCGGATATTCCGGGAGTGTTCCCTGGCGGCGACGGCGTTGGGATCTGTGAGGTCGCTTGTATCGGAAAAACGAATGCTGCCGGCACTGGAGATGAGCGATGTGATGCTTTCGTTCTTCAGGCGCTTGCCCTTGGGCGCCTCGGTCGATGCAAATGAATCCTCCTTCCTGGTGCGTTTTGCAGTCAGGTTGTCGCCGTTGGGGAAGGAAATTTCCACCGAGGAGATATCCTCGGGTTTCAGTGAGAGCAGACTCGCGTCAGCCCAGTTTTTCGGCTCCACGTCGAGGTACGCGTTCAACCGGGTGAGGAAGGCTTTGTTCTCCTTGCCGAATCGAACAAAGCGTCCGCCGCCTTCCGCGTACTTGCCGATGGTCAGTGACCAAGGCTCCTGGTTTGCGCCGTCGGAAATCGTGATGCCGGTGTCTTTGAACTCAAGGGCGCCTATGCGCTCGGGATTCTGTGTCACCAGTCGATCAAGCTTTGCTGTGGTCAGGTCGCCGATGAGCCGAGAGAGTTTGGTGAAGTCGGCGGGGAAGTCGTAGTAGTTGGTGACTTGCCAGTTGCCGTCCGCCGCCTTCGTCAGTGTCACGGCCTTTCCATTCTCCGTCAGACCGATCGTGCGGGCCTGCTCGATCACATTTCGCGCGACGAGCAGCTGGCCGACACGCGCATCGGTGGGAGGATGCTTCGCAGGACGGGTGAGGAAATGCACGCCAACGGAAACCGCGGCAAGGATGACGACGACGACGACGAGAGTTTTCAGTTTCATGCCTTCAGCGAGTGGGAGGGGCGATGGATGGATGAGTGGTCCTGGGCGGCTACACGTGACGGCGCCGCTGGAACCAGAATCCGAACAGGATGACGAGAATGACCGGTGCGGTGAGGTTGATGGCGAGCAGGCTGTTCTCCAGGAATTCAATGTCCTCGCGGAGCGCCTTTCGGATTTCGCGGCGCTCTCCACGCATGGTCGCCTGCTGCGTCTGGAAGTCCTCGATGGCCTTCTGGACCTCCGGCGTTGCGATGAGACGATTGCCTTCGGTGCTCTTGCCCTGGAGGTCGCTCAGTTTCTTTTGCACATCCGAGAGACGGCTCTCGAGGGCGGACAATTGATCCTGATAGCGTTTCTGCGCCTCGATCTCCAAATTGCGCACGACGGTGAAGGGCCGCACGGAGCTTCCCTTTCCGCGCAGGGAGATCAGATCCTTTGATCCGCCGAGGAACTCAAGGCTGTTGCTTGCAAATGCAAGGTTGTCATTGAGCGGACGTGCGGCCTGGGTGCCGAGGAAATTGAAGCGCTCGACGCTGTAGTCGTCGAAGAGCCAGTCGGTGTCGGCGATGACGAAGAGAGTGGAGCTTGATGTGGAATCCTTGAGGGCGGGAGCCGCGGCGGGTTCGGGTGGCTTCGGTTCCTTTGCGTTTGCATCCGCTGGCGGCTCCGCTTTGGGAGCGCCGTCGGGAAATGCGGTGGTGAATTTTCCGGTGATGAGGACCGCCAGGGTTTTCTTCCCGGATGGCGTGATCTGACGCGCAACCTCATCCGGCTGTGCGAACTGAAGGGTCATGGCGGGAAGGTCGCCCGAGTTTGCGGAGGTTTCAATCAAGGGCGTCACCGTGCGGCCCGACGCGGTCACGCTGAGGCTTCCGCTTTCGACGAAGAGGAGCGACTTCAACTGGCCCACCATCGTTGCCTGTTTGCTGAACGAGCCCTCCGTCAAGGAAAGCCAGATGGGGTAGCGCACGACGCCGCCGGGGCCGGTTTGAACCGAGGTGGCGTTGTCGAGGTCGCCGACGACGTTCTGCGGATTGTAGTTCACCCCCCAGGCCTTCAGCATGGGCAGGTCGCTGGATACATTGGGCTGGGGGCCTCCGAACATAGCGTTCTGGCCTCCCATTCGCCTGAAGTACTGGGATGCGGGGTCGACCGCGACGAACACGGGTTTTCCCGCGAGCAGGAACTGGTCGATGGCGAACTCCAGCTTGGGAGTGAGATTCTGGGGATGGATGACGGCGAGAACGTCGAGGCCGTCGGGAAGGGACGTGGCTGTCGCCTCCACCGGGACGATTTCGAAAGTCTTCGCCCACTCGTCGGCGACAAGCTGGCCGGTCGGCCGCTGCCGTTGCTGCATCATCATCGGGTTCATGGGAGGCGCCTGGAGGGGCAGGCTGGTGATGAGGCCGAGCTTTTTCTTTGCGATTGTCTGGACGCTGTAGAGGAGCTCCGAGATGTCGTATTCGAGAAACGACTCACGCTGCGGAGTGAATGATGGGATCTCCTTCTGCTGGTCGGCCTGGATTGCAACGAGGCCGAAGTAGAAGGTTTCGCCGGTTGGGAGCCGCTGGGGCTGCAGGCCGGCTGCGCCGGCGCGCTCCTCCTCCTGCGTGTCCGGGCGCGGATCCACGACATTGAGGGTGATTTTTCCGCCGGATGCCCGCACGTACTGCCTGAGCATCTCGCGTATGCGCTCGGCGTAGTTCTTGTACTGGATCGGAAGACCGTTCGCGGAGCGGGAGAAGTAGTAGTCGAGGACGATGGGTTCCTCGATTTTCGAGAGCAGGGATTTCGTGCCGTCCGAGAGCGTGTAGATGTGCTCGGCTGTGGCGTCGGCCCTCAGCGGCAGGCGCGAGGCGAGGTAGTTGACGAGGATGAGGCCCAGAACGAGCAGGGCGACGGAAAGAGTTTTCAGGCCGGGTTTCATGGTGGCGTCGTGCGTGCGAAAACAGGGACCGGTGGTTCAGCGTTCGAGAACAAGCACGTTGACGAACAACGTGAATCCGATCAGGGACAGGAAATAGACGAGATCCTTGGGATCGACGATGCCCTTGGTGAAGGGCTCGAAATGAGTGGAGAAGCTGAAGTTCGCGATGAGATCGGTGAGCCAGATGGGAAGGATCGAGGTCAGCGTTTCACTGAAGACGCTGTAGCCCAGCAGGAGAATGACCAGGCACACCACGACGCTGATCACGAAACTGATCACCTGGTTCTTTGTCATCGCGGAAGTCACGGCGCAGACACCGAGGTAGGCGCCGGCCATCAGGATGCTGCCGAAGTAACTGGTGATGATGATCCCCCAGTCGGGGTCACCCAGGTAGGCAACCGTGATGATCATCGGAAATGAAAGAAGAATCGCGACCGCCAGGAACGCCCACGCCGCGAGAAATTTGGCCAGGACCGCCTGGAGGGTCGTCACCGGAAGCGTGAACAGCAGCTCGATCGTGCCGGTTCGCTTTTCCTCGGACCACAGACGCATGCCGGCTGCGGGGATCAGGAAAAGAAACAGCCAGGGATGAAGGTTGAAAAAGCTGTTCAGGCTGGCGACGTTGGCCTTGAAGAATTCGCCGATGAAGAACGCCAGACCCACGCTTGCGATCAGGAAGATCGACAGAAACACGTAGGCGACGGGCGAGCGGAAGTAGCCGAGAAACTCGCGTTTGAACAATGGTACGATTTGGCTCATCGGAAATTATGCGGACGATGGTTCACGTGTCGCTTTGCGTCAGGCTCCGGAAGATGGCATCAAGCCGGGCGCCCGGTTGACGGGCCTGGAACCGGGCGGGTGTCTCGTCGACGACAACCTTTCCCTGCGAGATGATGATGACGCGCGTGCAGATGGCGTCGACCTCCTCAAGAATGTGGGTTGAAAGCACGACGGCCTTTTCCGTGGCCATGCTCTTGATGAGCGAGCGCACCTCATTCTTCTGATTTGGGTCGAGGCCGTCCGTGGGTTCGTCGAGGATGAGCACGGGAGGATCGTGAAGCAGTGCCTGGGCGAAGCCGACCCGCTGCTTGAATCCTTTCGAAAGGGTTTCGATTGACTGGTGCCGGACCGGTTCGAGGTGAGTGAGCCGAATGGCGCGTTCCCTTTGGGCATCGCGGGCCTCAGCGGAAACGAAGCCGCGGATCTCGGCGATGAAGTCCAGGAATTCCTGCACGGTCATTTCGCCGTAAGCGGGGGCGCTTTCCGGGAGGTATCCGATTTTCCGCTTCACTGCGACAGGATCCACCGCCACATCGTGTCCATCGACAATGGCAGTCCCGGCCGTGGGACGGAGATAACCGGTGATCATCTTCATCGTCGTCGATTTTCCTGCACCATTGGGTCCGAGAAATCCGAGAATCTCGCCACGCTTGACCGTGAAACTCACATCATCGACTGCGCGTTTGGAACCGTAGGTTTTGACCAGGCCTTTTACTTCGATCATAGGGAGCCGGAAGGAGATAGGGATGAAAGGAGACGCGTCCCGAGACGGGAAGGTTCCGTGAAAAAGGATGTTTCCGTAAGCTCTGGAAGTGCATTTGTTCAAGAAAAAACTCCCGGAATGCCTGTTCCAGCAACGATGATTCATTGCCCTGGCGGGCGATATTTCACCGAGTGGACACGATGGATTCCCGGTCCTTCTCAGTCTTGAGACGAAGCTGGCCGCAGGCGGCGTCGATGTCGTGTCCCTTCTCCCTGCGCAGTGTCACAGGAATGCGTGCAGCCCGCAGAACATCGGCGAAGGCCTCCTGGCGCTCGGGACTGGGGCGCCGCCATTCGAGGCCGTGCACGGTGTTGTAGGGGATTAGATTGACATGCGCATGCAAGTCGCGGGCGATGTCGCGCAGTTCACCGGCTTGATCGATCGAGTCGTTGACGTCCTCGATGAGGATGAATTCGAGCGTGATCATGCGACCGTGTTTTTCCGAAAATGTGCGGATGGCGGGCAGCAGTTTTGCCAGGGGATAGGCCTTGTTTACCGGCATGATTTTTTCGCGCACCTCGTCAGTGGCGCCGTGAAGCGAGACAGCCAGTCTGAAGCCGAGGGGCTCATCGGCGAGCTTGAGAATTTTCGGGACGAGTCCGCTTGTGGAAACCGTGATGCGCCGCGCGCCGAAGCCGAGGCCCCATTCGGCGTTGAGAATGGTGAGGGCGCGGATGAGGTTGTCGTAGTTGGCCAGGGGCTCGCCCATTCCCATGACAACGATATTGTCAAACGAGGCGAGTTCCTCGCGGGCGCGGCTGGTGGAGGAGTCCTCGCGATAGCAGACGTGCAGAAGCTGCGCGACAATCTCGCCGGCGGACAGGTTGCGTTTGAAGCCTGCGAGGCCGCTGGCGCAAAACGCGCAGGCCATGGCGCAGCCGACCTGGGTTGAGATGCAGATTGTCTTGCGCGAGTACTCGAGACCCACGCCTTCCTGAGGTGCCCGGATGATGACTGTTTCTATGAGTGAGCGGTCGCGAAGCTCGAGGAGAAGCTTGTCGGTGACGTCGCGGGACTGTTTGTCGAGGACAAGCGAGAGCGGGGAGAGGTCGTAGGTATCCGAAAGCCAGGCGCGGAGCGGCTTTGAAAGGTTGGACATGTCGTCCCAGCGGCGGGCGCGTTTCTTGTAAATCCAATCGAGGATCTGGCGTGCGCGGAATGCGGGCTCCCCCTGGTCCTTGAGGCTCGCGGAGAGCGTGCCCAAGGTTTCCCCAGTGATCGGAGGCTTTTCGGGAGTGAATCGCATGAGGTGAAATCATTCCGCATTCGACGGCAGAGTCTAGTGCCAAGCGACCGGCTTGCGGCGTCGGGAAATTAATCTCGGATTGCGGGGATTCGAGGGGGCGCGTATGGCTTGCGTTGAATCCTCCCGATGTCGCTTCTGCACCGCTACATATTCCTTGCCGTACTGGGTGCCTGTGGCGCGGCGGTGGCGCTCTTTGCCTTCATGTTGATTGTTGGAAACATGCTGAAGGACCTGCTGCCGTTTGTGATGGGCGGCCAGCTTTCGCCGGGAACCTTTCTCAAGCTGGTGGGATTGCTGGCGCAGGTCGTGGCCGCCTATGCACTGCCGATGGGAGTGCTTACGGGAGTGCTCCTCGTTCTCGGCAGAATGTCGGCGCAGAATGAGATCACTGCGATGCGGGCGGCGGGATTGAGCCTTGTCTATATTGCGCAGCCGATCCTTTTCCTCGGACTTGCCGGGACGCTCCTGTGCGGATACATCAATTTTCATTCCATGCCGAAGTCGAAAACCGCCTACAAACGCATACTGGCGGAAGCGGTTCAGAGGAATCCGCTCAGCTTCATCGTGCCGAAGACCTTCATCCGGGATTTTCGCGGAGTCGTCATTTACGTGGGTGCGAAGCAGGACAATCTGCTGCGGGATGTGTGGATCTGGGAGCTTGACGATCAAAACCGCGTGATTCGCTCGGGTCGGGCGGCGAGCGGAAAGGTCTCCTTTGATGATGCCGGGGGACGGCTTGTACTGGTCCTGAGCCATGTGAGCTTCGAGGTGCGCGACAAGGACAACCCGGAGGACTTCAGCAAGCCGGTCCAGCGCGGCACTTCCGAGGAATTTACGGTTGAGCTGGCGATGGAGCACCTGCTTGGAACGCAGGCGGTGCGGCAGAAACCGGGCTGGATGACGCTGGAGGAGCTGTTCACGCAACAGCAGAAGCTCGCCCGGCCGGACGAATCGGCTGACCCCGAAAGGCGCGAGCGGGAACGCATGGCGATTTCCTTTGCGATCAATGAAAAGGCGACGTCGGCAGTGGCTGTTTTAGCCTTTGCGCTGCTTGCCGTGCCGCTCGGCATCAAGGTGTCAAGGAAGGAGACCAGCGCCAATCTCGGCGTCGCCCTGCTGCTGGTGATGAGTTACTACTTTCTCACGGTGTGCGTCGAGTGGCTTGACAAGAAACCTGCGCTGCGTCCGGACATCCTCATCTGGATTCCGGTATCGCTGTTCCTCGTTCTTGGTTTGGCAATGTTCAGACGCCTGGGGCGCGTCTGAGCAGATGAAACCACGGCCCGCATGGAGCCGTGGTTTCGGGAGCAGTCAGAATTGGATCACGCGGATGCGCGATTGATTGCGCTGACAACAGCCTTGATCGATGCAAGCTCGATGTTGGTGTCGATGCCCGCACCGAAGCAGGTGCGCCCCGTTTCGGTTCTGATCTGGATGTAGCTGACTGCGCGGGCCTCTGCTCCGCTGCCGAGCGAATGCTCGGAGTAGCTGAGCAGCTCGAATTTGGGAATGCCGGCCTCGCGTGTTGCCTGCACGAACGCATCAATTGGGCCGTTGCCCCTGCCGGACACGAGCCTCGCGTTTCCATTGACGACAAGCTCGGCCTGGCAGGTCACCTGGTTCGCGCGGTCGACCGTGCGAAATTCGAGCAGGGACACCGGCGACTTGCGCTCGATGTAGTCACGAATGAAAGCGTCGTGAATTTCCTGCGGGGTCAGCTCCCTCCCGGTGGAGTCGGCGAGTTCGTTGATGGTGCGGCCGATTTCCTTGTGCATGAGCTTGGGCAACTGGTAGCCGAACTCATGCTCGAGGACGTAGGCGACGCCACCCTTGCCCGACTGGGAATTGATCCGGATGATCGCCTTGTAGCTTCGGCCGATGTCAGCGGGATCGATCGGGATGTACAGCACATCCCAGGGCGTGCCCGAAACCTGGCGGTCCCAGGATTTCTTGATCGCATCCTGATGCGAGCCGCTGAAGGCGGTGAACACAAGGTCACCTGCGTAGGGGTGGCGGGTATGGACATCCATGCGCGTAGTCCGCTCGTAGACCTCCCGGATCGAAGGCAGATCGCTCAGATCGAGGCCGGTGGGAATGCCGTGCGTGTGGAGGTTCAGGGCGATGGTGACCAGGTCGAGGTTTCCCGTGCGTTCGCCATTTCCGAAAAGCGTTCCCTCGACGCGATCGGCGCCCGCGAGCAGCGCGAGTTCCGAGGCTGCAACGCCGGTGCCCCGGTCATTGTGGGTGTGCAGGGAAATGATCGTGCTGTCCCGACGGGTCAGGTGGGTGCACATCCATTCAATCTGATCGGCATGCACGTTGGGCGTGGCGTATTCGACTGTCGCTGGGAGATTGATGATGATCCTGTTTTCTGGCGTGGGTTTCCAGACATCCGTGACGGCCTCGCAGATTTGCAGCGAAAAATCGAGTTCGGTGCTGTTGAAGCTTTCAGGGGAGTATTCGAGCCTGAGCCTGGTTCCGCTTGCGACGAGTTCCGCTGCATGCTGCTTGAGCCATTCGATGCCGCGGGTGGCGATGCGGATGATTTCCGATGTATCGGAGTTGAACACGTAGCGCCGCTGGGCCGGCGAGGTCGAGTTGTAGAGGTGGAATATGACACTCCTTGCGCCCCTGAGAGCCTCTATCGACCGCACGATGAGGTCCTCGCGGCACTGGCAGAGGATCTGGATGGAAACATCGGCGGGGATGCGGTTCTCTTCGATGAGCCGGCGGCAGAAATCGAATTCTATCTGGGAGGCCGAAGGGAAACCGACCTCGATCTCCTTGAAGCCTATCTTCACGAGCATTTCGAAGTACTCGAGCTTCTCGTCGACGCTCATGGGCTGGGCGAGCGCCTGGTTGCCGTCGCGGAGATCGACGCTGCACCAGATTGGAGCACGCGTGAGCGTGCGATTCGGCCATTGTCGATGTGGCAGTGAAACCGGCGGGAAGGGCCGGTATTTGGAAATGGGTTGGGACTTCATGATGCAGATTTTGATAGTTTGGAAATTCGAACGGGAGCTTGGATTTGAAGTCGCCCGCGCCGCATGACGGAGACGGGCGGTGTTCCCAGACGGACGCACAGTCGGCCGCGCACGCGGCTCTCACGGACCGTGCGTCTAGGTTAGTCGAAGCGCCTGAACGAATTCTCGCATCAGAATCTCATCGATATCGGTTAATCGGGTTGGAAGTCAAGTCGAGGCACCAGTCGCGCCAGCCTGATGATAGTATCATGCATTTGTTCATGATAAAAACCATAGTATCGGAGGTTGAGGCAGTTGCTTAAGTCGCCGCCTGTGCGCATTGTGGCGCCCGGACGTAACTTGAATGCCATTAGCTGCGTCTTGCTCTTTATGTTTGCACCGTTCTCCATTTCCACATGCCTGATGCCGACGGTGTCGAATTCGATTTTTCCGGGTGTCTGGAGCGCGTTCGACACAATGACCAGGACGCTGCGCGAGCGTTGGTTGAACACCTTTATCCGCTGGTCATCCGGATTGCACGAGCGCGCCTGCCGCGTCGCGTGTCAGAGGAGGACATTGCGCAGGACGTCTTTTTGAAAATGTTTGCGCGGCTTTCACAGTATCAGGGAACGGTGCCGTTCACCCATTGGGTGTCGCGCATTGCGCTGACCACCTGCATCGACCATCTGCGCCAGCAGCAGCGCCGGCCGGAGTTCCGCTGGGCGGATCTTTCCGAAAATGAGGCTGAAGTGCTGGAAAATGTCCTGACAAATGAGAATGACCGGGGGCCGGACGACGCGCTGTCGGCGAAGGAGCTGGTTGGCAAGCTGCTGGAAACCTTGAAGCCGGCGGATCGCATGGTCATTCAGCTTCTCGACCTCGAGCAGAAGTCGATTGCGGAAATAGCTCGATTGACTGGATGGAATTCTTCCCTGATCAAGGTGCGTGCGTTTCGCGCTCGCAAGCGATTGAGGAAGGCCTTGGAAGAACTCGAATCATCAGAACGCTTATGAAACCCACATCCCGGGAAAGTTGGAGTCGATTGGTTGCGCTGGCGCGCCGGGCGCCCTGCGCGGAACCTGCGCCGGTGGAGATACCGCTGGGATTTGCCACGAGAGTCGCCGCCCGCGCGCTGTCAGCGATGGACAAAGGCGTTGCGAGCCTTTTTGAACCCCTCGGACTGAGGGCGCTGGGCATTGCCGCCGTGGCTGCCCTGGTTGTCATGGCGTTGAGCTTCAGTCCGGTCCTGCAGAATCTGCGCGAGGAGACCGCGGCAGTCGGTGCTGACCCGGTTTCCGTATTGGTGGACTGAGAACAGATGAGCAGGTCTTGGAAAGTTTCCTTGGTTTTTGTCGGGATCTTCCTGGCCGGTGGGGTCGTGGGCGGATTTGTGTCGCTGCTGGCGGCCCGGTCGTTTGTCCGGCAGCGCGGTGGACCCACCGAGTTTGCGATAGTGCACAAGGGGCGGTTTCACCAGGCCCTTCAACTCAGCCCCGCCCAGAAGGCGCGCATCGATGCGATCGTGGATGAGACGACCGAGGAATTGAAGAAGGTGCGTCGTGAATCGGGACGACTTTACCAGTCGATGGAATCCAGGATTGAGGCCGAGCTGACACCGGATCAGCGCCGGGAATTTGAAGCGATGCAGAAGCGCTGGCACGATCGACGTGGCAAGATACCGTCGACAGGGCCCGAAACCAAGGGAGGCAGGCGCCCGTCTGCGCCGAAGACCGGACGTCCATCGGATTCACGTGCGCCGTAGCCCATCCTGGGAGGCGTCGCGGTTGCTCAAGATTCCAGTTGCACTACCTGGATCGGCCGCCACCGTGTCGATCGGCCAGGTGCCATGCATGAGCAGGCGCGTGAACCCCGCCAGGACCGGAAGGTAGCAACGGTAACGACGTTCTCTCAGTGCCGTGGAGTGCCTGGCCACCCAATTTCTCACCAGTACTGTGGACGATGTTCGGCCCAAACTGCGCCTGGCGGCAGCAACGAGGTGGCGGTGACGAAGCCGGCCGCCCGGCGTTCCAAGTGCAGCACGCGCCTCGCTCCATCACTCGGGAGCGGGCAGACCGTTTCGGGACGGACTCCGGCGAGTGATCATTTGAGGGTGACGCCCCTGGCCCTTGCAGAGCGCAGCAGGGCTTCGGCCATGTCGGACGGAGTTGCTGCAACCTCAATGCCGCACTCCTTGAATACGGCGATCTTGGCTGCGGCTGTGTCTTCGGCGCCTCCCACGATTGCGCCGGCGTGTCCCATGCGGCGGCCCGCCGGAGCTGTGGCTCCCGCGATGAAACCGGCGACCGGCTTTGTCACGTTGGCCCTGATCCAGCGCGCTGCTTCAACCTCCGCGTTGCCTCCGATCTCTCCGATCAGGATGATGCCGTGAGTGTCTGGATCTGCGTTGAACATCCTGACCACATCCAAGTGGGAGGTGCCGTTGACAGGATCACCTCCGATGCCAACGCACGTGGATTGGCCGATGTTTCTGGTGGTCAATTGATAGACCGCCTCATAGGTCAGTGTCCCTGAGCGCGAAACAACGCCCACGTGGCCCTTCTTGTGAATGTAACCGGGAGCGATGCCAATTCTGCAGCCACCGGTGCTTTGCGGACCCGTTCCTGGTGTCACGAGTCCAGGGCAGTTCGGCCCAACCAGGCGGGTCTTGCTGCCGGAGATCGTCCGCTTCACGCGTATCATGTCACGAACAGGAATGCCCTCGGTGATCGTGACAACGAGATCAAGACCGGCATCCACGCCCTCAAGAATGGCGTCGCCAGCGAAAGGCGGTGGGACAAACACGACGGAGACCATGGCACCAGTGGCCGCGACAGCGTCGTGAACCGAATTGAAGATTGGCACGCGGTGCTGCTCATGTTCGAACACCTGGCCACCTTTGCCGGGGGTCACCCCCCCGACGACCTTTGTGCCGTAGTCGAGTGACAACCGGGCGTGGCGTCCGCCGAAGTCACCGGTGATTCCTTGAACGAGGATTTTTGTTTCGGGGGTGATGAGAATGGCCATGGGAGAGGTGCGGCTGAAGTCAGTTTGTTGGGCGGCGTTGAATTGCTCAGGCGACGAGCTTGACGATTTTCTGTGCGGCATCGGCCATGGTGTCGCCGCTCACGATGGTGAGCCCGCTTCCGCTGAGCGTGGCCTTGCCAGCGGCCACGTTGTTGCCTTCCAGGCGAACGACCAGGGGAAGTTTGAGTCCAACCTCCCTGACGGCTTCGACGATGCCCGTGGCGATGACATTGCAATCCATGATTCCGCCGAAGATATTGACGAAGATGCCCTTCACATTGGCATCGCCAAGGATGATCTTGAAGGCTGCCACAACTTGGTCCTTGGATGCACCTCCGCCGACATCAAGGAAATTGGCGGGATTGCCGCCGTAGTGCTTGATGATGTCCATGGTACTCATGGCGAGCCCGGCGCCGTTGACCAGACAGGCGATGTTGCCGTCGAGGGCGATGTACGAAAGGTTGAACCGGGATGCCTCGATTTCCTTGGGGTCCTCTTCGTTCAGGTCGCGCAGAGCGGAGATCCCGGGATGGCGAAAGAGTGCGTTCGAATCAAAGGACACCTTGGCGTCGAGGGCAAGAACCTCACCGGCGGGGGTGGTGATGAGAGGATTGACCTCGATCATCGCCGCATCTGTTTCCCAGAACATCGTGTAGAGATTGCGAATGAGTTTGGCTGCGGCTTTTGCCTCGGCGGAGTTCAGGGCGAGCCCGGTGATGAGCTGGCGGACTTGGAAATCTGCCAGACCGTAGGCGGGATCGACGAGGACCTTGAAGATTTTCTCGGGGGTCTCATGGGCGACCTTTTCAATCTCCACTCCACCTTCCGTGGAGGCGACAATCACGGGTCTTGAGGTGGCGCGGTCGAGGAGGATGGCCAGATAGTATTCCTTCTTGATGTCACTCGCGACGGTGAAATAGACGGTCTGAACCTTCCGGCCCGCCGGGCCTGTCTGCACGGTGACCAGGGTGTTGCCGAGCATCCTTCCAGCCACCTCCCTGGCTTCAGCCTTCGTGCGGCAGAATTTTACGCCGCCCTTGAATCCGTTGGTGAAGGTGCCCTTTCCGCGGCCGCCGGCATGTATCTGTGACTTCACCATGGTGGGGCCATCGGGAAGCTGGGCCAGCGCTGTCACAAACTCCTCATGTGTCCTGGCCGGCGCCCCTTTGGGGACGGGAACACCGTATTTGTCGAGGAGCGCCTTGGCCTGATATTCATGGATGTTCATGAGGGGAAAACCGTGCCAGAAACGGTGGAGCGAAGACAGGACAAAAATTGATGCTTGATGCAGGTCGGACAGGATTGCCTTCGTTCATCAACCTTGTTTGAAGGGCCGGATGGAATCACACGAGGTGCTGCGCGAGGTACTCAAGAAAACGAGTGCAAAGCAGATTGCAGCCGACATGGGGCTGTCGCTCTCGCTGATCTACAAGTGGGCCGAGCCTCCCGGTGAAGCGACAGGCAGTGGTGCCTACAATCCGCTCGATCGCGTCGATCAGATTCTCAAGGTCACGGGGGACACCCGAATCGCGCAATGGGTTTGCGAGCGAGCCGGCGGATTTTTCATCGCCAATCCGGAGTTGATCAAGGCCAAGCCGAATTCGCTGATTCCAACGACCCACGCAATTGTTCAGGAGTTCGCAGACATGCTTGCGGTTATTGCGACGGCGGCGGCCGACAATCACATCACTCGCGAGGAAGCGAAGCAGATCCGGCGTCGCTGGGAGGAGCTGAAGAGCCTGGCGGAAGGCTTCATCCGCGCGGCTGAGGAAGGCAATTTCGGCTCGCTCAAGGACGCACTGCCGGCGTCTGGCAATCCGTGATCAACTCAAGACTTCAGGAGCTGACGCGTGAGAAAGGCAGTCTGAAGTGAGGCGATTTCCTTGAGGCCCTTGCGGGCGAGGGTCAGGAGAGATTGAAGCTGGGTTTCGGTGAAAGTTGCCTCCTCCCCTGATCCCTGCACTTCGACAAAACGACCCTGTCCGGTCATGACTACATTGAAGTCGACTTCGGCATCCTTGTCCTCGAGGTAGGGCAGGTCGAGGAGTTCCTGTCCCTCAAAGACACCGACGCTCACCGCCGCGACCGAATCGTTGAGCGGATTCTCGGCGATGCGCCTGGAGTCGATCAGATTCTGCACGGCGAGCCGCGCGGCGAGGTAGGCACCCGTAATGGAGGCGGTGCGTGTTCCGCCGTCAGCCTGGAGCACGTCGCAATCGACCCAAAGCGTGTTCTGGCCGAGTTTCTGCAGGTCGATGACCGCCCGAAGGGAACGTCCGATGAGGCGCTGGATCTCGACCGTGCGCCCGTCGATCCTTCCCTTGGAAATATCGCGCGCCTTTCGCTCATGGGTTGAGTAGGGTAGCATTGAATACTCCGCAGTGAGCCACCCGCCCTTGACGCCCTGTTGTTTCATCCAGGTGGGAACGTTTGGTTCGATGGTTGCGGCGCAGATCACGCGAGTGCATCCGAAGGACACGAGCACCGATCCGGTGGCATTTGGAGCGATTCCGGCCTCGAAGGAAATGGGACGAAGCTGATCCGGATGACGGCCGTCTGGGCGATTTGAGTATGGCATGAAAGGCGGAGTGCTATGGATGTAACGGATGTATGGATACGGGCTTGGAGGACTCCGGATTCTCCGTCATGTGGGCGATGAGCCGGTCGTTGAAATCCCTGGCGGGATCGTGCCCCATTTTTTTCAACGCCTGGGTGAGGGCGGCAACCTCGACGAGGCGCGCCATGTCGCGACCGGGTCGAACGTACAGCTCGATGTGGGGTATCTGCAGCCCGAGGATATCATACTTGTTTTCCTCCAGTCCCGTGCGCTCCTCGATGGCCTCGGGAGTCCATTCGTGCAGCGAGACCACCATGTCGACCCGCTTGTCGAGCCGGATGGACTTCACGCCGAACATTTCGGCGATGTTGATGATGCCGATGCCCCGGCACTCCATATAGCCGCGGTTGAGGGGGCGGCTGGAGGCCATGAGTTCGCGTTCATCGAGCAGCTTGATGACGGTGAGGTCGTCGGCGACCAGCGAGTGCCCCCGTTCAATCAGGGCGAGCGCACATTCGCTTTTTCCGACACCGGATGAACCCTTGAGCATGACGCCGATTCCGCGGATATCCAAGGTTGTCGCATGCTCAGTTGTGGATGGGGCAAATTCATTGTCGATGCAGAGCGTGCCCAGGTTCACCCAGTTCATGGTGATCATGGGGGTGCGAAATATGGGAAGGTGTTTTTCCTGGGCGATCGCCAGCAGCGGCGGGGTGGGGTTGTAGTTGCGGGTTAGGACCAGACAGGGAATCTGACGCTCGACCATTTCGCTGAAGATTTCCATCTGCCGCTGCGGGGAGAGTGTCTTGAGGTAGGTCATCTCCGCCGAACCAAGAACCTGGATGCGCTTGTTGGCAAAGTATCGAAAGAAACCCGTGAGTGCGAGGGCGGGACGATTGATTGATCCCTCGCGTATCATCCGGTGGAGACCTCGTTCGCCGGTGACCAGCTCAATCTTCAGCTTTTCCCGGTAGGTCTCCAGGAAATGGGCGACAGTGATCCCGTGAATGACTTTGGGCATGACGAAAAGGGAGGAGCCTGCGTGGGCCGCCGACAAGTGAGATCGCTCTACAGATCGAAGTCTTTGCCAAGATAAAACTCCCGCGCCTGCGGGTCATTTATCAGGAATTCCGCGGATCCCTGGGTCAGAACGCGGCCTTGGTGCATCAGGTAGGCTCGATCGACAATCCGGAGTGTTTCACGGACGTTGTGGTCGGTGAGCAGGACGCCGATCCCTCGGGCCTTGAGTTCGCCGATGATGCGCTGGACTTCTCCCACTGAAATGGGGTCTATTGCGGCGAAAGGCTCGTCCATGAGGAGAAACTTTGGTTCTGAAACGAGGGCCCTGGCAATTTCGAGCCGGCGACGCTCGCCTCCGGAAAGCGTGTAGGCCTTCTGCGAGGCGACATGAAGGAGCTGCAGGTCGGTCAAATGACGTTCAACCAGTGACGAGCGGTGCCTGCGGGCGATTCCGATGGCTTCGGCGATTGCGCTGATATTTTCCGCCACGGTCAGCTTGCGAAAGACCGAGGCTTCCTGGGGCAGGTAGCCGATGCCCAGTCGCGCGCGCCTGTGCATGCCGAGCCTGGTGATGTTGCGCTGATCGATGAAAACCGAACCGGCGGTTGCCTGTATGAGGCCGACCACCATGTAGAAGGTTGTGGTTTTTCCCGCCCCGTTTTGGCCGAGCAATCCCACGACCTCCCCGGCGGCGAGTCCAATGTTCACGCCGTTCACGACAGTTCGCGCGCCAAAGGTCTTGACCAGACCATCGGTTCGGATCGAGGAGGCTGCGGAGGATGTTGAGGGTTGATCCAGAGGCACGTGAAACGCGGGTGCGCAGGGATGTGGTTGTCAGGAGGGACGCCCAGACTGGCTATTTTTTTTCTTCAGGAACCGCTGCCGGCGGCTTCATGGGCGCATCCTTGTCGAAGCCAAGGTCCTTCAAGGCGGGTCCCGTAAGCCGGATATTGTCACCATAGAGACGACGTTCACCTCTGAGCAGCACGATGCGTGTGCCTGAGGCAACATAGGGTCCGGATTTGTCGATGACCACCGGGTTTTCTGTCAGAATGATCTTTTCCTCGCCGGGAAACACCTCCGCTCGGCCGCAGGTGACTTCACGATCGCCCTGAACGATATGCACCCGTCCAATGGCAATCAAGGACCTGAACTTGTCAGGCTTGCCAACTGTTGAGGAGGGGTCCCCGATCCGGGTTGCCAGCACCTCAAGGTGGTCACAGCTGATCCGGAGGTTGTTTCCGGTCACAACAACATTCTGGTCGAAGACGGCAGTAATCTCGGAATCGCTGCTTCGCATTTCGAGAGTCGTGCTCTCAATGACTGTGGGTGGGATGTCATTGCAGAATGCGGCGGAGAGAACGCAAAGAGCGCCAAGCGAGGCGATGAGATGCGGAATCGGCTTCATTTGACGACGTCCTTCAGTTCGGCATGGAACACCACGCGCGCGTGTCTGGAAATGAGAATGGTCTTTTTCGCGTCATCGTAGCGCCAGTCGGTGCCGAGGAGCTCAAAGTCATCGTTGACAACGCGCACGGTCTCTTCTCCGAAAACGATGCGCTGGGCGACCAGTACGCGGGCCGACGGACTGACGAACACGGTTTCCACGCGCGCATCCGCCTCGCCGGAAAAGAGGGTCAACGTCATGTTGGAGAGGCTGACTTCATTTGAGTTGAGCAGCATCGCTTCGCTTCCGCGGATCAACATTGTGCGAAATCCCTTTTCATTGAATGAGGGAAGCGAGAAGTTTCTTATGGGCGCGTTGGTCGTGATTCTCGGTCCATCTGCGCCGGATACGGTCGCGCCCAGGCTCAGCGCAACTGAGATGGCACAAACGTGGAAGCTCGTGATCATGCTGCGGGGATCCCGTTTCCTCTTCCGGCCAGAATCAAGTCGCAAACCTCGCGAACCGCCCCCTTTCCGGCAGGCCTGCGGGGAATGTATCTCGCAGCCATTGTCGCCGCGGGCATGCCGTCCTTCACACTGACGCCAATGCCCGCCCAGAGGATGGCCGGGACATCAATTTCGTCGTCGCCCATGTAGCAGCAGTCCTTCGCCGCGACACCCAGCCTGTCAGCGAGTTCCTGAAGCGCCTGAAGTTTGTCGCTGCGACCCTGGATGACGTGGGGGATTTTCAACTCCTCTGCGCGTCTTTGAGTGGCCCTTGAAGATCGGCCGCTGATCCAGGCCAGTTCTATCCCGGCATCCCGCAAGCGCACCAAGCCCAAGCCGTCGAGAATCGAGAACTGTTTCGATTCCGTGCCGTCAGAACCAATGGTGATGGTGCCGTCGGTAAGGACGCCGTCCACGTCCATTGCAAACAGACGGATTTTCCCCCATGACAATGTCGTGGCGGTTGAATCACGCGAATCTGAGGAAGTGCGCAAAGCCGGCATTCGGTCGGATGATGCTAGGCCATCCAGTTGGAAATCTGCTCCACGGCTTTGGAGAATGTCGGGCGATAGGCGAGTTCCAATTCATGGGCGAATGGCACAGGAAGGTCCATGGATGCTATTCGCAGTGGGGGGGCTTCCAAGTCGAAGAAATGAAGCTCCGTGAGCCTTGCCACCAATTCGGCCCCGAATCCGTGGGAAAGCCGGCCCTCATGCAGGATGATCAGCCTGTGCGTTCGAGCGACCGAGGCTGCAATTTCCTGAAGTTGAAGCGGTGCCAGGGCCCGAAGATCCCAGATGTCAAAATTGCGCTCGTATTCGGTTGAAAAATAGGTGGCAAGTTCGTGGGCCAGGTAGGTCATCTCCCCGTAGGTCACCAAAGTGGCGTAGTCGCCCGATTGCAGGTGTCTTGGTTGCCATACTTCGCGGTAGCGTGGATTCCATGCAATTGCCTGCTTGTGATGCCGGTAGAGCGCCTTGTGTTCGAAAATTAGGACGGGATTGTTGTCTTCGTAGGCGGCAAGAAGGCAGTCAAAGGCATCCTGGGGGGTGCTGGGATACAGTGCCTTGAGCCCTGGGAAGGACAGGAGCACCGACTCCAGTTCCTGTGAGTGGAATGACCCCAGGCCCACGCTGCCACAGGGGAGGCGAAGTACCAGTGGAACCTTCGCCCCGGAGCGAAAGCGATAGGTCGCCGCGTTTTGTGTGATTTGAGTGAAGGCTTCCGTGACGAAATCCGCAAACTGGAACTCTTCAATCGGGCGCATGCCGCCCAAGGCCAGACCGACGGCGTAGCCTGTGCACGCACTTTCGGCCAGGGGAGTATTGAAGACCCGGTGTCGTCCAAACGCGGAAAACAGGCCATCTGTAACTTTGAATGCGCCGCCGTAGGTGGCGATATCCTGTCCAAGGATCATGGCTTCGGGTCGCTCATTGAGGATTTTTCGCAATCCATGGTTGAGCGCTTGAGCAAATGTGAGGGGTTCCGTGGGGGCCGGAGTGGCAGTCCAGGGCATTGGAGCATCTTCTACCTCGAACAAGTCCTCACTCATTCCGTCCGGAGATGGACGTGGCAGTGGAAGAGCTCGCTGGATGCAGTCCTCCAGGAAGGCATTGAGCTCCGATTCCATGGCTTCAACACGCTGTGCTAGGCCCGCGTTACAAAGTTCCGCGCGATAGCGAGGCACGGGATCGGCGGCGTGAAAAGATTCCGCCTCGCCGGGCACCAGGTAATTGCAGGTGTCGTAGGCTGCATGTCCTCTCAATCTGAGAACATGGGCCTCAATGAGCATTGGACGGGAAGTTTCGCGTACCTGCTGGATCGTGCGGGCGAGGGTGGCGACTATGTTTTTGAGATCGGTCGTGGCATTGAGTGAAATGCCTTCGATGCCGTAGCCTGCGGCACGCTTCCAGAGATCGGTGCCTGGGGCGTACTGCTCGCTTAGCGGTGTTGAGTACGCGTATCGGTTGTTTTCAATGACAAAAACAATGGGCAGCGAGAGCAGCGACGCCAGGTTCATTGATTCATGGATGTCACCGGTGCTTGAACCGCCATCACCGAAAAATGCGAATCCCACAGCGCGTTTGCCCTGGCGTCTTTGCGCATCTGTCAGACCCAGTACATTCGAAATCATGGCGCCCAGGTGGCTGATCATGGGCAGGGAACGATTTGCTGGATCACCGTGGTGCACATTTCCCTCCCGTGCCTTGGTGGGGCTCAGGGCATTGGCGAAATACTGGCAGAGATGTTCAACGAGATGGCCACTCCAAATGAGCTGACCACCGAAGCCACGATGCGTGAATGAAATTACATCGACCGCCTTGTCGGCCAGCAGTGCCAGCGGAACAATCAGGGCTTCGCTTCCCTGCCCGCCGGTTACGGTGCCCTTGATCAGGCCCTGTCTGAAGAGTTCCAGTATCCGATTGTCACCCGTCCGGGCGAGATGCATCCAAGCGTAGACTTGAAGGCGTTGTTCAATATCCTCGAAATCCAAACGAGGCAATTGAAGGTCACGGCCGGCCAGAACTGAGGGAACGGCGGGAAAATCCATGTCGTAAGAGGACGGTGACAATGTCTTCGTGTCTGCGCAAGATTGTGTGCTGAGCCGCGCACCGAGGTCATCGAGGTGAATTCTGCGTGCGACTGGATGAGCCAAAATGCGAAATTCAACCGTAAGAAAAAAGGCGGCCCGTTGAGTTGGGGCCGCCTTCATGAAATGGCGAAGGTTACTTGGATTTGCCCTTCTCTACGGGCGGAGGGGGAGGCGGGCGCGCCATCGCGCTTTCGGCCGCCTTGTTTGCGACCATGCTAACCATGCGTTGAATCTCGAGTTCGGCATTGCGTTTGGCGATGAGGGCAAGCTCCACCTGCTTCTTCAGGTCAAAGGATTCACGTGTGGCAGTGTCCTTCTTGAGTCGGGTTTCCTTAAGCTGAGCGTCAAGATCGGCGATCTGCTTGGTGTACTTGGCGGCCTCGGCACTGTATTTGGCAGTCGCCTCGGCGATTTCTCTGCTCTGGCTTTCCCACTTTGCGCGACGATCATCATCCTTCTTCTTTTCGTCTGCCAAACGCTTCTGTTGACGATCGTCCGCATCCTTTCGCGCCTTGTCCTCGATTTCCTTCTTTTTCGCATCCGCTTCATCCTTGGCGATCTTGGCGGCTTTCTCGCGCTGCTCTGTCTTCACCGCCTCATCCTGGATGAACTTGTAATAATAGACACCGAAGAGTGCGCAAAGCACGATGGGAACGATTAAATAGATCTTGTTCATTGCTTCGAGGGGTGGGGGTTAGTTCTTGCTCTTTGCAGCGGCAGCGGCAGCGGCGGCAAGCGCCTCGGCAGCTGCCCTGGCGTCATCAGCAGCCTTGATCTTGGTGAGGACAGTTTCGAGGCCCTTAACGTTGGCCTCCGATTCTTTGACTGCTGTTTTCAGGAACGCCACCTCATCGACACTCTTCGCTTTGATTTCCTCCACCTGCGCAATGGCGGTTTTTTCCTCTTCGATATCCTTTGTGAGGCGAACCACCTGTCTGCTCAGTTTTTCCTGATCGCGGGCGGCCTTTTCGCGAGCTTCGATCGCTGCAGCGCGAGCCTCTTTTTCCCGCTGATCCTTTTCCTCCTTTTCCTTCTTTTCGCGAATGCGTTGCTCGGCCATGCGGGTGGCGTCTTCTATCGCCTGCTTTCGGGCATCCAGCTCCGCTTTCTTCTTGTCTTCAACGGCCTTCTTTTGGGCGGCAACCTTCGCGTCCTGTTTGATTTGGTAGTCTTTGGCGAAATTCCAATAGAATCCTCCGAAGATCAGGAGCATGATCAGGGGGAAGATGATGTAAGCTTTGTTCATGAAGTTCGATGATGGAAATGGTTACTTCTTGGTGGGCTGGTTTGTCGGAGTCTTCGTAGCGTCCGATTTTGGCGCCTTCTTTCCGGTTTCAGCGGCTATCTGCTCACGAAGTGCGGCTGCCTCGGCGATTGCGTCTTCGATACCCTTCTTCAGGCGTTCAGCATCCTTGACCCCTTGCGGGTAGGAAGCCGCCGTGTTCACCGCTGCAAGCGCGTCGTCGTACTTCTTCAGCTCATACGAAACATAGGCGAGAAAAAGTTGCGTTGTCCACGGCTTCTCCAACTTTTTGGAGACCGCTTGCTTGGCATAGGTATAGGCGTCCTGAATTCTTTCGAGTTGATAATAGGTTTGTGCGATTTGCGCAAGGAGTGCGCCGGATTCGGGATAGAGCTTTGAAGCTTCCTTCAGCACTTCGATCGCTTTCAGCTCCTTGTGGAGCTGCATGTAGGCCGCAGCGAGTAGTTCCCAATTCCGCTGTTCGTTCTCGATTGAGCCATCCCTAAGACCCTTGCTGAGAAGGTCTATGGCATAATCGAACTGCCCGATGTTAAAATAGAGTCCGACCAGGGTGAAGTTGTCCTTGGGGCTTGTCATTACCCCAAGTTTCTGAGCCCGTTCGATTGTAGCGATAACGCGAATATCCTTCTGTTGATTAAGATAGAGGGACGCAAGCTGGGGCCAGTATGTCTTCGCATCTGGTTTCAGCTTCAGATAGAGCTCAAGGATATCGATTGATTCCTTGATCTTCTCCTGCTGTTGAAGCGTTGCGAATAGCAGTAGGTAAAAGGTGTCCTTGGGATGGACAGACATCTGCAGGCCCTTCTCCACCTCTTCCTGTGCGCGCTTGAGCAACTTGCGATCCGGGTTGTTCGAATCCAGCTGGGATTGATAGAATAGCAGCGTGGCGTAATAGAGCTGAACATCGGGATTTGGCTTGGTATTCCGCTTGGCCCATTGGTCCATGTACGAAACTGCCTTGCCGTAATACCGCCGTTGATCCGCCGGAACCTTGCTGGTTACCGCCTCTTGGTAGTAGAGCTGTGACAGGTAGTAGGTAAGTTCCTGGGTCTGCCGATCGTCGAAGAATCCGTACTTGTCGGAAATGGAGACGGCGGTTTCCAAGGGAGGAATTGATTTTGCGTAATCCCCCTTTGTTAACAGAATCTGCGCCTTTACCTGGGACAGCAGTGCCAGATCGTAGCTTTCGGGACCTGAAATCTTGATAAGGCCATCAATGATGGCCAAGGCACCGTCGTAGTTCTTGGCATCAGTCTGGGTGCGGATCTTGCCCAGTTCTTCAGAAACTTTGTCACTCAACTCCTTCTTCGGAGCATTCTGACGATCCTGGGCATGACTTACGAAGGGCTCGGCCAGCCCCAAGGCAAGCAGAAGGGAACCTACTCGCAGAGGGGTGCGGAGAGATGGCGAAAAAAGCGGCATGATACGGTAAAGTCTCATTCGTCGGTGATGCTGAATACGATTGGGACCTGCATTCGGGTATTGACCGCCTTGCCTCCCTTGCGTCCGGGCTTGAACTTCCATTTCGAGACAGCCTGAACTGCCGCGGCTTCGAATTCCCGCTGGGAGGATTTTAGCGCCGTCGCTTCAACGACGTCGCCACTGGAATTCACAATGAACCCAACCAATACGTCTCCGGTGATGCCCGCACGGCGCATTTCAAACGGGTAATTGGGTTTAGCCTGAATTCGCGCCTGAGGAGCCTGATCAAGATTGGCCAAATCAAACAGATCCTTCATTCCGTGTCCAATGCTGCCAACACTCGGGCGGCCAGTCGGGATTGTGATATTGCCCTTGGGACGATCCAAACCTGGAGGAGGGGGCGGTTGAAGCTTCTGAACAAATGAGTCGATGGTAACAGCGGATGGCAGGTCAACGGCCATCGGCGGTGCGAGTTCCGCCGCTTCGGGTGGGGTGTCTTCGGTTGGATCCTGAAGCTCAGGTTCTTCTTCGGGAGGGGGTGGAGGCATCTCCATCAGTTCGATCACAGCTTCCTCCTGTTTTTTGGGGGCATGCTGAGATTTCTTGTGGAATAGCGTCTCGCCGAAGAATACCCCGCCGTGAAGGGCGGCTGAAACAGCAAGTCCGATGATTAGATCGCGATTCATGTGCGGGGTTGATTACTTTCCTGTACCACGCCAGACGGTTTCGATGGATACTTTGGTGATCCCCGCCTTGCGCACTTCGTCAAGGACCTGAACGGTCGCGCCATATTTTGCCCGGTCGTCAGAGGTGACCAGGACTCTTGCATCCGTCGGATGCTGCGCTGCATAATTTTGCAGCCTTGGTTCCACTTCGGAAGCGGTGATCAATTCCCGATTCCAGTATACCGTTCCAGCATCAGAAACCTGAATCGTTACACTTTCGTTGTCCTCATTTTTCTCGGCATTCGACGCTTGGGGTAGTACGATATCCAGCGACTGGATCTTGTTGAGTGACAGTGTGAAGAGCACGAACGTTGCCAGTAGGAAGAAAATGACATCGATTAGTGGAATGATCTCGATGCGTGCTTGTTTCTTTCCACTGCTGTTTGAAGATGTGCCTGCCATGGGTGGATCTATTCGAATGGTGACGGGAGATTGCAGGATTTCTTAGCAGAAATCACTGTGGGGGACGCACACGTGTCTCAATGAACACTTTCTGGATCCCCTTCTTGCGTACTTCGTCAAAAACGTAGCGAGCCTGCGCGAAGAATGCGTCTTCATGACCATTGATCAGAACACGGGCATCGGGACCAGCCGCTGCCTTGTATTTTTCAAGGCGAATCAGAAAGTCGTCCAAGGTGATCGGATCCTTGTCCCAAGCGAGCGTGCCTTCGGCGGTTACCGTTATGGTAACGGATCCCGCGGGATCCCGTGGAATGCTCGTTTCGACCTTTGGGAGGACAACGGGCAATCCCTGCGACTTGTTGAGCGAAAGCGTGAAGAGAACGAAAGTTGCGAGCAGGAAGAAAATCACGTCAATGAGAGGGATGATCTCAATCCGCGCTTTCTTGGCTCCGCCACCTCCTCCTGAGGATCCGCCTGCCATGGATGAAAAATATTATGGGGGTTAGAGCGCCTTTGGCCGAATCAAGCGCGAGCGTCGACCTTTGAGACGATCGAGTCCAATGAGTTGGCGACATCATCCACTTCCGTACGGGCCTCAGCAGTCTTGGCATTCAAGAAGTTGAATGGGAAAAGGCCAATGATCGCGATGACGAGACCCATGGCTGTCGCAATCAGCGCTTCACCGACACCGCCGGTGATTTGACCGGCTGCTGCTGCGATATCGCCGCCAGCCGTGCCAAGCGCTCCGAAGGTGTTCATCATGCCTGTGATTGTTCCCAGGAGGCCGAGCAGCGGGGCGGCGGTGATGCAGGTGTCGAGCGTGGGCATTCCCTGATGGTAGCGGGCGAACTCCTTGCTGGCTGCGCGTGCAAAGGCGTTATGGATGGACTGTTCCCGATGGTTGAACGCGTAGACAAGCATGCGTGCGATGAAGTCCCTGCTCTTCTTGCCGAGTGCAATCGCGCCGTCGAAATCCTGTGACTTTGCTTTCTCCAGCATCTTTTCGATGACTTCAGGCTCGCGGGAAAGAGTCTCCTTGAGGGAGAAGATTGCACGCTCGATAATCACGGTGATTGTCAGGAACGACAGGATGATGATCGGCCACATGATGGGGCCTCCTCCCTTGAAGAGCTCCATCGGAGTATGGCCCATGAGGAACGCGAGAGGCAGATTGAATGCGGTCATGTTTTAGCAGTGGATGATGAGTTGTTGGGAGAGAAAGGGGATTTGCAGGAACAGGTGAGTTGGTGAACCTTTGACGTGAGGGGCGACAAATCGCTCAAAAAAAGATGACACGGACAATTTGCGTCAGCAGCGTGTCGAAAAGGGCGGATGCGAAAATCAAGGCTTTTGGGACGTTAAGGAACGAATCAGACCGCGAGAGTCTGCTGTGGTCGAGAACGGAATTGTGAAAGACGAGGTATTAGGAGGGCTTGGGCTTAACATCCAATCAGGTATTGGTTGCGTGGATGCGTCAAGCGACATGAATTGGCTGCCCGGCTAGGGATCGAACCTAGACAAACAGAGTCAGAATCTGTTGTGCTACCATTACACCACCAGGCAGTGGAAGATCGAAATTATTCCATGAGGGAAAAGGAAAACAAGATTTGAACGGAGAAGATGGAGCCGGCGACGGGAGTTGAACCTGCAACCACCTGTTTACAAAACAGGTGCTCTGCCATTGAGCTACGCCGGCGCGTGAGAAAGAACCAAGTTGATTGAGAGCGGACGGTGAAAAGATATGAAAAAAGGAATCCGGCAGCGGTCAACCCGAGAGGGAAAACCTGGCATTGGTGGCTCCCCGGGGACTCGAACCCCGAACCAATTGATTAAGAGTCAACTGCTCTACCATTGAGCTAGGAAGCCATCAAAGCGAGGGGCGAAAACTCACTAAAGCCGACCTGCTGTCAACAGCTTTTCATGAGTCTTCGGCAAGGCGATGGTGTGGATGCCTGGTTTGAGGCTTTTTTGGAGGCATTTTGCCCTTGCCAAGGTCGTGCTCAACGTCTGCTTTCTACATTTTTCCATGCAAAAGACCAAAAAGTCCGTAGCCAAGCGCTTCAAGATGTCCGGCAAGGGCAAACTGATTCGCCGCACGCCCGGCTTCCGGCATTTGCTGTCTGCGAAAAGCACGAAGTCAAAGCGTCGTGCAACCAAGGACAAGCTCGTCGATCCAGGCAGGGAAGCGCCCCTCAAGCGCTGTCTCCCCTTCGGCCTCTGACACAGCACGCCGAAAAATACAACCACGCTTGGAAGGTGATCCTCAGCCGACCTTCCGGCGACAAAACCAAAAGGAAATACCAACATGGCTCGTTCAACAAACGCCCCGGCTTCCCGCCGTCGTCGCAAGAAAGTACTGAAGTACGCCAAGGGCTACTTCGCCAGCAAATCGAAGCTCTTCCGCTACGCCAAGGAGGCTGTCCAGCATGCCTGGCAGTATGCCTACCGTGACCGGAAAAAGAAGAAGTCCGAGATGCGCGGTCTCTGGATCGTGCGCCTCAATGCAGCCTGCCGCAATGCAGGCATCAGCTACAGCCGCTTCATAGAGGGGCTCAAGGCCGCCAGAATCGATCTCGATCGCAAGGTCCTGTCCGACATTGCAATTCGGGATGAAGCGGCGTTCAACGTGCTGGTCAATCAGGCCAAGGACGCGTTGAAGAACAAGGCTTCTGCCGCGAAGGCGAAGGCCTGAGGTTATGCTCAACGCGAGCCGGACCGGCTCGCCCCCCGCGGCGGCGCCTGATCGCCCAGGTGCCTGCCCTTGAAGGACGGGCCTCCTCCCTGGAGTACCGTCCTTTTTATTTTCACTTTGCCATTGGTTGAACCCATTTTTGCGCGCCATTTCCCATGGAACAGACTCTCACCGCACTTATTTCCAAGGCTCACGCCGATTTGAATGCGCTCAAGTCCCGCCCCGAATTCGAGGCGGCCAAGGCGCGGCTGGTCGGACCAAACGGTGAGCTGACCGCCCTGATGAAACAGATGGGTGGTGTTCCCAAGGAGCAGCGTCCTGCCATGGGAAAACTCATCAATGAAGCGAAAGCGAAACTCCAGCTGGAGCTCGACGCCGCGCTTGCGAGAATCGGCGAGGCGGAAATCACCTCGCAGCTTGGCCCGACGATCGATCCCACGCTTCCATCGCCTGATGCAGGGCCCGGCACATATCACCCGCTCACCCTTGTGCGTGAGGAAATGTGCCGCATACTGAGGAAAGTGGGATTCTCAGTTGCCGATGGACCGGAGGTGGAAACAGAATACATGTGCTTCGACGCGCTGAACACTCCTGCGGATCACCCTGCACGCGATGCCCAGGATACGTTCTACCTTCCGACGGGGGCGCGTTTCGGAAACATCGCGAAACGGACTCCCGACGAGAAGTATCTGCTGCGCACCCATACGTCATCCGTGCAGATCCGCACGATGCTGAAGGGCCCTCCGCCCATCCGCATTGTATCCCCCGGGCGGGTCTATCGGCGCGATGCCACGGATGCGACGCACTCCGCGAACTTCCATCAGCTCGAGTGCCTCTACGTCGATCGCAACGTCACGGTGAGGGACCTCAAGGCGCTGCTGGACTACATCTTCACATCGCTTCTCGGCAAGGACACCAAGACGCGCTTTCGGCCGCACTATTTCGGATACACCGAACCGAGCTTTGAAGTTGATCTGAGCGCCAGGCACCTGCCGAAGGTGAACAAGGACTGGATCGAAATCGGCGGTTGCGGCATGGTCGATCCCGTCGTGTTCGACGGAGTCGGCTACGATTCTTCGATCTGGACGGGGTATGCGTTTGGCATGGGACTCGAACGCCTGGCGATGCTACTCTACGGCATCGATGACATCCGATATTTCTATCAGAACGACCTGCGTTTCCTGCGTCAGTTTGCCTGAGAGGTCCCTTTAGAATCATCACCGTGAAAGTTTCCAGAAACTGGCTTCAGTCCTACGTCGACCTTGGCAATCTGTCGGAAGAGGAAATCTCCCGCGCCATCACCTTTCTCGGATTTGAGGTGGAGGGAGTCCTGCACACCGGAGCACCCGCTCTCGCGTCTGTTTACGTGGGAGAGGTTCTGACGCGGGAAAAGCATCCCGGCGCAGACAAGCTTTCCGTCTGCACGGTTGATGTCGGCCCCAAGCATGGCATCCGGACGATTGTATGCGGCGCGCAGAACTACAAGGCTGGCGATCGAGTGCCTGTCGCGCTTCCTGGAGCGGTTCTGCCCGGCAATTTCGAGATCAAGCAATCGAAGATCCGGGGGCAGGCCTCTGACGGCATGATGTGTTCCGGTCGTGAACTGGGAGTCGGTGACGATCACACCGGATTGTTGATACTGACGGATCGTCCGGACCTTGGCCTGCCGATCAATGACGTGCTACCCGCCGGCGACGTCGTGTTTGACATCGAGGTGACACCGAATCGTCCGGATTGCCTTTCACATCTGGGAATCGCGCGCGAACTGGCTGCATGGTTCAAGCGCGAGCTGCGCTACCCTGAGATCAAGTTCACGGCCAATTCGGTTTCCGACGTTGCGGGTGCCGGCGAACTGCTAAAGGAAGTGCGCGTCGATTCGCAGCAGGATTGTCCGTTGTACACTGCGTTCACCATCGCGGGGGTGCGGATTGGTCCCAGCCCAGGCTGGATGCAGGATCGGCTGCGCGCGGTGGGGTTGCGTCCGATCAACAACGTCGTGGATGTCGGCAACTATGTCCTTCACGAATACGGCCAGCCTGTGCATGCGTTCGATGCCTCAAAGCTGAGAGGAAGTCAGATCATCGTCCGGAACGCGAGCGAGGGGGAGAAGATCACGACCCTCGATGGAAGGGAGCGGACATTGAGTTCCTCCATGCTGGTGATTGCCGATGCTGAACGTCCGGTGGTGGTTGCGGGCGTAATGGGAGGCATGGATTCGGGTGTCGGCGAGAATACCGGGGACCTTGTCCTCGAGGTGGCTGTTTTCAGGCGCCAATCGGTCCGCGCCACCAGCCGTCGCCTTGGCCTCACTTCCGATTCATCCTATCGGTACGAACGGGGCGTCGATCCGCATACGCTGCTGGAGGCGGCGCACCGGACTCTGGATCTGATTCTCGAAACTGCCGGTGGAAGGGTGGTTGGAAAGATCCACCGCGTGGGAAGCGATGTACCCTGGCAGCGTGAGATCGTGATGCGCCCCGATCTTGTCAACGATCGCATCGGCTTCAAACTTTCCACCGAGGAGATGAAGGCATCACTCGAATCCCTCGAGCTGATGGTGAACCGGGAGCGGGAGATTTCCGAGGACAAAGCCGTCCAGTGGACCGTTTCGATTCCAAGTTGGAGGGACGACCTTGATCGCCCCATCGATCTGGTGGAGGAGATTCTTCGTCTGCACGGGACGGACAAGATTCCTGTCGCGCAGGTCTCCGCTCCCGGCCTTCTGGCCGAGGACGATCCGGTTGTTCGATTCAATCGGGCGGCGATGGAATACCTCGTCGGACACGACTTTCACGAGTGCGTCAACTACACGCTGCGCTCCAAGCAGGAGCAGCAGGCGGCGGGTGCGCCCGTGGACGACCTCGCGCTGGCAAATCCGTTTGTGGAGGATCAGTCGCACCTGCGCTCCTCGCTGATTGGAGGACTGCTTGAATCGCTGAAGCTGAATCAGGCTCGTGGCGTGATTGTCTCGCGCCTGGCGGAGACCGGGCGGGTGTTCCGCAAGGAAGGTGAGCAGATCTGGGAGTGTGCGTCCGTGGGATTTGTCATTGCTGAGCCAGTTGGTGAACGCGCCTGGCTTCGCCGGGAGCCTGGGGACTTTTATTCTGCCAAGCATTGCATCGAGTCGATCGCGTCGCTTGCCGGGATCGATCTTTCCCGCCAGCCGCTGGCTCCGGTGACTTCGCTGGAAAGCGGTTGGCAGCCTGGGCATGCATGCACTGCCGGCAATCTGGCGCATGGCTGGACGGCCAGCTTCGGCCTGCTTGGCTTGTCTGCTGTGAGACAATTGGGTGTCGAAGGGAAAGTCTTCGCGGGTGTGCTTGCCGTGCTGCCCGGAAAGATTTCGAGCGAGACCGTGCGGCGCCGGTACAAGCCCTTCTCGTCCTTCCCCCCGGCCTTGCGCGATCTTGCCATCATCGTCGATGGCAGCGTCCCGGCGGATGAAGTGCGGAAGACCCTGGCTGGAATGGCCCGGACCGCGATTGGCAATGCGTTCCACTTGGAAGGGGTGAAGGTATTCGACGTCTACAATGGACCGGGCGTGCCGGAAGGCAGGAAGAGCCTCGCATTCTCCCTGGTCTTTCGCGCCGAAGACCGGACGCTGACCGATGAGGAGGTCAACGCGGTGTTCCAGAAGTTGCAGACGGAACTATCCTCGCATCCGGGATACGTTTTGAGGAAATAGCGATGTCTGGAGGCACGAACATCGACATTGATCACGTTGCGAACCTGGCTCGCATCGCGTTGACGGAGGAGGAAAAGCGGACCTTTTCATCCCAGTTGGGCGATGTGCTAGCGTACATTGAAAAGCTCAAGGAGGTGGATGTTTCGGGTGTGGAGCCGATGGCGCACGCTTTTCCCGTATATAATGTATGGGCCGATGATGTTCCCGGACCGAGCCTTCCCGTGGAACAGGCCATGGCGAATGCCCCGGCCTGTCGTGACAACATGATTTCGGTTCCGAAAGTCGTTGATTAGCCGGTGCCGTCGTCGATGAAGATCCCGCTCAATTATTGCACGATTGCACAACTTTCCGAGGCTCTCCGGGAAAGCAGAGTGTCCTCGCTTGAGCTGATGAAGGCGGTGATCGCGCGCACGAGACAGGTGGAGCCGAGGGTGGCCGCATTTAGTTCCTACGATGAGGAGGATGCGCTGGCCCAGGCCAGTGCTTCCGATGCACGACGCGCCATGGGCGGTTCGCTGGGCGCGCTCGATGGAATTCCGATTGGGTTCAAGGATGTCATCGCCGTGGAAGGGCAGCCGTTGACAGCGTCCAGCAGGATGCTCGCGAATTTTGTTTCTCCCTACGATGCCACGGTGACGCGGAGGCTGAAGGCGGCGGGAGCCATATGCTGGGGGCGGCTCAATCTCGATGAGTTCGCCATGGGCTCGTCGACGGAAAACTCCGCGTTCAAAGTGACCCGCAATCCGTACGATCTCGAGTGCGTTCCGGGTGGATCATCGGGTGGAAGCGCAGCTGCACTCGCCGCGGGCTGTGCGATCGCCACACTGGGCTCGGATACGGGCGGATCCATTCGGCAGCCGGCGTCGTTCTGCAATGTTGTCGGATTGAAGCCAACCTATGGCTTGGTCTCCCGGTATGGCCTGATCGCCTATGCGTCGTCGCTCGACCAGATTGGACCCATGACGCGCACGCTGGAGGATGCCGCAATGGTGCTCGGTGTCATGGCGGGGAAGGACGAGAAGGACTCGACATCGTACCCTGCGGAAATCCCGGACTATCGCGCCGCCGTCACGAAGACGGCGGGCCCCTGGAAGCTGGGCATTCCAAAGGAGTATTTTGGAGAGGGATTGGATCCTGAAGTTGGGGCGGCGGTGCAGTCGGCCATCGAGCACTATCGGAAGCTTGGGTGCGACATTCGCGCGGTTTCACTGCCTCACACGCAGTATGGCATCGCAGCCTACTACATCATCGCCACGGCGGAGTGCTCCTCGAATCTCGCGCGGTTCGATGGTGTTCGCTACGGTCATCGATCGAGCGACGCAAAGGATATCAACGATCTCTACTTCCTGTCGCGCGCCGAAGGCTTTGGCCAGGAGGTCAAGCGCCGCATTGTGCTGGGCACCTATGTTCTCTCGAGCGGCTACTACGACGCCTACTATCTCCGGGCGCAGAAAGTGCGGACGCTCATCCGCAATGACTTTCTGGCTGCGTTTCAGGATGTTGATGCCATTCTGGCGCCCGTGTCCCCTACGCCTGCGTTCAGGCACGGTGCGAAGAAGGACCCTCTCGAGCTCTACTTGAACGACATCTATACGATCGGAGTGAACCTTGCCGGCCTTCCGGCGGTGAGCGTGCCGTGCGGCTTTGCACGAACCGGGCTCCCGATCGGCCTTCAGTTGATCGGGCAGCCTTTCAAGGAGGCCGCGCTGCTTGCGATCGGTCGCGCCTACGAAAGGGACCACCCATGGGCGGAACGACGCCCACCGTTGTGACCACGCCAGCCATGCAGTACGAAGCAGTCATCGGCCTGGAAGTGCATGTCCAGATCAAGACGAAGTCGAAGATGTTCGCCCGCGCGGGCGCCGGCTACGGTCATGAACCCAACACGCTCACGGATCCGGTGGTGCTGGCGCTGCCGGGAGTCCTGCCAGTGATGAACAAGGCCGCGCTTGATGCGGTGATAAAGGCTGGCCTGATGCTGGGGTGTCGGATTGCACCGGTCTGCAAATGGGACCGGAAAAACTATTTTTATCCGGATTCCCCCAAGAATTACCAGATTTCCCAGTACGACCAGCCGATCTGCGAAGGCGGGAGCGTCGAGATTGAACTGCCTGGTGCGGCCCGCAACCTTCAGGGGGAGCACAAGAGGATCCCTCTCACTCGCATTCACCTCGAGGAGGATGTCGGCAAGCTGAACCACGCGGCGGCCGATTCCCTCATCGATTTCAACCGTGCGGGCACGCCCCTGATGGAGATTGTATCTGAACCGGCACTACACACGCCCGATGAAGCATTCGCGTATCTCACCGCACTGAGAACCGTGATGGTCCATGCGGGGATTTCCGACTGCGACATGGAGAAGGGTCAGTTGCGCTGCGACGCGAACATTTCGATCCGACCGGCTGGCGAGCAGAAACTTGGCACGAAGGTTGAGCTGAAGAATCTCAATTCGATCTCCTTCGTGAGGGATGGAATCGCGCACGAAATCAAGCGCCAGATCTCTGTTCTGTCCTCGGGAGGCGCGATTCGCCAGGAAACGCGTGACTACGACGGGCTGACCGGCACGTCTCAGGCGCTGCGTTCCAAGGAAATGGCGCACGACTACCGCTATTTTCCGGATCCGGATCTCATGCCCGTCAAGGTGGACGAGGCATGGCAATCGAGACTCAAGGCTGAATGCCCTGAACTGCCTTTCGACAAACAGAGACGGTTCCAGGAGCAGTACAAACTGCCCTACACGATCACCTCGGTATTGATCCCCGATCGCGAACTCAGCGAGTACTTTGAGGCGGCGGCGAAACTCGCTGGTGATGGCAGGGCGCCGGCCGTGGGCAATTGGATCATCAACGACCTCTTGCGAGAATTGCGGCTCCAGAGGCAGTCGATCCCGGAGGCCAGAGTCCGGCCTGTGCACATCGCCGAACTCGTCGGCTTGATTGATGCTGGCACGCTCCTGCCCAATCTTGCGAAGGACGTGTTTGTCGAGATGGCCGCAACGGGTCAGCGGCCGGTGGCGATCGTTGAGTCCAAAGGCTTGGGAACTGCGACGGATTCCGGCGACCTTGAGAAGTGGTGTCGTGAAGCGATTCTTGCCAACGCGAAGTCGCTGGCTGACTTCAAGGCGGGCAAGGAGAGCGCCATCAATGCGTTCAAAGGCCCCGTAATGAAGGCGGCGAAGGGCCGTGCGAATCCGAAGCTCGTGGACGAGATGCTGCGTGGCCTGCTTGCAGAGATGTAGGCACTGTCGCTTGTAATCCCTGCTCCAGGGTCAGACGGTACAGATCCTGACGCCCTCCGCGAGAGATTGCAGAGGCGAGCGCTTCGGAATAAACTCCTGGGCCACGAAACCCGTGAAGCCGGTTGCCTTGATCGCACGCATTATCGCCGGGTAGTAGAGCTCCTGCGTTTCATCGATTTCGTTGCGCCCCGGATTGCCGCCCGTGTGATAGTGGGCGATATACTTGTGATGTGTTTGAATCGTCCGGATGACGTCGCCTTCCATGATCTGCATGTGATAGATGTCGTAGAGCAGTTTGAATCGTTCCGAGCCAACGCGCTTGCAAAGCTCGACTCCCCATTCGGTATGGTCGCATTGATAGTCGGGATGGTTGACCCGGCTGTTCAGCAATTCCATCACCACGTTCACTCCTGTCTTTTCGGCTTTGCCCATGATCCGCTTTAGACCCTCGGCGCAGATTTCGAGGCCCAACTCGTCAGCCTGACCCTTGCGGCTGCCGGAGAAGCAGATGACATTGGGCACGCCGGCGTCCGCGCACTCCTGGATTCGCTTGATGAATCCTGCCTCGAGTCTTTCGTGGTTCTCCCGGCGATTGAAGCCATCGCGGATGGTGCTGGATCCATTGGCCATGGCACATGTCAGGCCATGTTTCTTCAGCAGGGGAAAATCCTCGGGGCCGAGGAGTTCAATTGATTCGAGGCCAAGTCCCTTCGCTGCGGCAGCCAAGTCCTCAAGAGGAATGTCCTTGTAACACCATTTGCAGACCGAGTGATGAAAACTCATGGAACGGGAGAGTGGGGCTTCGGATGCGGTTAGAGAGGTGCCGGCGTTTGCACCGAGCAGCACTGCTCCGGCCAGCGAGGCGACGGCTTCGCGACGGGTGATTGGGTGTGACATTGCGCAAACAATGAAGACTTCGGTCGTGATTCGCAAGTCCGGTCGCATTCGGGTGGAGCCTCAGATCGCGTGCAGCCGGACAATCGAGAATGATCGTGCACCACAGCTTGCCCGCGGCGCTGATACACTTACGATTGACGAATGAAACCCGCACCCTTCTCTGCACCGGTCTCCCGTCGTGGTGCAATTGCCATGCTTGGTTCAATTGGTACTGCTGTGATGACATTGGACGTTTCCGCGGAACAGGAGTCGAGCGAACGGATGTTTGCATCGCGGATTGCAGAGGTGCATACCCAGCCGTTCGTGCTGCCATCGCTTCCTTATGCCTACGACGCTCTGGAGCCGCATATCGATGCCCGAACGATGGAGATCCACCTTGCCAAACATCACAAGGCCTACGTCGACAATGCAAACAAGGCCTTGAGTCTGCTGCCTGGGCTGAGGAAATACACGGCGGAGGACCTGCTGTTGAATCTCCTCGAAGCTCCTGAACCGGCTCGCGCCGCATTGAGAAACAATGTCGGTGGACATGTGAATCACTCGATCTTCTGGAAGCTGCTCATTCCGGGAGGGGCGCGTGCCCCTTCAGGACGTTTGGCGGATGCAATCAGGTCGACGTTCGGCTCATTTGATGCATTTGCGAAGGAATTCTCGACCGCTGCCTCGTCACGTTTTGGCAGCGGATGGGCGTGGCTGGTTGTGCCGGAACAGGGTGGACTCAAGATCCTGTCAACGGCGAACCAGGATTCGCCATTGCTGGAGAATGCGGTGCCGATTGTTGGGTTGGATGTCTGGGAGCACGCCTACTACCTCCAGTATCAGAATCGCCGGGCCGACTACATCCAGGCCTTTTGGAAAGTGCTCAACTGGGATGTAGCTGCCAAGCACTTCGCAGCTGCCGCGTAGGTGAATCCATGGCTTGACCAACAAAAAAACCCGCACCGTCAGGGTGCGGGTTCTGTCTGCACTGGGGAGTGCGGTCTTTTTCAGCCTTCCGACAAAGATGCCTTGGATGCGCCTGGGCTGATTCCGAAGAACTCCACCATGTGACTTACATCGGTGTAACCCCTTGACTGGAGGAGATCCTCCACCCGTTTGATGGCGGTGTTAAGCTCGGCGGAGGTTTGCGGATCGAGTTGTTCCATCGTATTGGAAGACTTGCAGACCACGTGATAGGTCGTTTCTCCAGCAAGGTTGATCTGCCAAAGGCTGGTGCCATTGTGGAAAAAGCAACGTCGAACCAAGCCCAGTTCTTCAAATGCCGCGAGGCAGCGGTAGACGGTTACCAAATCGCAAAACGTATTACCTTTAAGATCATTGTGGATCTGCTCAATACTCGCAGGCTGTTCGCGTCGAATCAGCGCATTCAGGATGGCAATGCGAGGCTGCGTGATTCTCAGGCCAGCGGCACGCAGGCGGGCAACGGCGACTTCAATGGGAGTACTCCGTGTTGTCGCGTCCGTGGAAGGCAAGGTGTTTGTTTCTTGAGTTTCAATCATGGTCAATGGTTTGAAAGAGAAATCGCAAAGTGCATTAACGCAAATGAGAAAATTGCGGCAAGGCGGAGTTCATGATGTCCAAGCACTAGCGCAAAGTTTAAGCATTCAGGAAGCCGGCGATTGCGGATTCCGGGCAGGTATGCAACAAGTAGCTCCTGCCATCACCATGCCGGAACTGGATTTTGAGGAAATTATCGAGTTGATTCGGAAAGAGGACTCTCGTTTTGACCGACGCGCCTATCTGTTTACCCGGGAAGGCTTGGACCATGCGGTCAAGGCTTTGAAAAAGCGCGATAGCAGGCGCGCGGGTCGTTCACTTCATGTTACAGGGCCGGAGTTGCTTGATGGGTTGCGCGTGTTTGCCCTCGAGCAGTTTGGACCATTGGCAATAACGGTCTTGAACTCCTGGGGAGTCCGGAGCTGCTCTGATTTTGGTGACATAGTTTTCAGTCTCATCGACTACAGTGTCTTCTCCAAGACTGAGAACGATCGACTGGAGGATTTTGCTGAAGTCTTTGATTTTGAAGATGCGTTTGTGAAGCCGTTCCGCCCGAAGCAACCGCCACCCGTCGGGTGGTCGCGGGCCGTTCTGGAATCTGTCTAGGCTGGTCAGCGCGCGCGGGTTGATCCAGGCGAGGATTTCCCGGCGCATTATCTGTTTACATGCGACACAGGACAAATTCGAAGACATCTGACCTCAGTTTGCTTGCTCCATTCTGGAATGAGCCGGTGGAGCGCATGGTGCTTCCCAATGGCCTTACGCTGATCATCAAGCCCGACAATTCCGCAGCCCTCGCTTCTGTGCAGGTATGGGTCAAGTCAGGAAGCATTCATGAGGGTGCCAACCTAGGTTCGGGACTGTCCCACTTTCTGGAGCACATGGTGTTCAAGGGGACCTCCCGGCGTACTGGTCGTGAAATCAGCGCCACTGTCCAGACCCACGGGGGCTACATCAACGCATACACGACATTTGATCGAACCGTCTACCATGTCGATCTTCCAAGCGAGCATCTTGAAGTGGCAGTCGACCTGCTTGCCGATCTGGTGTTCCACCCGACCCTTCCCGAGAATGAAGTCGAAAGGGAGAAGCAGGTCATCTTGCGTGAAATTGACATGGGGAGGGATGATCCTGATCAGCGGCTGGGCGAAGCGTTGTTTGAAACAGCGTTTCATCAGCACCCCTACCGATTGCCGATTATTGGGCATCGAAACGTCTTCGCGACCGCATCGCGAGAGGACCTCGTTGGCTACCATCAAGCCAGGTATGTTCCCAACAACGCAGTCGTAACCATCGTTGGCGATGTAGGCGTGGGCAATGCGCGTGCCTTGGTCGACAGCCATTTTGGATCTTTAACCCGGAAGAAACTCGCCCCGGTTCTCGTACCGATGGAGGAACCTCCGCTGGCACCGCGCAGCCTGCACCTCTTTGAGAATGTTGAAATGACGCGTGCCGGACTGGGGTGGCAGATCCCTGGCATCACCCATCCGGACGCTCCATTTCTCGACCTGCTCGCGATGATCCTGGGGAACGGGGATAGTTCGGTGCTTTGGCAGGAGGTGAGGGAGAAGGCGCGGCTTGTTCATTCCGTGGATGTCAGCAGCTGGAATCCAGGTTCCGTGGGTTTGTTCTACGTTTCGTTCAATTGTGATTCAAACAAGCGGACTGCAGCCACACAGGGTATTCTGGAAACAATTCAAGCCACGCTGAAAAAAGGCTTTGCTGCCCCGCAGATCCGCAAGGCGATTCGACAACTGGTGGTGGGTGAAATCAACTCCCGCAAGACGATGTCGGGTCAGGCCTCTCGTTTGGGTTCTGCTGAGGTGGTGGTGGGAGATCTGAAATTCTCCGAGGAATACTTCAACCGACTGAAGGGCGTCACGTCGCACCGTCTGGTGCGGGTGGCGAGAGCCTACCTTGTACCTGCACGTCTGACATCCGTTTCCCTGAATCCGAGAGAGAGCATCCCACAGGTCAATGCAACGATCGCGCATCGCCCCACTTCGCCAATTTTTGAAGAGCATCGGCTGACAAATGGCTCACGCGTGTTGTGGCAGCGGGAGACCCGCCTGCCCAATGTGCACATGCGTCTTTTGGTGCGTGGTGGAGTCGTCCACGAGCCTGACGACAAACGCGGAGCCTCGGCCATGCTGGCCACGATGCTGACCAAGGATGCGGGAAAACACTCGGCGGCGACCATTGCACGGCGCATTGAAAGCGTGGGTGGATCCTTCACTTCGGTTGCCGGCAACAACGTGATTGGTCTCGCCGTGGAATGCCTGCCTCCAGACTTCGATCTTTCCTTGGAACTGCTTCAGGACGCGGTGCTGGAGCCTCGATTCAAGACGTCAACCTTCGAGACTGAACGAGAAGCGCAGTTGGCAGATTTGAAGCAGGATGCCGACGATGTTGTCACCTACGCTCGCAAATCCCTGCGTCGCCATTTTTTTGGATCTCATCCGCTCGCACTCGATTCCCAGGGAGACATTGAAGGGCTTGCTTCGATGACGGTCGCGGTGCTGAGCAGGCTGTACCGCGAGTTGTTTGTCGCAGGAAATGTTGTTCTCGCCATTTCAGGATCGATTTCACCGAAATCGGTGGTTCCCAAGCTGGAAAAGTTCCTCGCATCGCTTCCAAAGGGACGAGTTCCTGCGCCCGAGCCGGATTTTGTTGGCATCAAGTCCGCTAGGAGCATTTCGGAGGTCCAGCAGCGCGAACAGGCCGTTGTACTGCAGGGTTATGCCGGACCTGGCATTTTGAGTCCGGACTTTTATGTCGGAGAAGTCGCCGATGAATTGTTCAGCGGAATGGCCTCGGTGCTCTTTGAACGTGTTAGAGAAGAAAAGGGACTGGCCTACTTTGTGCGTTCCGCTCGGGTCATGGGTCAGTATTCAGGCATGTTTTCTTTTCTTGCGGGAACTGCACCCGCCCATGCAGACGAAGTGCTCGGCGAGTTTGATGCAGAAATTGGGCGCGTTTCTGAGGGACGTTTGGATGCCAGGGAGCTGCTTCGGAGCCAGACTCGACTCAAGGCCGCGAGGAGGCAATCCATGCAGACGAATGCGAGCCGTGCGATGCAGGCTGCCCTTAATGGCGCAATGGGAATAGCGATCAATAACTGGCAGGAGTATGACCAAAGAGTTGATGCCGTGACACTCTCGGACCTAGCGGCGTTCGCCAGTAGCCGATTGAGAAGGAACAGTTGTATCCAATTGAAAGTTGGGCAGAAGGGCTGATGTGCAAAATAGTTGAAAATAAAGCTTGATAAACGCCATCAAATGGCATGTGCTGCTGGTGTATGAAATTCATCACCTACAAGTTTTATCGGGCGGAAATCGTGTTTCTTGCCCTTGTTGGATTGACGGTTGGAGCGGCGGGACAGGACATTGTGGTTGAAAAACCAAAGCAGATGCCGGCTGCAATCTTGCGAAAGTATGACTCTGACAAAGATGGTTTCCTGAACGAAGCGGAAAAAGCGGTATGGAAGGCGGATGTTCAGCGAGGACGCCAGGAGGCGCAGACGCGCCGATTGGAAAAATATGACGGAAATCGAGACGGACGGCTCGACAAGGCGGAAAAGGCTGCAGCGGTCGGTGACGCACTTAAGAAGCCGCGCGGGAACGCAAAGAAACCGCCAGCGAATGGCGCCGATGAAGCCTTCGAATCGGGAACATCGAATGGTACCGATCACAAGAGTGAATCTGTACCGAAGTAACTTCGCCGGCCAACTGGCACTCAATGGTTAACCTCGGGATTGTTCATTTGCCGGCCATGGTTGTGTCGATGCAACCATGGCTCGCGCCGCAAAGCATCAGTCAATGGCCGTGATTCGTGTAGCCTCCCGTCCATTTTAGCTTTGTTCGAACGACAGAGAAGTGTTCGAAGCCGGGTCTTTGCGCGAGCAGAACGCGTTTGGTGGACAACGAAACTTCGATTGGCGAGGTTTCGCACGTGAAGAGATTTCGCTGCCCATCCATGGCGACCAGCAGTCGTGACTTGGTGCGATTGTACACGAGGAGGTGCACATCGTCGCGGAAGATGATGGAGCGATTGCTCAAGGTATGCGGACAGATCGGTGTCATCGCAATGACAGCCGCAGTGGGGTGAATGAGCGGGCCGCCGGCAGAGAGGTTGTAGGCAGTCGAACCGGTTGGCGTGGAGAATATCAGACCGTCGCAATAGTATTCTGTCACAAACTGGCCGTCTGCAAAAACCTCAAGTCGGGCCAGTCGTGAATTCATCTCCGTCTTGATGAGGACGTCATTGAGTGCAAGATCGTGCTGGCCGGGGCCGGTTGAACAGTCGAGCAGGGAGCGCGGAGCGACCACATAGTTCCCGTCCAGGAGCGAAGAAAACTGCTCGCGCGCTTCCTCCGCGGAAAATGTCGTGAGGAATCCAAGACTCCCTCGATTGACGCCGATGACAGGAATTTGGAAGTGGGCGGCGGCTCCGACGACACCCAGCAGCGTACCGTCGCCTCCGATCACGCAGCATGCATCGCACCCGTGAAGGAAATCGTGCGCGATGGGAAAGCGGGTGCTGCTGCGTACGGTGACGCCGTGGGATCGTGCAATGTCTTCCAAGGCTGCAGCCAACTCAGGCGCCCCGGCTTTGTCCTGATTGATGACGAAGGCGAGGGTGCGGATGGGGTCCATGTTTGACGCGGAAAAGGCTAGAAGAAGTTGACCTGAAAACGATCAAAATTCGTCCTTCGTGACGCCGATCAGGAACTCCCGATTGCCGTCCGCTCCCTTGATCGGGGAGTCCATTGCCCCAATAATTCGTGCTGCCGGCAGGTCGGTTTCGCAGAAGGAAAGTACACCTTGGAGAACGGCATTGTGTACAGCCGCGTCCCTTATGACTCCACGACCCCGATCAACGTCGCGCTTGCCAGCTTCAAACTGGGGTTTGACCAAGGCGACAAGATTGCCGGCTTTGGAAACAAGCGGCCAGATGGCCGGGAGGACAACACGCAGGGAAATGAAGGAAACGTCAACAACCACCAACTCGAATTTTTCACGTGGCAGGTCCTTGGGATTGAGTTTGCGTGCATTGATTTGCTCGAGGTTGGTGACCCTTGAGTCTGCACGGAGTCGGGCATGGAGCTGGGCTCGTCCGACATCGATGCAGACGACATCGCTGGCTCCGTGTTGCAGCACGCAATCGGTGAATCCACCTGTTGACGCGCCGACATCGAGAACATGCAGGCCCTGAACTCCAAGGTGGAATTTTTTCAAGAATGCATCCAGCTTGTCACCACCGCGCGAAACGAACTGGGGAGGCTGATCAACCGTGAGATTGGAGGAGTCAATCGGCAGCGTTCTGCCGGGCTTGTCCAGGCGCTCGGTGCCTAGTTTGACACGCCCAGCCATGACCAATGCCTTAGCCTGAGTACGGCTCTCCGCGAGACCTCTAAGGACAAGCAGTTCATCCAGGCGCAGTCGGTTGGATTTGGCCATGATTGCTTGGCAGGTCGGTTTGCCGATGCTGCTGGGGGATTGAGAGCGCTTCCATCAGCCGCGATGGGAGATATAGGCGATGAGTTCCCTCGGGCTCGCCGTTGCGGTGCCAAGCTTGCCCACAGAGACTCCTGCGGCTGCATTGGCAAAGTGGGCTGCCGTTTCAAGGTCAGCATTGGCCGCAAGCGCGAGTACCATGGCTGCGAGGGAGGTGTCACCAGCGCCTGATGGATCAGCGACCTCTCGTGCGGCAGTGGGAATCTGCCGCACAATCCGGCCTTCCGAACTGAGAAGAAGACCGTCTTCACTCAAGGTTATCACGAGGTATTTGACATGATGGCGCTCATGGATCTTGCGGCAGATTTCATCCGCGGGAAATGGACGACCCGGTCGCCATGGCACGTCTGCGAGCTGTGCGGCCTCCGCACGGTTCGGAGTGATTAAATCGATGTCGGTGAAGTGCATCGGCCTCTTTGGCTTTGGGTCGAGCGTGACGAATATGCGCCGTTTTCTCGCTTCAGTCGCCAGACATTGGATGAGATCGTCGGTGACAAGCCCCTTGGCATAGTCGGAAACTAGAATGGCATCACATGCATCCAGCTCATGTTCCAGCCGCCTGACAACGGCTTTGGCGTCGGCATGATATGCTTCGGGGTTTTCTTCGCGATCCAACCGGCAGAGCTGCTGATGCTGCAAAATCACCCGCGACTTGATTATGGTCGAGCCGCGTCCGGCAATCGGGATTGCAGCGATTCCGGCGGAGTCGAGCAATGAGCGCAGGCGCCGACCGGCTTCATCCCTCCCGAAGATTCCAGCAAGAGCCGCTCCGGCGCCAAGAGAGCGGCAGTTCATGGCGACATTGGCTGCGCCGCCGGCCACATAGGTATCATGTGACACCTCAACCACAGGCACTGGGGCCTCGGGCGAGATGCGGGTGGCGTTTCCCCAAATGTAGTGGTCCAGCATGACGTCACCCACAACCAGCACGCGCTTGTTGGAGATTCTTTCCAGGAGCCTTTTGGCTCTTGAGGGAGAAATTGACATGGTGGAGTGTCGCCTGGAATTCAGGGTAATTCCCAGCCATAGGGATAGGACGAAAGCATGCGCGGCTTGCCTGACGTGACCAGTACCACGTCTTCAATGCGGCACCCGCCCGTGCCCGGATAGTAGAGACCGGGTTCCACGTTGACGACGGCTCCCGCTTTGAGACGGGAGTCTGATGTTTCTCCAAGCCTTGGGAGTTCGTGAACGGCGAGTCCCAAGCCATGACCGGTCCCGTGGAAGAACCCGATGGACCCTTTGGGCGTGGATCTTGTTTCGTAGCCGCGAAGCCGGAACTCATCCACGCAGGCGCTGTGCACATCGCGCCCGCTTACGCCTTCAGTGATCATTTTCAGTGCTTTCTTTTGCGCGTTTGCGACGGTCCGAACCATGGCGCGCTGTGCGTCGGAGGCACGCCCTTTCAGGAAAGTTCGTGTCATGTCACCATGGTATCCGGAGCCGTTTGCCTTGGGAAAAACGTCGATGATGATCAATTCGTTGGCGCGCAGGGGACCGCTTCCTCGGTTGTGTGGATCACAGGCCTGGTCGCCTCCCGCGGCGATGGTGTCCAAAGAAACGCCGCCAGCTTCGAGGCATGCCACCTCGATGGAGGTTCGCAGCACCTCACTGGTGAGGATTCTGCCGAGGTGGACGAGTTTGCCCGCCTTGACGCGGCTTCTTGAAAGTATGCGTTCTGCGGCCGCAATTCCAGCCGCCGAGATCCGGTTTGCCTCTCGAATGGCTTGAATCTCCCCGGGTGTCTTGACTTCCCGCTCGGGCAGGATGGGAGCATCAGCAACTTCGACCTGCATGCCCCGTCTGCGAAGTTTGGCAAAAACCGAAACTGGAAAATTGCCGGCTACAAAGCAGCGGCGAAGCTTGAGCTGTTCCGCTGCGATCAGGATGATCTCTGCGTGGGACGGATTTGTCATGCGCCACCGGGTCTTGGCCTTTTCTCTCAAAGGCTCAAGCGGCAGTACAACATCGAGGGATGACTCCTTCAACGCCCGGCCGAACTCAAGCGCACTGAAGATGCCGATCTTCCGGCCCTTGCATCGAAAGGCGATGAATGGATCCGGGACGTGTATTCCGCAGAAGTAGCGCATGTCCGGGTTGCTTGCGGAGTCAGCGCAAAGCAGGAGGTCTGAACGGGGCGTCAAACGTGCGTGCATGATGGGAGTTGATACGTTTCGGTGTTTTCATTTCGCTGCATGCCGTGAAAAACGCAAATCCGCTTTCGACAATGCCGTGGGGATGGCGTTTTTTCGCCGGCTGCATGTTCGTGATCCTCGCTGTCCTGCCATCGGCTGGGGACAAACCCGGGCAGGCACCGAAGACAGTTGCTGACGAGTTTGAGATTTCGTTGGGTGGGAAGGTTCTTTTCCTGCAACTGGCAGTGACTCCAGCGGAACAGCAGCGTGGGCTGATGGAGCGGCGGGATCTCAAGCCCGGTCACGGGATGATCTTCGTTTTTGAGCGCCCGCAGGCGATGAGCTTTTGGATGAGAAACACGCCGTTGCCACTCGACATCGGGTTCCTCGATGCATCAGGGGTGCTCCGTGAGCACTATCCGCTCTATCCCTACGATGAGAATGTCGTCAGATCCAGGAGCTCTGAGCTTCAATTTGCGGTGGAACTGAAGCAGGGGTGGTTTCGCGAGAACAAGGTCTTCGTTGACGCGAAACTCGACATGAAGGCGTTGGCCGCGGCTTTGGAGGCACGGGGCTTCAATTCCAAGGACTACCTTTCCCAACCATAGCGCAGCATGGCTGGGAATCCCCATTCATCACTCCATGCGCCGGCCACGGGCATGCTTTGTGGAGTCAGAATCCCTGGGGATTTCATTGTCAGTGCGCAGCATCAGAACGGGTGTCTTCGTCTTCACCCAGACGTCCGCATCCTTGAAGTGCTTTGCCGGCACGTTCTCCAAAGCTTCGCCCACAGTCTTGACGGGAAGCAATCGGCCCTTCTTTGAGGCATTGAATTCGTAGGCGCTGCGGTGGATCCGATCCTGTGTTGTGGCCGGGCTTTCGTTTTCGGGAATTTGAAGCACCCAGCCGGCGAAATCGTGCTTTGGCAGCCTTTGTTCCGGATCGCTGATCAGGATGACAAATTGCTTTTTCAATGCGGGCGGTTTTTCCTCGTCAGCCTTTGCCGCGGCGTCTGCAAGGTGGTTTAGCTCCTCGAGCACCTGCCTGAGAAGAGCAGGATCGAGCTTGTTCCGCTTGAGAATTTCAGCGACTTGGTTGACTTCGATTTTAGCCATGGTGTGGTGACAAGTTTCCTGATGAATGGAGCGTGAAGAGGCTCGAAGACAAGCTAACGTCACCCCAAACGAGGGGTGATCTGACGGAAGAAGTTGAGGACGGCGAAGCCCATGAGGTCGAGCTGCACATCGGTCGGCGCATCCTGGCGGCCATTTTCAGCTTGCGGCCTCACGCAGGCGTTCGATCTCAGCGAATTGTTTGGGAGAAAGGAGACGGCGCGGCACCCGCCGCCTAGCCTCGTTGAGAAGCCTGTCCCAATTCGATGCAGTTGGAGGATGGGGTTCCCATGGCTTGTGATGGCCCTGCTTGCGGGCCCATGTGATATTCCCGCCGTGAATCTCGGCAACAATCTGATATTTCCGACCGTCGTCATCCTTGTCCCACCATCCGAACTCGGTGCTCATTGGTTGGTGCTAGCGGTTGCGGGTGACGAGGTCAAAGCCCGGTTCTGAAGCGGACTGCGTTTTCCAACGAACATGCAACTGCAAGGCTTGCATTGACGCCGATGGATGCATTCAAGAGGAGCCGAAATGGCGATATTTGGTTCAATTTCGGCCTTGCAAACCCAACTTGGTGAGCGCCCGCATTTGCCGGCATTGTTTCAGTACCTTGAAGATCTGCTGCACCCGCGGGGTGCGGCCCATGAGAGACTGATTCAGATGCGCGACGGTGACGTGGCCAGGATTGAGCTTGCATCGGGTGCGTTTGCCATGGAGCAGGCCTATCAAACGAAGGCCTCATCCTCCGTGCGATGGGAATCACACCGAGCCTACATTGACATCCAGGTTGTCGTAGTCGGTGAAGAATACATGGAAGTTGCCGATGTCTCCCGTCTTCGCGTTGCTGAGGACCTGAGTTCAGAGAAGGACGTTCTGTTCTATTTTCCGTCGGAACGTGAATCCATGCTTAAGGTTTCGGGCGGAGCAGGCGGAGTTTTCTTCCCCGTTGACGCCCATCGTCCGTCGTTGGCGGTTGACGCTCCTGTTTCAGTTAGAAAGACGGTCATCAAGGTGCCGGTGGTCTGGTGGGGAGCGCACGGTTGAGATTTGAACTATCGACACCAGTTTCACGCCGGAAACTTTGCCGATGTGGTGAAACATGTGCTCCTCGGCGTTCTGTTTCGCGGCATGCAGAGAAAGGAGAAGGGATTCTTGTTTTTGGACACCCATGCGGGAAGGGGAGTTTACGACCTTCTGGATGCGGAGTGGGGGCGATCATTGCCGCGGAAGGCGGAATTTCCGCATGGGTACGAAAGAATAGCTGATGCGGCATCCCGAGTTCCCGTGTCCGTGGAAATCTATCGGGATGCGGTCAGAAGGTTTGACAAACTCCGTGGAAACCTGGGTGGTACGCTTAGGTTCTATCCCGGATCTCCCTGGCTGGCCCGTCTATGGATGAGACCCCAGGATCGGCTCGTGCTTTGTGAGCTGAATCCGAGTGAGTATGATGTGCTGGCAGCGGAACTTCAGACCGCGGAGCGGGTGGCAGTCCAACGGCGGGACGGCTATGGCGCGGTCAGGGCATTTCTGCCACCTGAGGAGAAGCGCGCGTTGGTGCTGATTGATCCGCCTTTCGAATCAACCAGCGAATGGAGCTCACTGGTTGCATGCGTCGCTGAAGCGATCGCGAGAATGCCATCGGCAACTATTGCGGTTTGGTATCCGATTACAGAGCGAGCGAGAAACGAACATTTTCTCCAGGAAATCCAGCGACTCCAGCCTCCGGCCGCATGGATGGCGGAGGTCATTGTTGCCGGACCGCAAAATGAATTGAAGATGCGTGGCTGTGGTGTTCTGGTGCTGAATCCACCCTGGAAGGCAGATGAGGAGGTGACGACCGCCATTCAGTGGCTCGCAGAGATATTGGCGCGAGATACTGGTGCGCGCGGCGGCCTGAGCTGGCTCGTGCCGGAATCCTAAAACTGCAAAATTTCGATATCCGTGCATTGCCTACTGAGCCATTTTCAGGGCGTCCAAGCCCAAGGGGGGCCGTTGCCAAGGGCAACCAGCTGAGCAGGCTACTTCAGACCCGGTCGCCGACTGCGGAGGGGCGATTCCTGACGGTATCCCGCTTCACGCGTGTCGCTGTGAAGGGCACCTCAGTGTAGAATTGCGATGGTGTTGGCAGCGATGGAGCGCGAAAAATGGGTCGAACCCACTGTACATCGTAATGTGGCACAACCAATACCGAGCCGTCAGACCGTGGGGGAGGCAGTGGATATGGCTGGAATGGGAGGGGCATCGGGAGAACGGTTGGTGGTGTGTAGATCGTCTAAAGCAGGACGAACTTGAGGGACAGTTCGAAAAAACTTTTGTGCCGCAATAATCGGCCGTAAGACATCAGGAAATGGACAAGCGACAGGGGCTGGCTGCACTGTCTCTCCAAGAGGCATTGCGTAGCCCGCGGTCGTTGGATTCAGGCCACCTGGCTGAGGGCAAGTGGATTGCCCGCCAAGGGCTGTATGTCCTTCTTGGGAATTCTAAGCGTCAATATCCCGTCGCGGATCTCTGCGGCGAGATCTCCGAAGGCCAGTCCATTTCCCAGCCTTAACACCAAGCGATAGTCTCTCTGGGCGTTCTCCAGATGGAGGGACTGGAAATTGACACGGACAAATCGGGACTTTCTAGCCGTGATCATCAAGTCCGGGCCGCTCGCCGCTATCTCAACTCCTGGCGCCTCAACACCAGGCACAAATGCCGTGATTTCGACGGCGTTGTCGCGATCCTGACACTCATAGTGGGGAGTGCGAAGATGTTTCTGATCGTCCACGATGCCGGATTGACTGTTCCGATTTCGGAGCGAGCTGGGTGGGCGGATGATCGTATGCATGGGTAAATAGCGATTTGGCTCGGTTCCATTTCTGGACCGGGAGCTCTTTGGAAGGCGTTAAAACGTCCGAAAAACGGAAACTACGCCTGAGAGCCGGCCCGGTGTTTGGATTTATTCCAATTCGCGGTAGCGTGGCGCATAAAGGCACAGCTTTGCTGCGCGCGAACCTTCGTGAACGAAGCGTCGGCGATGCTGTGATTATGCTGATGAGCCATGCTCATGAACTTGGAATGAACCCACCATGGCACAACACGGCATCATCGCCAAGCGAAAATATTTCGCTGCGTCATGATTTCCATGCGTGTTGGTTGGCCCATATGGTCTTCAAAGGTAAACCGCATTGCCCGCGATATGGTCTGGTCTAGGGTGACACCACCATGCTGCAGCCAACTGATTCCGAAATGTCCATCGCTCAGATCAAGGATCGCGTGCTCGCATTTGCCCGGGAACGGGATTGGGAACAGTTCCATTCACCCAAGAATTTAAGCATGGCGCTGGCTGCCGAAGCAGGGGAGTTGATGGAACATTTCCTTTGGGCGACACCGGAAGACTCCAGGGAAATCGCACGAGGGGCAGCCAAACGCGCGAAGATCGAGGAGGAACTGGCGGATGTGATGATTTACGCGATGGAGTTCGCGAATGTCACTGGTATTGATGTTGCGCAGGCCATACTTCGCAAGATGCAGGCCAACGCCGCCAAATATCCCGTTGAGAAAGCTCGCGGGCGCTCAGAAAAGTACACTGACCTGTAGGCGCAGCAGGATTTGCGGTTGGAGATGTCAAGAAGCTGGCCGAAAACATTTCATCACCCTCTCGTCAGTCTCGATTCTCGGTCCGCCGATCAGATCGATGCAATAGGGAACGGCAGGGAAAACTGCCGCCAGGTTCTCCTTAATGGCCTTTGGTCTTCCGGGGAGGTTTATGATCAGCGTCCTTTTTCGGATGCCTGCCGTCTGCCGGGAGAGTGTCGCTGTTGGAACATGCTTCAACGAAGTTGATCGCATCTGTTCGCCGAACCCGGGAAGCAGCTTGTCGCAGACCGCGATGGTTGCTTCCGGAGTCACGTCGCGAGGCGCGGGTCCGGTTCCCCCGGTGGTTACGACGAGTGCACAGGCTACTTCATCGCAGAGGCGTCTTAGTTCGTTTTCGATTTGTGGCTGATCGTCTGGGATCACGCGGTAATCGATCTCGATTGGACAGGAGATCCATTCACGCAGCAGCGTTGCGCAGGCCTTGCCCGGTGCATCGTCGTAGATGCCTGCACTGGCTCTGTCTGAAATGTTCAGGATGCCGATGACAAGACTCATGGGAGGAGGGATTGACACAAGGGCACGAGCTTCTCCAGCGTCGTTTCATGGTCGCCAGCTGAGCACCTCTTCGGGAGTGCAGCCTGCGGCGCGCAATGCGCGCACGCTGAGGGAATCATGGCGCTTGGCGAGACGATTTCCCGATTGATCTCGTACCAATGGACAGTGGAAGAATGCGGGAGGCGGCATTTCCAGTGCTTGATAAAGCAACAACTGCCGGAAGGTTGATTGAATGAGGTCTGCTCCACGAACGACCTCGCTTACCCCGAAATCGATGTCGTCAATCACCGTCGCAAGCTGATAGCTCGGGATGTTGTCCTTCCGCCAGACGAGGAAGTCGCCAAAATCCACCCCAGCCGTAGCTGAGTGGATTCCGGTGCAACCGTCATTGAATTCCAGCCTTCTGCCCTCGGGCACGCGCAGTCGCCAGTTTTCAGAAATGATTTCATCCAAGGGAGGAAGAGGCGCATTGACTGGCGGTCGAAAGGCAAGGGGGTAGACACACTCGTCCTGGGAGAGCGTGCGTTCGTTTTCATGCGGAGCGCTGGCGGCCTCCGCAACATCCCGGCGGGATCGGTGGCACGGGTAGATCAAGCGCTGCGCATGGAGAAACTCCATTGTCTGCCGGTACCGGGAGATGCGACAGCTTTGGGTGACTATGGGACCGTCCCAGTGGAGGCCGAGCCAGGAAAGGTCTTCGATGAATGCCTCCACATACTGCGACCGGCATCGTGCACGATCGAGATCATCATTGCGAAGCAGCAAAGTTCCTTGGGCCGCGCGCGCTCGCTGCGAGGCGATATTGAAGGTTTGGGCATGACCGACATGCAGCAACCCCGTGGGAGAAGGAGCAAGCCTTCCACAGTATCCTGGGTGCGCCGTGGACATGGAAAGGGGATGTTTGGCCGCTTGCAATTCAGGCGGCTATGCATGTCCTGATTTGCACTGCGATGGCAGGAGATCGAATTGAAGCCAACGATGCCGAATCTGCTTTGTGTCTATTGCTCGTCCAGCGACTTGATTGACCGGAAATATTTTGAAGCGGCCGATGCTTTGGGTCGCGGTATGGTGGCGCGTGGATGGGGCCTCGTTTATGGTGGTGGACACAGGGGGTTGATGGGGACTCTGGCGAGAGCTGTAAAGGAATCCGGCGGACATGTTGTTGGAGTGATCCCGGAGTTCATGAAGACTCGCGAACTCGCCTTCAATGAATCCAATGAACTGGTGACGGTGACGACCATGCGTCAGCGAAAACAAATCATGGAAGAGAGGGCTGCGGGCTTTGTCACGCTCCCTGGCGGCATAGGAACTCTGGAGGAACTTGCGGAGATCATGACATTGCGGTACCTCAATCAATTGCCAAAACCCGTGGTCGTTGTGAATCAAGGTGGGTACTACGATGATCTGCTGCGGTTTTTCGAACGAATGAAGCGGGAGCGCTTCAAGTCTCGGGGGGCGGGCGATCTCTTCAACGTGGCGGATTCGGTCGAGGATGTCTGGCGGCACCTGGATTCGGCTCGACCGTTTGTCGCGGATGACCTTTGGCAGTGATCAGCCGCCCTGCCGATCACTGCGCCACAGCGGGATCACCTCCGCAGCAGGGATCCATCCGGTCTGACCATCGGGAAATCGAAGTCGGTGCCACTTGAGGAAGGTCTTGTCGACGACGGCGACCGTACCCGGTGCGACCGGTGTGGTTTTCTGTGTGGTGTCGGCAAACGTTGGAACCGACCGTAAGTTTGCCGAGCGCCAGAAGATCACGGATCGGCTGTCCGCCGTGAGGCCAAAAGCGTGGATGGATGCATAGGACGCGCCCGCGAGCAGAACTGAGATGCATCCGACAACGTACGCGGCTGGGTGCGCCCAAGCTCCAAGGAAGCTGAAGGCACGTAAGAGCAGGACACCCGCTGCCCCAGCTGCGCTCCATGCCCAGACAATCAAGAGAAGCTTCCACACCGACGGAGAAAACTCCTGCGCGACTTGGTGCAATGGTCCGGGTGAAACGAAGTTGTTGATCTGAGAGGGCAGGTAGCCTGCGTGATTCAACGCGAATGACCAGTTTTTGCGCACCTCCTCGTTTGCAGGCTGCTGGAGGTATGCCGCCGTTGCGTGCGCTGCAGCCTCTCCCCAGCGATCCTGCTGTTCCAGTGCGAGGGAAAGATTGTGACGAGCGACCCAGTCGGTCGGATCACGCGCGACTTGATCCGACCAGGATTTCTGCGCCTCGGCAAACTTGCCTTCACGGTAAAGCTCGAGCGCATTCGCGCCTCGGACTGGGGGAAGGATCATCAACACGCAGAAACTCGCGACAAACGGCAGAAGATTCCTTGGTGCGAAAAGCGACAGCAGCGAGAATCGCGGGAGGCTGGCCGACGCCATTGCTCCCTGAGCCCGCTCAATCCATCCTTCAGGCAGGTTTTGACGGATCGAATAGAGGACGCGGTCTGCCTCAGCCCAAAGATCTATCCAGGCGGCGAGTGCGGACTTGTCGTTGATTAGTGGCGAATGTACAAGGTGACTTGCGGAAGCATATGTTCGCGAGAGGCCGAGCAATACCAGGGTATCGTGCTGCCATTCTCGCAGCAGGGTGTGTGTCACCGGCGTTTCAGTAGCGGCTGCCAGGGCCTTCAATGTCAGCCCAAGGCGCATACGCGCGTCCCTCTGACGTCTGTGCGAGTCAGTCAATCGCGCGCGTCGAAGCGCGAGAGCGAACCAGAGCAATGCAAGCGCCGGTAGCGACAGAAGGGACCATGTGGCGACGGAACCAGTGGATTTTGGAGCCGGTACAATGTGAGAGCCGATGATGGGATCGCCGGGTACGGGTTTTGGCGGCGGGGCCGGCTCAAGTGTGCTTGCGATTGATCCGGATCTGCTCGCGCCGCGCTCGACGGCTCCAGGGGGAAGCGCGCCGGCGGATTGCAGCGTCACAGGCGTTGGAGGAGCGGATACAGTGACAAACGCTTTCGCAATCATCACGGTCTTGTATTCACCTGCTTTCGGATCGAAGTAGCTCCATTGGTACGGACCTATTGGGTAGGTGCCGGCCTTTGTTGGAATGAGCACGATATCTTCCGAAAAGCTGGCATCGAAGAGGGAACCTTCCTTCACCGTGCGTTTGGGTTGGGGTTGAACGATGCGAAAATCGCGACTGACCTGGCGCGCGGGAAGTTCTGCAATATCGGGCCAGTTGCCGGTGCCTGAGAGTTCAAGAGTCCAAGTAATGGGCTCTCCCACGGCGGCCGCTGATGGGACGACTTTGGATGCGAGGTCAAACTTTCCAACAGCTCCATTGAACCCTGGAGGTGCGGGAGAAGGCAGTGGTTTTACATTCAGCGTGCCAGGCGGAGAACTGATCGAATACTGTTCCATTGTTGGTCGCGAGAAAACCCCGAACATGGAGGTGCCAGTCTGCAAGTTGACCAGTTGTTGTGCTGGCTTGATGATGATCGTTCCCGCCGAACGCGCCAGGCCGCGGGACCGGTTCGTGACCTGCAGGCGGGCTTCGCCGCCAACCATCATTTCGGAGGTTTCCAGCTTGCCCCATTCCTCCACGGTGAGCGGAGCGGGAGTCCATTCTATCGCGCTCGCGAGTTGCGGGCTGTAGCGGCGCGCAATGGTTAGTGTATATTGCAAGGGGAAGACCTCTCCGGCCCAGACGCTTTGGGAGGGAAGATGAATTCGAGACTGAACAATGGCATCAAGTGAAGTTCCCGCTTGTCCCACGGTCGCATCTCCAACATCGAAATCCGCAGCACCGGCGCGCACCTGGCCCTTGTCAGTGGCGACATCGAATGCAGGGATTCTAACTGGGCCACGCTGGGTCGGCCGCGCGAGGAACGTATAGTTGATCCTGCGGGAGATGGATGCGTTGAAAGTTTGGATGCTCTGGGATGTGCCTGTCAGTTCAAGACTCAAACCGGGAACCTTCGGCGGCTGCGGATTGCTGGTGGGCGCACAGTCTTCAAAGACGAGTTGAATTTCTGACGCCTGTCCCACACCCAGGGATCCATGATTCGGTTGCCACTGTGCTGTCTGTGCTTCGAGGCGTCCAAATGACCACAAGCAGAGCAGCACGAACGCGGTATTATTCGCCCTGCGCATGAATTGATTGAACGCTGAATGATGCATGCCTACCAATCCTTGCCTTTCTTCCCGGCAGGCAGTTCCGATTGACCTTCGATCATGCGGAATAGCTTTGCGGGGGAATCCAGATTCCGGAGCTGATCCAGTTTTTGGAGTGGAATAACCAACTCAGGATCCTCATTGCCAAAGTTTGAGGCCTTTCTTGCCGCTTGTCCGCCCACTTTTTGAGATTCAGACGGATCCGATTGGGCATCGGGAAAAGTTTGGGACTCATTCTCCTTTTTATCGGTCATGTCACCGAACGCCGAGCCGCCTGCCTCGCGCTGATTCCGACTGTCCTCACTCTTGGTATGCGGTTCACCTTTTGCATTGGATTGGTCTTCGGCTGGTTCTCTGTTCTGGCTTTGGGATCCTTGGGTCTCCTTTTGGTTTCTCCCTCCATCGGACGATCCCTCTTGGGAGCTCTGCGAAGATTGATGCTGCTCTTGATCGGTTCCGGCTTGGTTTTCTTTCTTGTCCTGGTCTTGGTGCTGCTTGTTCGATTCTTCTTTCGGCTGCGGTGGCGATTGTTGATCCTTTGTATTTCGCAATGATGCCAGCTCCTGGCGCAGTTTCGTCCAATCAGCAGCCCTTGGGTCCAATCGCTCACCAATTTCGACGGAATCCAATCCGGTATCGACAACGGCTTCCGCAGGGTGACTCTTCGCCTGCAGCATGCGACGGCCATAGTCGATCGTTTTGTCCGCGATGCGGGCGTAATCCTTGGCGGAGGGTGACTCCTTGACACAGATTTCGCCGATGGCTTTCACCAATGGCTCTGCTATTGTGGAGTCCACTCGTGCAAGAAGAGGCGGCGCAAGCACGAGCATTGCGACGATGGAACAGTTGAAATGGTGCGGGAGGATCATGTTCAAGATATAGCCAGCGTCAGGTCGCGCGGTCTGGGTCGAACGGGAAAATCGCGGTAGTAACTCCAGAGAAGGATCAGAATTGACGGTAGAAGCACCCATTGAAACCTCTCCGCGAGTCTCACATGGTTCATCTCTTGGAATTCACCTCGTTTGGCCGATTCGATGTTTGCTTTCAAAATGGAGGCCAGATCCACCCAGCTTGATGCGTCTGCATAGGTACCGCCGGTCTTCTCGGCAAGACTCTGCAGTGTGCGGCTTTCAAGCCGTGAAAGCACCACGGCTCCCCTTTCGTCCTTCACAAACCCGCCCGTGGAGTCAGGAACCATGGATCCTTCATTCGTGCCGACACCAAGACCGATCGTGCGGATATGGCTGGACTTCAATGAATCCACGACTTGTTCCCATTCTTCGTCGGTTGCTTCGCCATCGCTGAGAACTATCAAGAACCTGTCAGCGTCGCTGCCGGGTGTAAAGGAGCGCAGCGCTGTTTCCAGCATGGAGTGATAGTTGCTCCCACCCTGCGGGAGGTATTCTGGATCGAGTGAGGGCAGAAATTCCCGCATGATTTCGTAATCCGAACTGAGAGGGCACTGCAGAAAGGCGGTGCCGGCAAAAATGATCAATCCAACCCGCTCGCCAGCCAGTTGTTCGAGGAGGGATTGAATGAGCAATTTGGAGCGTTCCAGCCGGGAGGGTTTCACATCCGATGCAAGCATTGAACGCGACAGGTCCAACGCGACGATGATCTCACGGGATTGATCGAAGACGGGCTCCTCGATCTTTCCCCATTGCGGCCGCGCGAGCGCCAGTACCACGCCGGCGATTCCAAGATGAAGGCGAAGCAGGTGACCGGGCCTCGAGCGCCCGGGCTCTGTATCTGAAAGCCTGATACTTCTTTGAGTTGCCTCGCCCCGAAGGATCCTGCTCCCGAACGTTGAGGGGGCTCGACTTCTTCGATGCAATGCCAGCAGGTGGAGCCCGGTTGGAATCAGGAGCAGAAGGAGAAGGTGTGGCAACGCAAAGGTCACTTTGAGAGTTTCACTATCCGCGCACGGACATGGTCGAGCGAGATTGCGCGACGGTTTTGATGGTTGGCGGCGTTTGTAGGTTCGGCTTGAAGCGACCGTGTCTCCCGTGCTCAAGAATTGAGGCGAGCAGGAGGCAAACTGCACCGGCTGTCGCAGGGATCCAAAAGAGCTCCGTTGTGACGAGAAAGCGCTTTGCCTGAAATTCGATCTTCTTGGCGCGATCTATCGATGCAAAGGCGTCCTCGACCGTGCGAACGTCGTCGGCTCGAAAATATTTTCCGCCCGTTTGATTCGCGATCTCCCGCAGCGCGGGCTCATCAAGGTCGGATGGCACCCTGCGACTGCCGATGCGATTGTTGTTTTGATCAAAGACGGGGTAAGGCACGCTGCCCTCTCTTCCCGCTCCGATTGTATAGACTGGGATGGAACGCGATTTGGCGATTTCGGTGGCTTGTTCCGGTGTCATTGCGCCTCGGTTGTTGGCTCCATCAGTGAGCAGGACCACAAATGCGCCCATCCGATGTCCCTCCGTTTCACGACTCGCTTGTTCAAGCCGGGTGAGCGCGACCCCCAAGCCGTCGCCAATGGCAGTTCCATCTTCAATGAGGCCAATCTTGAGTCGCTCCACCTGACGAGCCAGCCAGTCATGATCAAAAGTCAGGGGAGACAGGGTGTAGGCGCGACCGGAAAAAATGACGATCCCAATGCGGTCGGCAGGGCGCCTGCTGATGAACGCCTGGATGACGGGCTTGATGACCTGAAGTCGGTTTATCCGCTGGCCATTGCGTTCAAAATCCTCCGAAAGCATCGAGCCTGACAAGTCAATCGCCAGAATCAGATCGTATCCCTGGGACTTGGTCTCGCGTCGTTCATCGATTCGCTGAGGGCGGGCAGCCGCGACTATGAGCAGGGCCAGTCCGGCAATCGCAAGGAACCCGGGCAGGCGTGATGGGGTGAAACGCGGGCGTCGATGCCAGGATGCGGCGAATGGGACGAAAAGCACGCTGACCGGGCGCCTGCGGCGGAGCCACGCAAGGAGAGGAAGCGCCAGCAGGAGCGCAAGCCATGAGGGAGAATGGAGGGTGAGATCGCTCATCGACGCGCTCGCATTCGTGATCGAAAGAAACTGACCAGCGCCTCCAATCGATTGTCCTCAGTTGAGACAATCAGGCGAGATTGCGGATCGGGAAAAAGGCGGAACCATGCGTCGTCGCGCCGCCTGCCCCATTCCGCCAGCGCATCGCGTTCATCCGCAGATCCCTCAATTGTGACCAGACGACCCTGGGTGGGATCGAATGCGCTGAATTGCTCTCCATGTGGCAGTTCATGCTCCCATGGGTCGTCAATGCGAAACCCCAATGTCTGGAAGCGCCGATTGAAGATTGTCCAGCCAGGTGGACTCGAGCGGGGGGGAAAGTCGCCGAGCCAGATGAAGACGGAGTGCTTTGGAGCTGCTCGCGATAGTAGTTTCCAGGGGATATCGAGAACAGGCTGCCCGGGATTTGCATCGAAAGTCATGGAGACCATCGAAGGAGGCGGGCTTGCAAGCAGGGTTGCAGCTGAATACATGATGGCCCCACGATTGCGAACAGGCTCACGGAAGTAATAACCTTTCGGAGTAGCGTGCACGAAACCCACGCGATCCCGGTTAATGGCGCCCAGCATCATGACCAGTCCGGCCAGTTCGAGCAGGGCGTCGCGTTTTGAGGTGACACCGGAACCAAACTGAAGGCTTGGGGTGTCCTCGAAAAGAACCAGCACCGTGACCTCGCGTTCCTCGATGTACTTTTTTCGATACGGTTCTCCCAGGCGTGCGGTGACATTCCAGTCGATATCGCGGACATCGTCTCCAAATTCGTAACGGACCACTTGGTCGAATTCCATTCCGCGACCTCTGAGTGCGGATCGATATTCCCCGCTCAGAACATTCTCCACGGCATGCCGAACCCGCCACTCCAATTGGCGCAGGAGGGCGAGGGAGGAAGCCGTTGACGATGCGCTTGGACTATTGAGTCTGGCTGTCACGGACCTAAACCTGTAATCGTTGTCTGGAACTCGAACATGACCTAAAGAACGGGCACGGCGGTCTTCTCCAAAACCTGTGTGATGATTTTGTCAGTCGTTTGCTCGACGGCTTCCGCCTCATACGTCAGTCCAATGCGGTGGCGCAGCACATCGGGTGCGATTTCCTGCACAAGGGCGGGGCTGACATAATCAGTTCCACGGAGCCATGAGAGGGCCCGGCTGGCCGTGTAGAGAGCAAGGGATGCCCGGGGAGACGCGCCGAAAGTGAGAAGGCGGAATCCCTTGTCATCGGCAACCGTCAATGCCCGCGTTGCGCGGACCAGTGCGAGGATGTATGCCTCCACCGCAGGAGAGACATGGATCTGGTCGACGCATGTGCGCAGCGAGAGGAGTTCGTCTCCACTGGAGACTGCCTTCAAAGTCGGATTCTTTGTCAACTGTCCCCACCGGGCCAGCATCAACGCCTCCTCATCCGCGGAGGGATAGCCGACAAGCAGCTTGAAAAGAAATCGGTCAGTTTGTGCCTCGGGCAGCGGATAGGTGCCTTCTTGTTCCACAGGATTCTGAGTGGCCATGACGAGGAATGGCTCCGGGAGCGGGTGAGTGCTTCCGCCTATTGTAACCTGCCGCTCCTGCATGCCCTCCAGTAGTGCGCTTTGAACCTTTGCCGGGGCGCGGTTGATCTCATCAGCTAGGACAAGATTGGCGAAAATCGGACCTCGGTGGACCTGGAAAGTACCGTCTTTTGGGGAAAAGATCATCGTGCCGACGACATCGCTTGGGAGGAGATCGGGGGTGAATTGGATGCGTTCAAACTGCACGCCCAAGGTGGTGCCCAATGATTTGATGAGGAGGGTCTTGGCGAGGCCGGGCATTCCCTCCAGAAGGACGTGCCCATTCGATAACAAAGCGACAAGGAGACGTTCTACGACCAGATCCTGACCGATGACGGCCAGGGCGATTTCATCACGCAGTTTCTGTGACCAAGCGGGACCGGAGAGCATAGAGTAAAGGCGCATCAACCCTCGCAGGAATCACGAACATGTGCGAGGGAAAGTTTGAGCATTGCCTGACGGTGTTTGACTCACGACCGAAGCAGGAGTTTCGCGCAATGTCGGCATTGGATGTACCTGTGAATTTTCTTCCTGGGCCAGCAAGCGATGTTGACTTGATGCAGGAATATGCGATTAGTTTTATCCAGAACGTTATGCGCTTGATTCGAAGCGATAACTCTAGTTCCTCGCTGTCCGATATCGAAGAAGGCTAATGAATTGGAACTTGCGATAGTGGAGAAGCACTGGAGTCTGTGGCACTGGGAAGCGAGGTTGGCGCTTTCAGCGCTAACAATGCTTGTCATGCAGGGTTGCGGTACATTTTCGACTACACCGCGCTCCACGCCTAGCTCGGCTAATTATGAGCCGCTGCCAGAGTCACACGAAATCGCTCAGCACAAAGTGGTTGAGCCCTCTATTCAGGTGCCACCTGCGAGCTCCCCGTCTTCAGAGAGGACCGTTCGGGAGGAAGAAATGAAGGAAATTGCTCCACCGACTCTTGCGCCGGGAGAATTTGCGATCTTCCTTGAATCCAATCCGGCGGGTGCGGTTGTTGTAGTCAATGGCATCCCTTCAGGTCGTACTCCTAGAAAAATAACATTACACGGTACCGGTCAAGGGTTCGCACGTGCCAATATCTCAATTAAAGTACGATTTTTGGCAACCAACGCCACAGAGCATTCGATCACCGTTGAGGAACTATTCACTCCCCTTGACCGACTGCCCAGAGGGATCATGTTCACACCAGATGGTGCGCAAAGGCGTTGGTGAAAGATTAGCAGTATTCAGGTTGCCGGTTTGGCGTTTGTGGTATTGGACGATGGATCCTGTGTCATCGGTAAAACGATTCTAAAAGTTGCACCAATCCCGTGAACGTAGGGATCTAAGGACAAGTTGCCCCCCAGGTTGGTTACGAGTTCTCGGCATATCGACAGACCAAGCCCGTTGCCATCGGTCTTTCCTGTTTGATAATGGACAAACAGCTTCTTACGCATTCGCGGCGGAATGCCGGGGCCATTGTCACTGACCGCGATTTCTAATCCATGGGGAGTGTTGGATGTGGCGATCTTCAGCATGCGTGCACGTCGAGACTCCTTCTGTGCTTGAATGGCATTTGCGGACAGATTCAAAATGATCTGCTTGATAGCGGTGGGGTCTGTTTCGACAAAATCGTGGGTGGAATCCATAGCGTACTCGAGCACCGTATCCAGAGTACGTCCTCGGTGCGAGATTACGTCGAACATGCTCAAGAGAAGTTCATTAATATGGGTCGGTTCGAGATGCAGTTGGCGAGGTTTTGACAGGTCCATCATGTCGGTCAGTAACATCTCCATTCTGCCTGCTTCCTCATCTACAGTCTTGGAGAACCGCAGCCTAAATTCCGGGCTTTCATAGTGGGATGGCAGCAATTGCGCGAATGTCCTGATTGCAAAAAGAGGGTTTCGAATCTCATGCGCAAAACTTGCGCATAGAGTCCCCAAGGTGGCCAGCCGATCTGAATGGGCTAGCTGCGCGAGCAGTCGCACTTTCACAAACGCGAGTTCTGCGAGTGAGGCAAACTCCAGTAGTTGCTCCGCCTCAACACGGGTAAACGGTTTCAAATTAGCGCGTCTCTCAAGCGCGATAACAACTGGAGATGGCCCTCTGCTGGATACCACAATCCCAAGTTTGTTTCTAGCAAGAAATTGAATTAACGAGTGGTGGACGGCGTTTCCCGACATCTTGCGCACGCGCTTTGGAGTTAGCCATTGACTTGCTTTAAGTTCATTCGCTAGTGATTTTGCCAGACTTGAAGGCAGCTCGTCGATGTCGAAATAGTCATTGAGCGATGAAGAAACATAAGCTCGCGATGTTCCCCATTGGCTCAAGATCTCACGAAGCCTAGTAGTCAATTGTGATTCACAGATGGTAGTGTTAATTGTATCGATGACACATGACTGTGCGAGCACCTCTATATTGCTAGATCTCACCCACCTCGCGTTCAATTCCGAAATGGTTCGTCTCATGAGCAACGCAAGCGTGCTAGCCATGAGTGCAATTGCCCAAAGAGACATTGTTACAGGAAGAAGCTTATGAATTGCATATACTATTGTAACCGAAGAAATGATTGTTAGTGATGCTCTGGCGGCAACTCGAAAGAAGTGACGAGTGTCGAGCACTGAGGAGGTTATGAAACTATATGATAGGTATATGACAAACCCAAGCACAAGTAGGTGAGATGATTCGCTCGGCATTTTCTCTCGAACAATGGGCCGTATGAGCATCAGTACGCAAATCGATACGCCGAGAACTATTGAGGGGTAGACCAAGACGCGGAGTTCGGTGTTTGCTGGTTTGCCCAAGCGGAAGATTCGGATAGTCCACAATATGCACGAGCCGAAATAGCATAAAAGGCTTAGAATTATATACGTATAGTATCCGATGCCGTTCCTTATGGCATGATTTTCGGTATATGCAAATGAATTTTGCCAAGGTAAGAGTGGCAGGGTTAATGCAATCGAAAGTATTATTATAAGCAGTGGATCGCGAGGTAGGATTCTGTCGTAGGATATGCATTCAACGCAGATAATCAATTGGGCTAATATGAGTGGGCCTATGGATAGACATAAATAAAACCATGTGCTATTGTGCGGATTCAGTACACTTGTATAGCGAAAGGCTGTCCAAACTCCAACGAGAAAAATGCCAAGTGAAAGGGCACGGTTCCCACGTCGCCTGTGATTCGAAAGCAGTACGAATAGGGCGGACAGGGTAGTTGCGGCGATTGTCGTAGCGTTGAGGATGGGGCTCATAGATTCTTGGGATTTGGAGTATTTTGGCGGGTTCGACGGAGATTTCGAGCAAAATCGCATGTTCTTGCAATAACAGTGGGCGAGAGCGAGTATCTCCTTCATCCACGGCTGTCCAGTTACCCCGGCTTCGCCAACTGGAGTGATGAATTGACGATTTTTGGGTGGTATTGGTGCGTAAGTGTCTGCGAGGCAGGGGTGGATTTTTCAAAAGGGCGTGTAGGCCCGACCTACCCTCTATGCAAGGTGAGCGTGGGAAGGTAAAGTGAGTGCATGCACTTGAAGTGTCGGGTTCGGCGCAAGAATGGGAAGGGTCACCGCAGCTGGTCGATCGTGGAGAGTCGGCGGGTAGGAGGACGCGTGGTGCATCATCATGTGCTTTATCTCGGGAGGTGAACGACCGACAAAAAGGAGTCGTGGGAGAAAGCGGTGAGCGTGCTCGATGAAAACAGCGGAACGATGAGGCAGATGGCCTTGTGGCCGGAGGATCGAGAGCTGACGTCTGGCGAGGTGGACGCGGTGCGGGTGAGGTTGAGCGCAATGAGTCTGGAGCGTCCGCGGCAGTGGGGAGCGTGCTGGCTGGCCGATTCGCTGTGGCGGCAGCTTCATCTCGATGAGTTTTTCCGCGAGAGGTTCGGCTGCAGCCGGGAGGAACGGACTGGGAAAAGGTGCTGCGCGTTCTTGCGATCTATCGACTGCTGGCACCGGGGTCCGAATGGCGGCTGCACCGGCAGTGGTTTGGCACGAGCGCCCTGCCGGATCTGCTCGGCGTCGATGAACGCTCCGCACAACCTGCCACACTCTACCGATGCCTCGATCTACTGCTTGCCCAGAAAGAGGCGCTGTTCGGTCAGGTTGCCGCAAGGTTCTCGGCGATGCCTATATGTTTGGTATACGCCGCCCAAGGCACCAGCCCCCCGTACGGTGTCAACGCATCTTCGGTCACAGAAAGCCGCACTCGACCGCCAGCGGTCGGAAACGTAAACTCTCTGTGATTGCCTCGGTTTAGTGGACAGTCAGCTGCGTAGCCGGAGGAAGGATTGGTCGATTCCGAGGACAGGAGCGAAAAGCTTGCCGCAGGAATCGACCATCCCCCCAGGACGTGGCAGTGGTGAAGGTGGTCGTGAAAGACACCATGAATGACAACCAAATGACAGGTAGCTCCCGCCGGATTCGGAGGGAGTTTGACGAGACGTACAAACGCAATGCGGTGCAGCTGACGCTGAAGGGAGATCGATCGATTCGGCAAGTCGCTGAGCAACTGGATATCCGAGACAGCCTGCTGCATGCATGGAGGCGGCAGTATGCCCCGACGCCATCAAGCGCCTCGGGAGTGAAGGGCGGTATGACGCCCGAGCAAAAGGATGAGGAAATCATCAGGCTGCGGGCCGAGAACGCCCGTTTGCGGGAGAGGGAGATCATCCTAAAAAAATCACTGGGCATCCTCTCCGAAACGCCTGAGAGAAGTATGCCCGGATCAAGGCGATGACGGGCGAGCACTCAATCAGCCAACTGTGCGCCGTAGTGGGCGTGTCGCGAAGCGGATATCACCGATGGTTGACCAGCCCCGTCACTGAGCGACAGAGGGAAGATGCCGCATTGGCCACGCGCATCATCGCGTCGCATCGCGCGAGTCGGGGAAACTACGTGTTCCGCGTCACGGTGTTTCAGGAACGTTTTTTCGTGATAAATGCGGCACGGGAGTAGAGCTGTTTGCGGGTGCTCCGGGTGGAGCGTGACGTGATGGAAAAGCGACGCGGTGTGACGCCACGTTGATCGCGGCGGAGATCAAAACAGCGACAGCTGGCGGTCGGCGGCGGGCTGGCGTTGGCGCTGCCGCGTTGCGTGGAGCAGCCGATGAGCGGCCGCGAGCAATGCGAGGTGGTGGCGTCCCGCCGGACCGTCAGGGCGGCGAGCGAGGGTGAGGCGAGATTTGATCGAGGGCGTTTCGGATGTGTTTGAGTTCAGCGTCGAGTTCGTCGCCGGATGCTGGAACCAATCCCCGGACGCATTTGAGCAGATACGCCGGAAAGTATGGGCCGCACGGGCGGGATCACCGTGCGCGGCGATGTCGTCGAGGCGGTCGGTGATCAGCGTGGTGTAGCGGGCCGAGGCACGTGTGAGCGCGCGGTGCTCCAGCCAGGTCGCCGGCCAGCCCAGCGCGTAAAGCAGCATGCGCCGGTCGCGATGGAAGGTGCGCGCCTGGCTTGGGCATAGAAGCGGCGGATTTCCTCGAGCAGGGCAGGTACGACGGACGTGGGGGCTGGCCGGTTGCATGGTGCCTCACGACGGACGGATTCGCGCCAGCCACGGCAGCGCATCGAGGGCGAACTGGACATCCGCGGTGGTGACAACGCGCCGGTTCGCCAGGGCTGCCTGCTCCATGGCGCGCTGCAAAGGGCGTTGAGCGTGCGCGGCAGCCCCTGTCCTGATTGCAGCAGCAGGGTTTCGGCGGCCGGCCCAAGCGGGCTGGAGGATGCCGACCTCGGCCGTGCGCTCGCAGGTACTCGAAAACTTCTCCGCGGGCCAGGGGGGCAGATGAAGGCAGAAGCCCAGCCGCGACACCGTGGCGCGTCTGGTATCTCAGTTCCAGTGCGACCGAAGCAGATCCTCGTCCCCGCAGAGGATCAGGAGAACGGCGGGGCCGCGTCGGTGCGGGCGCAGGTGAGCAGGCGCAGTTCTTCCAGTGCGCCACGGACAGATCCTGCGCCTCCTCGATGACGAGCACCGGCCACACCGGAGCCCACTCCTGCCACAGTTCGCTCAGCAGGCCGACGTTGTCGCCCTTGCGGTACTTCGGCTCCCGGCCACCGAGTTTCACCAGGTGACGCAGCAGATCGGAGTGGGCCAGCGAGCCGTGCGTCATCCGCACGAAGCGATACTGCTTGGGGCTCAACCGTTCGCTCCAGCGGTGCAACAGGGTGCTTTTCCCCACGCCATTGGGCCCGTGAAGGACACCGCTGGCGCGCACAACGGCCAGTTGGTCGAGTCGTCGGTACGCCTCCTGCCAGGCGGGGTGGGCAAGGACCACCCCGCCGTCGGCCATCCCCGGCCATCGGCTGGCACCCCACAGCGTCTTGAGCGCCAGGTCCAGCGCCGGGGCTTCAGTGGGTTTCGCGCTCATAGTCGTTGGTCACGAAGGGGATTTTCGCGTTGCGGTGCTTGTCACAGCGCACCGCCAGCCTGATGAACCGCCTTCGCCCAGCCAGACCTCCACCCGCCAGGGCTCACCGGATCGAAACGCACCGTGATGAGCTGCCCGCGCAGATGCGCCGCCACCTCCCAAAGGCCCGCTTCCAGCGAGAAGGTCGCATCCTTGCGCACCCGCCGCTCCACCCGCATGAAGAACAAGCGGTCGAGTGGCGCGTTCGCATCCAGCAGCCTCAACGCCGTGCCCAGCCGTGCGAAGCGCTGCGCCGGTGCCTCGCCGGCCAGGGCCGAGTGCACGTGTTGATGGTACCCGCTCTCCAGCCACCGCCAGAACCGCCGGTTCAATTCGTCGATGGAGTGCACCGGCGTGAACACCAGCGGCGGGAGGAACTGGGTCTGCACCGTGGAAAAGAACCGCTCGATCTTGCCCTTCGACCAGCTGTGGTACGGCTTCGCGTGGATCAGGCGGATGCCGAGGTTCGCACACACGACCGCCAGATGCTGGCTGCGGAACGCCGCTCCATTGTCCGTGTAGAGTTTCTCCGGCAGCCCGCGGGTCTGGAGCGCCCGCCGCAGCGCATCCAGGAAACCCTCCAGGCGTTCGTGCTCGTAAAACTGCCCGTGCACGCACAGCCGCGAGCAGTCGTCGAGCAGCGCGAACAAATACGTGCGCTGCGCCCCTGCATTCCCCCCGGTCCTCAGCGTCGGCCCGTGCATGCAGTCGGCCATCCACAATAGATTCGGCAGCGGCAGTTCGAAGGCCTTCGTCGGCCCCCCGCTAAGACCCGAACCGGCCCGCACGCTGCGCCGGTCCAATCCCGCCTCCACCAGCCGCCTCCGCAGCGTGCTTTCGCTCACACTGCCGCGCTCCAGGATCCCCTGCCGCACCAACTCCTCCGCCAGGGCTTTGAGTGTCAGGCCCGGATGCTCCCGCCTCAGTCTGCACAACGCCTCCACCGCGGCCGAATCCATCGCCTTCGATTTTCCCGGTCACAACGCCTTTGACTGTGCAGCGCGGCAAACACCGTGCCTGTAGTCGTAGTACCAGTCCTCGATCGTCGCGGCCGAATACAGCTGCCTGTCCCAGGCCTGCTGCGCGGCCTGTTGCGCTGCCGCATCAACGGCAGTCCGTTCCGGACCGCCTGCATCACCGCCTGAACGGCGGCGAAGCGCGCCAGCGCCCTCGCTTCCCGTGATTCCTCTTCCGAAGGAGATTTTCACCGAAAGCGTTTCACCGCCCGGTTCACGATCGCGATATTTTCGTTGTGTGGGCTGCTACTCCTTCACGTTCGAACCCGGTCTCTCCGGCCAACCGTGGTGTTCACCACACCCCGCTGGCTGATGGCACTGGTACTGCCGAAACAGGGTTGTCCTGAACTCGGCTACCAGTCGGCGTGCGGCGGAGGTCAATCCACCGCACGCCGCTTTCAGCCAGGGCCACATCGCCCTGCTGCTCGCCGGAGGTGCACGGCCCAAGCCGCATCCCACCCGCCGCCAAAGCCCGTCGCGTAGCCAAGCATCCGCCGACGATAGTCCTCCAGCACCGACAGCCACCGCTGCACTTCCCTTCGCCAGAACTCCTCGAGAAACGCTTCAAACGTCGAAACCTGCAACCAGCCGGTACGACAACGCGAATCCCGGCAGGCTCACCGTACCCCTGCACGCTGCGCAGATGAATCGATGCCACCAGCACCCAGCAGCCCTGCCCCGCCACCCTGTCACGCCACGACTGTAAAATCCATGCCGTTGCAACCGACCCTTTCCACACCGCGGACACAATCCTTCACCACGCACCTGCCGATGGGCCTCCGTCCTCGATGTATTGCTCAGGACCCAGCGCCGTGGGTGGATCCGCTGCATTCCCCAACCTCTTAATCCTCCTCTCCCTCTTACGCCCTCTTCACCCCAACCCCGCCACGCTCCAAACCCGATCCTTCAGACCACTGTCGCTCCCACCCTGACCAAATCCACTCCCGTCTTCAGGAAACTCCGTGACGCGGGACACTACGGAGCGCCCCGCAGCGTCGCCGATCTCAAGGAGGAAGGTGTGCGCACGAGCAGACGCCGCTGCACGCGTCTGATGCGAGAGCAGGGCATCCTCGATGCGTGGAGTCGCAGGGCTGTTGGATGGGCTTGTGCTCCGACGATGGTCGCGAACAGATCGGCGTCCAAGTCGAGCGGCGTTGGATCGCCCGCATACATCCGTCGCGCCCGGCGCATCAACACTCCCGCCACTTCGGCGAACAGGCGCCAGTCGCGATGCTCGTTCGCGTAAGCCAGATTGCAGCGTTTCACCGTGCCGCGAATTCCGGCATGATAAAGCAACCCTCGACGCGCATTCAAACAGACCTCGATGTCGCGCAGGCTCTCGCGATAGGTGAGCTGTGCGAAGACCATCGTGGCAAAGTGATCGTAAGCGGAAAGCGCCGGAGTGTCGCGACGCATTGGATATCGCGAGGAGCAACGCGAAAACTCTTTCCCGCTGATGCCTGCGAGCACTTGGGCCAGAGCGGTTTTGCCGGTATTCATCCGCGAAATAGCGGATCACTTGGCCCCAGAAATCAAATCGATGACACATCAAAATCATCGTTAATCGCTATTCTCAAATGTCTTAGAAACGCCAGAATCACCCTAATTCAGACAGCCGTGGGATCAGCCCCTAATGTTTGTGGTTAACGGAGGAACCAAGCTCGGAAAGATTGAGAATCGAGCAACCCCACTTCCGCAGCTGTGCTTGTCGGCTCACGACTTGCCAGACCGGCATTGGCCTGATGAATCCTGCCTGCGCGCCTGATTCGGATTCGCATGAAACCCAAGCTTTAAGCGGAATGTGGCGTGGCGCACTGAGACCTCCCGCCGAATGCAGGAGATGGACACCGGGAGGAAGATGGCCCAAGCAGATTTCGAACGGCGCATCGGGCTTAACGAGAGCTCACCGCCATGCCGGGCGGTTACGCGTCTGTGCTGTCCGCGCGCACCTGCGAATTCGTTTTCGGGCCTGAAAGGTAGGCGGGGCGGGGCAGGCCTAGGCGGCGGGCGAGAAAAAAGCGGCCGGCGACTCCGAGGCATCCGAATCCGTAAATGGTGCTGCGTCGGAAATTGATGGAGGATGCTTCAGCGAAATATTTTGTCGGGCAGCTGACTTCGCCGATCATGCAGCCGTGCCAAAGCGCCTGGGCGATGAACTGGTTGTCGAAAATGAAGTCGTTGGAAAGTCCGTCGAGACTCATCCTTTCGAGCAGCGAGCGTGAGTAGGCGCGGTAACCGGTGTGATATTCGGAGAGTTTCGCCCCCATCAATAGATTCTGCGCGGCGGTCAGGAAGCGGTTCGAGAAGTATTTCCACCAGGGCATGCCGCCTTTGAGGGCAAAGCCTCCCAATATGCGAGAGCCGACCACAAAATCATGAAGCCCGTTCGCTATCATACTGGCCATCGCCGGGATCAGTTTCGGCGTATATTGATAGTCGGGGTGAACCATGATGATGATATCGGCGCCCTTTTCCAGCGCGAGGCGGTAGCAGGTTTTCTGGTTGCCGCCGTAGCCCAGATTTCTGTCGTGAACGTGCACCGTCACTCCCGGCAGCGAGCGGGCCAAAGCCACCGTCGCGTCGCGGCTTCGGTCGTCGACCAAAACTATGTCGTCGACGATTCCCTGATCGACCACTTCGTCATAAGTTGCCCGCAACGTGCGCTCTGCGTTGTAGGCCGGCATGACAACCGCAACTCGCTTATTTTTGTACATTAATCCTTATAAAAGGAAGGCCTGTCGCAGTTGAGCTGGGTGCGGTGCGAAAGGGCGTTGTTGGCACTGATGTGTCTCGTCACCATGAAGCGTGGAGGTCAGTTTCGCGCAGGACCTTTGCGCGATGGGTCGTATCTTAAGTGCATTTTGCATGGGAATATCGACTCAATTCTGGCTGCCAGAAGGGTGAACTGGATCTCTGGGCACGCTTATGTGGGGAGCTACTTGCGAAACAAGTGGAGCTCTGGTCTCCTTACTTCCGAATGAGCACCCTTTTCCGCTGTGGCTAGAGGCAATTTCCGTGGGACGATCGTCTCGATCGGTTTGTTGGTGAGCTTCCTGACTATGGTGGTTTGGTCCGCCTTGAAAGGACTTCAGGAGCCGGGCCCTGGACAAACCAAACGGGTTCATCGGTCGGAAGCGTCTGTGAACTCACGGAACGGCACCACCGCCGATTCCGAGAAGATGGTCAGTTTTGAAGGAGCTGCTGCACCTGCTGTCGGGAACGCTCCGCCGCCGGATTTCCGCGGCAATGCCTTGTTTGCCTACGTCAGCCCGCCGATCGACGCCGCGGAGATTGAAGCGAAGCTGGATGCGGCTACCGATCGCGTTCACTACCTAGCGCTGAATCGCGAACTCTTGCTGGGAAAACGATCTCCAGCCTGGATGCCCCCGGGGACCGGTCGGTTTTCATTGCCCATGCCCGACGGATCGGTGGTCACCATGCGTGTAGCCCGCGCTGAAAGCCTCGGGCCCCGGCGATTTGTCGTCAGCGGAGATATCGAGGGGCGCGACCAAAGCCGGGTACTGATTGCGGTGAACGAGGACGCTGTTTCCGCGCAGATCCTCGATCCGGCGCTCGGCGAGTATCAGTTGCGATCGATTGCCAGTGCGGAGGGTCCGCTCGGACAGATTTGGAAGGTTGATCCGGCCCGGCTGGGTGAGTGTGGAGGACAGGTGGTGTCCAATATGGAAGGGATCGCAATGCAGTCACTTTCTGCTGGAGGTGAAAAAGACCTGAGTGGCGATGAGGTCCGTTCTGCGCTTGCGCCGATGGCGTTGGATTCCGCCGGCGGAGTAAAGGTGCGCCTCCTGTTTCTTTATACGACCGCCGTGAAAAAGTCGTATGGCGTCGACCAGGTTGGCAGCATCGTCGATCTGACGATCGCCGGCACGAACGCCGATTTCTCCAGCAGCCAGATTCCTGTCAGAATTGAACTCGCCTCGGCGAATGAGGTGGCGTTGGACGAATCCAGTGTCAGCTACTCGGCGACACTGGGCTCGCTCAGGGGGACGACCGATGGGGTGCTTGATCAGATTCATGCGTTGCGGGATCAGGTGGCGGCCGATCTGGTATCGCTGGGGATCGAGGCCGGAGACACTGGCGGATCCGCGGGCATAGCCTATCTCATGGATGAACCACAGTCCCTCACGAACTGTTACTATGGTTTCTCGGTTGTTCGATTCGGATCGATGAACTCGTCGCACGTGCTGTCGCACGAACTGGGGCACAATTTCGGCTGTGCTCACGATCGTGAGAATGCCAAGGGACCGGGAGCCTTTCCGTACAGCTATGGCTACCGCTTTTTTGCCCAGGACAGCACGGGGCAGAATCGCCAGTTTCGCGACATCATGGCATATGCACCGGGCTCGCGGGTGCCTTATTTTTCCAATCCTAACCTGGTGCTTTCCAATCTGAACACCGGAAGCTCGACTGGAATCTTGCGCGAACCGGTGGCGCTGGGAATCCCAGCCGGCCTGCCGGGCGAGTCCGACAATGCGCGAACAGTTCGGCAAACGGCCTTTTCGGTGGCTAACTATCGGGCATCCCCTCAGATTCCGTACTCGGCGGGCACACTGATCAACGTTTCCACGCGCGCCCTCGTGGGAACGGGATCGCGCCAACTCATCGGGGGTTTTGTCATCACGGGAAGCGCGGACAAGGCTGTCCTCGTGCGGGCTGCGGGACCTTCGCTGATTCCATTTGGGGTCAGCGGCGCGTTGCTTGATCCGATTCTGCGGCTTTACCGTCAGGGCGAGACGACTCCGTTTGCGGTCAACGACAATTGGGGCGATCAACCCGCTGCCGAACAGACGCGGCGGGCCGGTTTCCCCTTCGCGGCCGGTGGTCGGGATTCCGCCTTGTTCTGCATCCTCCCGCCAGGAGGCTACACCGCCAATATTGAGGGCGTGGGCGGAGCGACGGGCACCGCGCTCGTGGAGGCCTATGAAATCGACGGGGTGGGAGGTACGCGCCTGATCAACCTCTCCACCCGTGCCTATGCGGACACGGACAATCCCATCATCGCCGGCTTTGTCATCAATCCCGATCCCGGATCGCCATCCTTCACAAAACGGATTCTCATCCGAACGCTCGGTCAGACGCTCTTGAACTTCGGTGTGTCCGACGGGATGCCGGATCCGAAAATGTGGCTCCATGACTCCCGCGGAGAATTGCTCCTTGAGAATGACGACTGGGATTCCCGCAATACTCGTCTGACGAACGGTCCTGTCCTGGTTCGCGGAACGGTTGACCAGTATTCCGAGCAGATGGTTTTTGACGCAATCAAGTCCCTGGGCATTCCGGAAATGAAGCCCGTGGAGCCCGCGATGATTGTTGATCTGCCACCTGGCGGTTACACGGTTGTAGTCCGGCCGTTCGAAGATCTATCGACGAACCAAGCCGCCCGTCCGGGTGTGGGGCTTGTTGAAGTCTATGAGTTGCAGCCACGCTGAGATGGCGGGTGCATTTATTCCGGGTGCGGCGTTGTGGCACACTTCGAGGGAGAATGACGCGATGGCGTGACAGACTGCCACTCTTGCCGGACTTCCTTCGCAGGAGCGGGTGGTGGAACGGGGAATGCAGAGGGCAATCATAAAATCATGGACCCTTCCACGCTCACCACGATGTCGCGTCAGGCGCTGACTGACGCCCAGTCCGAGGCTCGCCGCCGTTCAAACAATGAAGTCGACACCTGGCACCTGCTCTTTGCGCTTTTAACGCAGGAAAAGGGGATTGTACCGGCGTTGATCGAAAAGACGGGCCTCACCACGAGTGCGCTCGAACTGGCGGCCGCGCGCGAACTTGACCGGCTTCCGAAGGTCAGCGGCAGCGTTGACACCTCGAAGATCTACGTCACCCAGGCTGTGAACGACGCGCTGACGCGGGCCGAGGCCGAGGCAAAGAAACTGAAGGATGAGTTTGTTTCCGTTGAGCATCTATTCCTGGGACTCGTGGAGGTGGCCAAGCCCGAGTCCTTCGCAAAGTACCTCAAGTCCTTTGGCCTCGATCGCGCCAAGGTGCTGAATGCGCTGAAGGAGATTCGCGGAAATCAGCGTGTGACTTCGGACAATCCGGAAGCGACCTATGCGGCGCTGGAGAAGTATGGCATCGACCTCGTCGCTCAGGCGAGAAAGGGAAAGCTCGATCCGGTGATCGGGCGCGACGACGAGATTCGCCGGACCGTCCGCATCCTGTCGCGCCGGACAAAGAACAACCCCGTGCTGATCGGCGAACCTGGCGTGGGGAAGACCGCGATTGTCGAAGGTCTGGCCCAGCGGATCGTGCGCGGTGACGTGCCGGAGGGTCTCAAGGACAAGACGATCTTCTCGCTCGACATGGGCGCGCTGATCGCCGGCGCGAAGTATCGCGGCGAATTTGAGGAGAGGCTCAAGGCGGTGCTGTCCGAGGTGAAGCAGAGCGACGGTCGCATCATTCTTTTCGTCGACGAACTGCACACCATCGTCGGAGCTGGGAAGACGGAGGGTGCCATGGACGCCGGGAACCTGCTCAAGCCGATGCTCGCCCGAGGCGAGCTGCACTGCATCGGCGCGACGACGCTCGACGAGTACCGGCAGCACATCGAGAAGGATGCGGCGCTTGAACGCCGGTTTCAGCCCGTGCTGGTGGAACCGCCGTCGGTGGAGGACGCGATTTCGATCCTCCGCGGCCTGCGCGAGCGGTTTGAACTGCACCATGGCGTGCGCATCCAGGACAACGCCCTCGTTTCGGCGGTCACGCTTTCCAACCGGTACATTTCAGACCGCTTCCTGCCGGACAAGGCGATCGACCTTGTCGACGAGGCCTGCGCGATGATCCGCACGGAAATGGACAGCGCGCCGCAGGAACTCGACGCGTTGCAGCGCCGTGTGCTTCAACTCGAGATCGAGGAGGCGGCGTTGAAGCTGGAGAAGGATGAAGGCTCGCGACACCGGCTCGATGCGCTTCGCAGGGAGCTCGCGGATGCGCGCACCCAGGCGTCCGCCCTGCGTGCGAAATGGGAGAAGGAGAAGGCGTCGGTCGAGCGCGTCCGCAAGGTGCGCGAGGAAATCGACGCGGCCCGAGTGGAAGTGGAAAAGGCGGAGCGTGCCTATGACCTCAACAAGCTCGCGGAGCTTCGCCATGGACGCATTCCGCAACTGGAGGCGGAACTCAAGAAGCTGGAGAAGGCCGAGGCCAAGACGGAGCTCTTCAAGGAGGAGGTCTCGTCCGAAGAAGTGGCTGAAATCGTGGCCAAGTGGTCCGGCGTGCCGGTCTCCCGCCTGGTCGAGGGAGAGAAGGAGAAACTGCTTCGCCTGGGCGACGAGCTGCATGAACGCGTGATCGGGCAGGAGGAGGCGGTGCAGTTGACGAGCGATGCCATCCTGCGTGCGCGCGCGGGCATAAAGGATCCGCGCCGGCCGGTCGGCAGCTTCCTGTTCCTCGGACCGACGGGTGTCGGCAAAACCGAGCTCGCAAAGACGCTTGCGGAAACCCTCTTCGACAGCGAAGCCGCGATGATCCGGATAGACATGTCCGAATACATGGAAAAGCACAGTGTCGCGCGCATGATCGGCGCCCCTCCCGGCTACGTCGGCTATGATGAGGGCGGGCAGCTGACCGAGGCGGTGCGGCGCAAGCCCTACGCGGTCGTGCTTTTCGACGAGGTCGAAAAGGCGCATCCGGATGTATTCAATGTTCTGCTACAAGTGCTTGATGACGGACGCGTCACAGACTCGCAGGGACGCACGGTGGATTTCAAGAACACGATCATCATCATGACGTCGAACATCGGCTCGCGCTTCCTGCTGGACGGCGTGACCGGCAGCACGATTCCCGAAAGCGTGCGCGAAAGCGTCATGGCGGAGCTGCGCAAGGCGTTCCGGCCGGAATTCCTGAACCGCATCGACGAGACGATTCTGTTCAAGCCGCTCACGCTGGAGGAGATCACGACAATCGTTGACCTGCTGCTGGCCGACCTGAACAAGCGCCTGGCCGATCGCCGTGTAACGGTCGCGCTCGACGAGAAGGCGAAGGCCTGGGTCGGCGAGAAGGGCTACGATCCGGTATTCGGCGCGCGACCATTGAGACGTTTCCTGCAGCGCAACATTGAGACCAAGCTAGCCCGCGCCCTTATTGCCGGCGAGGTGAGAGAGGGCGGCGAGGTTAGGTTCAAGGTCAAGGACGACGAACTGGTGATGGCATGATCAATCCAGTTTCGACGGCTATCCATTGAGGCCGCGTCCGAGATGGTCGAACAGCCGGCGGAAGTTGCGCTCGATCACGCCTGACAGCGAGGCGACGGACATGCCGCGGAGTTCTGCAAGGGCGGCATAAGCGACCTCGATGTTTGCGGGGTGGATGGGCGCCGGCTCATTCGGTTGCGCGGGCAGGGCGTGCTTGCGGTGGCTTTCAGGAAACGGCATCGCGGGTGCGTCGGTTTCGACGAGCAGTCGTTCGAGCGGAATGCTCGCAAAGACGTCGCGCACAGCGGCGTGCCTTGGAGCAAGGAAATATCCGTTGAAGGAGAAGTATGCCCCAAGTTCGAGGAAGACTTTCACCCGATCGGGGGGACCGGAGAATGCATGAAGGAGAAACCCGGTTGAAGGCCGGTGGGAATGACTGAGAATCTGCTCGATCCGGTTCCACGCGTGAAGGCAGTGAATTGTCGGCGGGCGCTTGAGTTCTGTTGAAAGCTCAAGCTGGGCGATGAATGCAGCCTCCTGCGCTTCCAGTGAGGCGCGCTCAAGGCCTGTCAGACGCGCATCGTCAGCGCGCGCTGAGTCGAGGATCCATCGATCCAGGCCGATTTCGCCCACGACGGCCGTACCGTCCGCGAGGAGAAACGCGCGGAGTTCGTCCAGCCAACCTTCGCGTGCGTTGCCCACATGCCAGGGGTGGAGCCCAAAAGCCGGCCGGATCCATTCGCATTGGCGCGCGAGTGCGGCGACCGCCGGCCAGTCATTGCGTGAGGTTCCATTGCAGACCGCCTCGACGAGCCCGTGGCTCGGCAATGTCTTCGACAGGACCGGCCAGTGGTTCCTGAGGCACGAATCCTGCAGATGGACATGGGCGTCGAAGTATCTCACGGAGTTGAGGACGATGCAGCGGCGGCAAGCTGCCGGATCCTTCGACGCACAGCGGCAAGGCCATTGATGCGCGTCGATGAAAGATTTCTTGAGAGTCCAAGCAGGGAAACAGGATCGATCGATTCCGCGGACCGGGCAACGTCGGCAGTGGATTCACCCGAGAAGAATCGGCATGTCAGATGGACAAGTCCGCGAACCAGGGGGGAATCACTGTCGCCTTGGAAAGTGCAGGCATCCCCGTCGGTCCGGATGATCAGCCAGACCTCCGACTGACATCCCGCGACGCGGTTTTCATCAATGCGAAACTCTGCGGACAACGGCGGAGCGTTGCGACCGTTGTCCACCACCGCGCCCAGGCGCTCCTGCGGATCCTCGATGATCAGGAAGTCATCGAGCATCGTTTGCTGGCGAATGGAGGGTTCCATGGATGGGCCAGATTGGTCCCATCGGAGCGCTGCGGCAAGCGACACCCTGTGAAGCTTGCGTCCCGCATCAATTGCACGCACGTTGGGCTGCTCAATTCTCATGCGATTGTCGTTGTTTTGCGGACTTGGATTGCTGGCCGTTTTCCCACCTGCAGGAGGCGGCGCCCAAACCGCGCCGGGGGTGGAGGCGCCTTTGGTGCCCGCTCAAGTGGTCCAGTTTCCGGAGGCGGGCAGGGCGGCGCTGCATGACCTGGCTGGCTGGCGTGCGCTGGGTCTGGGCCTGCCGTCGGTGGCCATCGAGGTTTTCCGTGCGCAACTCGCGGAAATCCAGCCTGATGCGGTTGAGCGGAGGAACGACATTGCGCTCCAACTGGCCACCGCGCTTCTGGATGATGGTCGGGCGGCGGATGTTGAGGACGCATTGCGCACGTTTGCCGGGCCGCCGACGGATGGCTATCACCTCAGGCTGGCGCTTGCCTGCATCGTGCTGAAGCGGGCGGACGAGGCGCGTCGCGAGCTGAGGGCGGTGAACGAGGATGGCCTGGATCGCATTGATCGCGGCTGGTTCCATTTTGCGCAGGGACAGATTGCCGGAGATGCGAAGGCGGGCGCCTTTTATCAGCAGGCGCTGGCGCTGGCGGTGACGGATCTGCAGCGCGCGCGATTCACCCTCGCATTGCGGGAGATTGATCTGATTTCCGGAGTGTTTACAGAATCGGCGCTGGCGGAAATGCGTTCGCGGCTTCAGCGCAGTCCGGGTACGGCGGCCGGCTACATTGCCATGCGTCAGATTGCGGTTGCGCTCAATGGTCTTGGACGGCGGAACGAGGCTGTGGATTTTCTGCGGCAGCACATCCAGGCGCTGCCGATAGAGGAAAAGGGTGTGGCTGATGATCTGCAGCTGCTGCTTGGACTGATCGCGGGTGCCGGCGATCCGGTGGGGAGGAACGCGCTGATGCAGCTGCTCGCGTCGTCGGGCGATCGGGAGAAGCAGCGGGTGGCATTGCTGCTGCTTGCGAGAGATGCGAGGCAGACTGGCTTTCGAGGTGAGCTTGACCGGCTGATCGGTTCCGCAACGCCGCATCCCATACTCGAGGAACTGCTCCTGCAGCGCGCCGAGTTGAATCTTGCGGACAAGCGTTACCGGGATGCCGAGGCGGATGCGAAGCGAATGCTGGAGGCATTTCCCGGGTCGCGGCTCAAGCCGCACGCGCTGGGCATTCTTGTCAAGGTCGCGTGGGAGTATCCGCAGTATCGCCGGGCGGCGGACTATGCATCCCAGGCGCGCGCAGCGTTGTCGGGACCGGAAATGGCCGTCGTACGGGCGGAACTCGGCGTGCTTATCGCCGAAGCCTATTTCCGTGCGCCTGACTATCGGCTGGCAGCCGATGCCTACGCGACCGCTCTCGAGGACGTGCCGCCGGAAGTCAATCCGGGTGCGCTGATTTTTCAGAGAATCTATTCAGAGATTGAGTCCGCGCAGTTGAACCCGGAACGGCTGAACGCCGCGGCCGCGCTACTTGATGAGGCGGTGAAGGATCCACGACTGGACGAAACCAACCGCTGGCAGGCTGAGTGGAATCTTGCGAGGGCGATGCGCGCTGCGGGAGAAGTGTCGACCCGGGCGGCCTACAATCGTGTCGATCATCTGCTCAAGAGTTCGACAGTCACCGCGGGATCGGGGCTCCCCGAGGATCTTCGTGTGCGGATGGCCTGGCTGCGCGCGCGATTGTCGCTCGAGGTGGGCGAACCCAGTCAAACCCTCGTTTTTGTGGACGAGCTGCTGGGCAGCCTGGACGGGGTCGATCCCGCGTTGAGGACTGAGATAGCAAGCACGGCGCGTCTTGTGGAGGCGGACGCCCATTTTCACCTCCAGGGACAGGAAGCGCAGGGGTTGGAGATCCTGCGCAAGCTGCGAACGGACTTTCCACAGAGTGATGCCGCCGTGGAGTCGTACCTGCTTGAAGCCGAGCGCGCGGCGAATCAGAACCGGTATGTCGATGCGCAAAGCCTGCTGGTTAAACTGAGGGATGACTTCCCGAAGCACCGCTACGCGCCGTTCGCGCTTTTTCAGGCGGCCTTGTATGCGGAAAAGCGGGGGCAGGACACCTATTACCACGAGGCCTACCGGCTGCTTGAGGATCTGCTGAAGGCCTATCCGGACAGCGATCTGGTGTTCTACGCGCGGCTCAAGCAGGGCGACCTCCTCCGTTTGTTGAATGAGTTCAATCCCGCGCAGCAGATCTACGAGCTTCTGGTGAACAATTTTCCGCGGCATCCGGATGTACTTTACGCTTATCTGGCGCTGGCCGCAGCGCACAACGCTCAGGCGAACGGGAGTTCACTTGCGCAGGGTCAGCTGAGCAACCATGCCGAGGCGGCGCTTGCGATTTACGAGCGACTCGTTGACCAGGCCGAGGCCGGCCCGGAACTTCGCATCGAGGCGGGGTACAATCTCGGGCTGCTGCTGGTGAGGCGGGGCAATGCGGAGTCGAAGCGCCGCGCGGAAGTTGTGTGGTGGCAGCAGGTGGTCACGCCATTCCTTCTGGATGAGCACAGGGCCGCACAATTGACGGGTGGCGGGCGCTATTTCCTCTCCCGCACGCTCCTTGGGCTTGGCGAACTCCTGGAGACTGACGGCAAACTTGAGCAGGCCCGTGAAGCGTACATGCTGATGGTCGACCGCCACCTGCCGGGCGAAAGCATTGCAAGCGGCAGACTCGCCCGTTTTGGCGTCGAGGTGGAGCCTGCGACCACTCCCGCCAAGGTTGATTGAGAAGCCACCTGCGCCTTCATTTATCCGATCCTGAACCATGACCTTCGACTTTTCGTTTTTTTCCCGCGGCGGACCGATGATGTATGTCATCCTGCTGATGGCTGTCATCGGCGTGGTGCTTTTTGTTGAAAGGACGCTTTTCCTTCACCGGGGGCAGATCAGGTCCACCGCATTTGTCGACGGAGTGCGCAACATTCTGGCGAAGCGCAGACTGATTGAAGCCATGACAGTTTGCGAGGAAACGCCCGGACCGGTGGCTGCGGTCGTGAAGGCCGCCCTGCTGCACGCCAATGCGGATGAGGCGAGATTGCGCTACGCGGTTCAGGAGGCCGCTTTGGTGGAGATTCCCGTTCTTGAGCGCCGGCTCGGATTCATCGCGGCGCTGGCGCAGATAGCACCGTTGGTTGGAATACTGGGAACTTTGCTGGGCATGATCACCACTTTCATGAAGTTCATGGAAGGCGGCCAGTATGCGACGGCCAATGCGCTCGCGACCGGCATGTGGCAGGCACTCATCTGCGCGGTTGGGAGTTTGATGGTGGGGATTCCCGCGCAACTTGCCTATCATTTCCTGACGGGGCGCGTGCGTGCGCTTGTGCGCGATGTCGAGTGGGCGGCAAATGACATCATGAAGTACCTGCTGACCGAGTACCGGGCGACAGTTTGAGCGCACTGGATCAAGGCTACGACATGGTCACCCGCCCCCTCGATCTTCTCTCCCGAGTGCGAAAACCGTCGACCGGCGTCGAGTGGCTGCACTTCGTCAACGCGGGACTCACCTGCCTGTTTTTTGCGATATTTGGCTCCCGCTTTGTGATATCTCCTGGAATTGTCGTGTCGAATCAATCGCACGATGGTCGGTTCAGGCTACCAGTTGTGTCGCAGGCGATTCACCTTGGGGCCGCCACGTCGATTGTCATAAGCGTCGCGGGACCGGACCTCGTCTTTACTGAGGACGGGAAGTACACGTTTGCGGAAATCCGGCAATGGCTCCTCGACAAGGGCCGGCAGCACCCCGGGGCGCGTCTGCTTTTGAGAACAGACACGGGTCTGGCATTGGGGGATTTTACGGAAATAGTCAGTGCGGCGGACAAGGCTGGTCTTGTAATCTTGCTGGCCGCCGAGCCAACGGCAGGCGCGCGGTCAGGCTCCGTCATGTCGCTGGATCCTCAGAATCGGTCGAAATGAACGAAGAGGCGCCAAACGCTTCGAATGGAGATCGACGCACTGCGCATGGTGGTGAACGCCGTCGCCGGGGCCTGCGGGTGATGGGATGGTTTGGATTAGGGGGCGGATTGATGCTGATCTTTGTCGTTGTGCTTTCGCTGATCAGATTCCCCGATTCGAATCCTCCTGCGCTGGCAAGGCGCGACAAGGTCGGCATGAGCGTGGGATTGAGCCAGACGATGAAGGCCGAGGTTGATCTGTTTGATCCGACGCCCCTTTTTCTGCCCACCATAAACAACGCGGGATTCGCAATCCGACCACGAACACTGCAGATGGCCTCCCAAGGCAATCTTTCGAGCTATCCTCCCAAGCTCTTCAATCTGCCGGAGCGCATTGAACTTCATTTTCCCGAGGTCATCAACCTGCCAAAATCCCCTCCTGACGGGCTGCATGTGGGGAGGGAGCCCAATCCCTATCGTGCAATTGGCCAGGAAGACAGGAATTTTGCTCCTTTGTCGGATCGATTGGGGTATCTGGAAATTGTGCCAGCCGGCGGTGGCGTTCCCCTGGCTATGATACTTTCGAAGAGGCCGGGCGCGCCGGAAGGAGACTGGCGGCCGATGGAATGGATGGCGATCATTGACCGCAAGGGTTTGATGGGAAGCCTCGCGTTGGTGATCAGTTCAGGGGAGGACGAGTGCGACGGTTACTTCAGGAATTACCTGACGGAACGACTGCGGATGGGAATTGGATTGAGACCGGGCACCTATCGCCTGCGATTGGGACCTTGAGCGTTGAATGGCTGCATTTTAACGAAACAGGAAAGATTGCAGTTGACGATGTCCCAACCGAAGCGCACTTTTCGCGCTCTTTTCGTTTTTTGACCCACAGTCTTTTGGTCTGCCCAGATAGCTCAGTTGGCAGAGCACGTCCTTGGTAAGGACGAGGTCGCCGGTTCAAATCCGGTTCTGGGCTCCAGGTCAAACGCTAAGAGACGTCGGATTCCCTAAAGGCGACGTAAAATCCAAGGGTCATCAAGCACTTACAATTCCATTCATATAACTCGCGCCCATTCTTATGGCTAAAGGTACATTCGAACGCAAAAAGCCCCACGTTAACGTCGGCACGATCGGCCACGTCGACCACGGCAAAACCACCACGACCACGGCCATTCTGGCAGTTCAGGCCAGCAAAGGTCTCGCCGAGGTTAAATCCTACGCGGATATTGCGAAGGGTGGCACCGTGCGCGATGCATCCAAGATCGTCACCATTTCCGTCGCTCACGTCGAATATGAGACGCCAAAGCGGCACTATGCGCACGTTGATTGCCCGGGCCACGCGGACTTCGTGAAGAACATGATCACGGGAGCGGCGCAGATGGATGGAGCCATTTTGGTTGTGTCGGCTGCCGACGGTCCGATGCCGCAGACCCGCGAGCACATCCTTCTCGCCCGTCAGGTGGGTGTTCCAAAGATCGTTGTCTGGCTGAACAAGGTCGATTTGATCGACGACAAGGAGCTTCTCGATCTCGTGGAGATGGAAATTCGCGAGCTGCTCAGCAAGTACCAATTCGATGGTGACAATGCGCGCATTGTCCGCGGTTCCGCCACGGCGGCCCTCGAAGGCAAGCCCGAGGGCATTGCCCAGATCACCGAGCTCATGGACGCGATCGATGCCGAGATTCCCGAGCCCGTTCGTGAAACCGACAAGCCTTTCCTCATGTCCGTGGAGGACGTCTTCTCGATCACTGGTCGCGGCACGGTTGCGACGGGTCGCATTGAGCGCGGCATCGTCAAGATCAACGACACGGTTGAGATTGTCGGACTTCGTGACACGACCAGCACGGTAGTCACCGGTATTGAAATGTTCCGCAAGCTGCTCGACAGCGGCCAGGCGGGCGACAACGTTGGCATTCTTCTCCGCGGAGTTGAAAAGGAAGGCATTGAGCGCGGTCAGGTGCTCGCCGCTCCGAAGTCCATCACGCCGCACAAGAAGGCCAAGGCTGAGATCTACGTGCTCACCAAGGAAGAGGGCGGTCGCCACACCCCGTTCTTCAACGGCTATCGTCCGCAGTTCTATTTCCGCACGACGGATGTGACCGGCATTGTCAATCTCCCGACTGGTGTTGAAATGATCATGCCGGGGGACAATGTCAGCGTCGAGATTGACCTCATTGTTCCGATTGCGATGGAAAAGACGCAGCGATTTGCGATCCGCGAAGGCGGACGCACTATCGGTGCGGGCCGTATCACTGAAATCATCGCCTGATCGTTTCCGATTGAAGTCCCAACTCTCATGCCGAGGCTCCCTGCCGGGCCTCGGCTGCATCGTCTAAAAATACTATCCACAGGGGTGTAGCTCAATTGGTAGAGTAGCGGTCTCCAAAACCGTTGGTTGGGGGTTCGATTCCCTCCGCCCCTGCCACCAATCCTTCATGAAAAATCCGTTTGGCACAGTGCGCATCTTCTTCGGGGAGATGATCGACGAGCTCAAGAAAGCCGCCTGGCCGACCAAGACGGAGCTCAGGGACTCCACGATTGTGGTCATTCTTGCCACTGTGTTGCTGGGTGTCTTCACAAGCATAAGCGACTTTGCGCTGCTGCAAGTGGTTGACCTCATTACTTCCTGGGTGAGCTAGAATCGACATGGCATCCTCCACATCAGCTCCCGTTGGCTCCCAGTGGTTCGCCCTTCACACGCTTTCCGGCCAGGAGGGGAAGGTGAAGCTCTACATAGAGAAGTTCAAGAAGGCCGAGGAACTGGATGACTACATATTCGAGGTTCTGCTGCCGACCGAGATCGTCTCTGAAGTAAAGGGTGGGAAGAAGACCACAAAGACCCGCAAGCTGTATCCTGGCTACGTTTTCATCCAGATGCGCTTGTACGGTGAGGACGGCAAGGTCATCAACAAGCCATGGTACTTCGTCAAGGAGGTTGGCGGGGTGATCGGTTTTGTGGGTGGCGAGCGCCCGGCGGCGTTGCGCGAGGAGGAAATAACAGAAATCCGTGCGCGCATCGAGGCGGCTTCCGGCAAGGAAGTCCCCAAGGTGCAATACGAGGTTGGTGAAGAGGTCAAGGTGACTGACGGCGCATTCTCCAATCTCACCGGGCGCATTGACGAAATCGATCCCGAACGCGGCAAGCTCAAGATTTCCGTTTCCATTTTCGGCCGCTTCACACCTGTCGAACTCGAGTACTGGCAGGTTCAACGAATGACCGAATAAGGCAATTTTCACGCACTTCAATCATGGCCAAGAAGATCCAAGGTTACGTTCGCCTACAACTCCCCGCCGGAGCCGCAAATCCGGCGCCGCCGGTCGGTCCCGCACTCGGCGCGCAGGGTGTCAATATCATGGCGTTTTGCAAGGAGTTCAACGCGCGCACGAAGGACCAGAATGGGATGATCCTCCCGGTGGTGATCACTGTCTATTCTGACAAGAGCTTCACCTTCATTCTCAAATCCCCTCCCGCTTCCGTTCTGCTCAAGAAGGCGGCGAACATCGCATCGGGTTCCGCCAAGCCCAACCAGGACAAGGTGGGCAAGGTCACCCGCAAGCAGCTCGCCGAAATCTACAGGCTCAAGGCGAAGGACATGAACGCGAAGGACGAGGAGTCTGGAATCAAGGTCATTGCCGGCACCGCCCGCAACATGGGCATTGATGTCGTCGACTGATCTGCAACTCAATCTGGCGGAACTCGTTTTCGCCGTACTCAAAACCATCCATGCGGGAGTCCCCATTGGACGCTTGAACCGCGAGGAGAAAAAATGCCTGCCAAAAAAAGCAAACGATATCGGGGCGCCCAACAGGCCGCCGATCTGACGAAGGAGTACGCGCTCAAGGAAGCCGTGGACATCCTTCAGAAATTCCCCAAGGCGAAGTTTGACGAGACTGTCGAACTTTCCTTTCGCCTCGGCGTCGACCCGACAGCGGGAGACCAGATGATCCGTGGAACCACGCCACTGCCAAACGGGTCCGGCAAGAAAGTGCGCGTCCTTGTTTTCACGGACAACGCCAAGGCGGCGCTTGATGCAGGCGCTGATCATGCGGGTCTTCAGGACATGATGGCCAAGATCAACGAGGGCTGGCTGGACTTCGATGTCGCCATCGCGACCACCGAGGCCATGAAGACCGTGCGAACGATCGCCCGGGTTCTCGGCCCCAAGGGCCTGATGCCGAATCCCAAGTCCGGCACTGTCACCGACGATATTGCAGGAGGAATCAAGGCGGTGAAGGCTGGGCGCGTCGAGTTCAAGATGGACAAGGCCGCCAACATTGGGGTTGGCGTCGGCAAGCGGTCTTTTAGCGCTGAGCAGATCCTTGAGAACGCGGCGGCCGTCATCGATGCGGTTGGCAAGGCCAAGCCTGCGGCCTTCAAGGGCGTATACATCAAGAACGTGGCGCTGTCGTCATCACAGAGCCCTTCAGTCCGCCTCGCCACGACGGAGTATTCCAAGTTCTAAGCGGAGACCGATCCTATCATGAGAGCAGAAAAACAATACCTCATTTCAGAGGTCGAGTCGCACCTCAAGAAGAGCGACTACGTGATCCTCGCCAATTTCTCCAAGGTCACCGTGGCGGATGTCGCTGAACTCCGGTCCCAGCTCGCGACTGAGAAGGCCGAATATCATGTCGTCAAGAACAGCTCGCTGCGTGTCGCTGCCAAGGCGCTCGGCCTGCCTGAGATCGAAAGCAGTCTGTCCGGTCCCACGGCGGTTGTCGTGGGTGGCAAGAACCCGGCAGGCGTCGCAAAGGTCCTCAAGAGGTTCTTCGACGAGAAAAAGAAGCTTGAGGTCAAGGTTGGCGTCATCGACCGCAAGATCATCTCGGCTGGAGAGCTGGAGCAGATTGCTGAACTGCCGCCATTCGACGTGCTGCGCGCACAATTGCTCGGTCTCTTCACGAGCACCGCGGCATCCTTCGTTCGCGTGTTGGATGCCAGGGTCAAGAAGGAGTCTCCGGCTGCCGCTTCCTGAAAAACAATCATCAACCGATAAACTTTTCGCCGCCAAGGCGTGCAAGCGCCCGCATCGGCGATCCCAAAACCTCTAACGAAGCAGGCTAGGGGATACGTCCCTTAAACGAGTTCCCATTGAACCGCTATCCGCTTCAGGAGACTGTCAAATGAGCAACATCACCAAAGACCAAGTCATCGAATGGCTGTCCGGCCAGTCGATTCTCGACCTCGCCGCCCTCGTCAAGGATCTCGAAGGCAAGTGGGGAGTTTCCGCCGCCGCTGCCGTTGCAGCTGCGCCAGCGGGTGGAGCTGCGGCTCCGGCCGCCGCTGCTGCGGTTGAGCAGACGGAATTCACAATCGTTCTGGCTGAAGCCGGTGCGAACAAGATTGGCGTCATCAAGGAGGTCCGCGCGATCACCGGCCTCGGCCTGAAGGAAGCGAAGGACCTCGTTGACGGTGCGCCCAAACCGGTGAAGGAAAACGTGGCGAAGGCCGAAGCCGAGGAGATCAAGAAGAAGCTCGAGGCCGCCGGTGCCAAGGTTCAGCTAAAGTAAGAAGTTTGGCGTTAAACTCGCTCAATACCGCGATTTCTTCGGGACAGGCCGCACTTCAGCGTGGCCTGTCCTTTGCCTTTTTCGTAATATGTTCTTTGTTAGTCATGGCACTGGATCCGTCGACGAACCGGATCGTGCCTCTGAACACACGCATCTGAGTGTTTCCTTTCACTTGTAGCAGCTTTGTCATTCAACTCGGGAATTCCCATGGCCGATCGTAGCAATCACGCAGACCGCATTAACTTCGGAAAGCTTCGCGAAGTTATCCAGCCGCCCAATCTCATTGAGCTGCAAATCAGCTCCTATCTGGAGTACCTGCAGAAGGGCACTCCCGACAGGCAACGAAAGAACCAGGGACTGGAGGCTGTCTTTCGCGAGGTTTTTCCGATCGAGTCCTATGACGGGCGACTGGTGCTCGAGTATGTCTCCTATGCAATCGGTGAGCCGAAGAACAGCGAGATCGAGTGCATCCGGGATGGAATCACCTACTCTGTCCCGCTCTACGTGAAGCTTCGCCTCCGGGAGGAGGACTTCATCAAGGATGAGGAGATCTACATGGGCGAAATCCCCATGGTGACGGAGCGCGGCTCCTTCATCATCAACGGCGCCGAACGCGTGGTGGTCTCCCAGCTCCACCGGTCCCCGGGCATCGCGTTCGAGGTCACACCGCATCCGAACGGCAAGCTGCTCCATTCGTTCCGCATCATTCCCGACCGGGGCACCTGGCTCGAGGTCCAGTTCGACAACAATGACCTCCTTTACGTCTATCTCGATCGCCGTCGCCGCCGCAGGAAGTTTCTCATCACGACGCTGCTGCGCGCAGTGGGATACAGCGCGGACATCGACATCCTGAATCTCTTCTACGAGATCCAGGAGCTCAAGGTCTCCAAGGCGCTCGACATGGAGAACGTCAGCACCCTGGTGCTCGTCGAAGATGCAATTGACGCCCAGCAGGGCGTCGTGCTCGCACGCGCCTTTGAACCGTTGACCAAGGCGATTGTCCGCACGTTCGAGAAACATGACATCAATGCAATCCGCGTGATCGACACCGCGGCCGACGAAGGCGCGATCATCCGCGCGCTCAAGAAGGATCCCACGCGCAATGAGGAGGAGGCCCTCAAGGAGATCTACAAGCGCCTGCGCCCGGGCGAGCCTCCGACGACCGCCAATGCCAAGGCCCTGCTGAAGCGCCTGTTCTTCGATCCGAAGCGCTACGATCTCGGTCGTGTGGGCCGCTACAAGGTCAATCAGAAGCTCGGACTCAAGGTCGACCTCGAACAGCGGATTCTCGAGGCTGGTGACGTCGTGGGTGCGACGAAGTATCTGGTTCGTCTCAAGCGCGGCGAGGGGGTGGTGGATGACATCGACCACCTCGGTTCCCGTCGCGTTCGCACAGTTGGCGAACTTCTCGCCAACCAGTGCCGCGTGGGTCTTGCCCGCACGGAGAGACTGGTGCGCGAGCGCATGACAATGTACGATCAGAGCGTCGACTCGATCACGCCGCAGAAGCTGATCAATCCAAAGGCTCTCACGACAGTCATCCGCGATTTCTTCGCGCGTTCCCAGCTTTCCCAGTTCATGGATCAGATCAATCCGCTGGCCGAGGTGACGCACAAGCGGCGTCTCTCCGCCCTCGGACCCGGGGGGCTCAATCGCGACCGCGCTGGCTTTGAGGTGCGCGACGTTCATCCCTCCCACTACGGGCGGATCTGCCCGATCGAAACACCTGAAGGACCGAACATCGGTCTCATCAACTCGCTGTCCACCTATGCACGCGTCAACGAATTCGGGTTCATCGAGTCGCCCTATCGCGTGGTGAAGGATGGACGCGCCACGGACAAGATCGACTATCTCACAGCCGACCAGGAGGAGGGCAAGGTGATCGCGCAGGCGAATGCCGAGATCGATGACAAGGGCAACTTTGTCGGCAAGGTCACCGTTCGTCAGGACGGCAACTTCCTCGAGGTTCCGGCAAGTGAAGTCCACCTGATGGATGTGTCTCCAAAGCAGGTCATCTCGATCGCAGCCGGCATGATTCCGTTCCTTGAGCACGACGATGCGAATCGTGCGCTCATGGGTGCGAACATGCAGCGCCAGGGTGTGCCGTTGCTTCAGGCTGAGGCACCCTTTGTCGGAACCGGGATCGAGGAGCGTGTCGCACGCGACTCAAAGATCGTCGTCGTGGCGGAGGATTCCGGAATAGTCGCATCCGTCGATGCGAAGCGCATTGTCACGACGCGCGACGGAGAGATTCCAAAAAATTTCGACAAGCATCCCAAGAGCGATTCCAAAAACGGCGTGGCCGTCTATGAGCTGCGCAAGTTCATGCGATCGAACGCGGGCACCTGCTTCAACCAGAAGCCGATCGTCAGGAAGGGGCAGAAGGTCAAGGTGGGCGACGTCATTGCCGACGGACCGTCCACCGACAAGGGCGAGATGGCTCTCGGCCGAAACGTGCTCGTCGCCTTCATGCCGTGGAACGGCTACAACTTCGAGGACGCGATCCTGATTTCGGAGAAGGTGCTGAAGGAGGACATCTTCACTTCGATCCATATCCAGGAGTTCGAGGTAACCGCGCGCGACACCAAGCTTGGCCCCGAGGAAATCACTCGAGACATTCCGAATGTGGGCGAAGAGGCCCTCAAGAATCTCGATCACAACGGTGTCATCCGCATTGGCGCCGAGGTGAAGCCGGGGGACATCCTTGTCGGCAAGATCACTCCGAAATCCGAGACTGAACTCGCTCCCGAGGAAAAGCTCCTCCGTGCGATCTTCGGCGAAAAAGCCGCTGACGTGAAGGACACGTCGCTGGTGGTGCCTTCGGGCGTTTCCGGCATCATCATGGACGTCAAGGTCTCCTCGCGGATCGACAATCAGCAGGAGAAGCTTTCGCCATCCGACCGCCGCCGCCAGATCAAGCAGATCCAGGAGGACTACAAGACGGAGATGGACAAGCTTCGCGAGTCCCTCACCGAGGCGCTCTCCAACATACTGCTTGGTGAGAAAATTCCGCTCGACGTGGTCAATGGGCAGACGGGTGAAATCATCATCCCGGCGAACCGCAAGATCACCAAGACGCTGCTTCGCAAGCTCGCCGCAGTCTCCAAGCACGTCGAGATCGATCCGTCGCCGGTTCGAATCAAGATCATGGAGATCATCGGTTCCTATCAGGGCAAGTTTGACGAGCTCGAGGGCGACCGCGAACGCAAGATCCAAGGCGTGGAGGCGGGTGAGGACTCCGGAACCGGCGCGATCAAGCAGGTGAAGGTCTACATCGCCACGAAGCAGAAGCTCGAGGTCGGTGACAAGATGGCGGGTCGCCACGGAAACAAGGGCGTCGTCGCCAAGATCGTTCCGGAAGAGGACATGCCGTTCCTGCCGGATGGCACGGCGGTTGAAATCTGCCTGAATCCCCTGGGCGTGCCATCGCGCATGAACGTGGGGCAGGTCCTCGAAACCCATCTGGGCTGGGCATGCAAGAAGCTCGGAATCAAGGTGGCGACTCCGGTGTTCGACGGCATCCCCGAGAAGAAGGTGCGCGACTACCTGAAGCAGGGCGGCCTGCCGAACTCCGGGAAGAGCACGCTGTTCGATGGACGCACGGGCGAGAAAATCGACCAGGAGGTCGTGGTCGGCT